>NZ_JBSGGG010000007.1:0-326057 GCF_053603795.1 Nocardia sp. NPDC004123
GGCCTTTTTTTTTGGGGTTTTCTTAACTTTGTTCCTCGGCCCCGGGGACGCCCCCCCCCCAAACCCTACCGCCGGGGGGGGGGGGGCCGCTCCCCCCCCCCCCCCGCCCCTCGTGTGCCGACAGCCTTGCGCGTGATGAGGGGTCCGCACAATCCTGCCGCCACGACGCCGTCCCCACGGCGCCCTCAGCCGCAGGTGGTCTACGGCCCGAGCTCTTTCTACGTATCTACTAAGTAGATACGTAGAAAGATAGCAGCCCTTGCCCCGCCGATCAATCGGCTTCGGCGAGCAGGACGAGGAGGAGTTCGGCCCGGGTTCGGGCATTGTCGAGGTCGCGGTCCAATTAATTCCTGCCCGGCGTGTTGTCAATTCGGCACGGGTGATCGCGGGTGCCGTGGCGCAGACTGAGGACCGGCGCCACCGACCCTCGACCGGGAGAATTCCGCATGCCCTCGATCGACTACCGCCTGCCCCAGCGTCGCGACCTCGTCACCGCGCTGCCGGGCCCGCGTTCCCGGGCGCTCACCGCGCGCCGGACAGCGGCCGTGGCGGCCGGGGTCGGATCGTCGGTGCCCGTCTACGCGGCCGACGCCGACGGCGGCGTCATTCTCGATGTGGACGGCAATTCGCTGATCGATCTGGGCTCGGGCATCGCGGTCACCACGGTCGGCGCGTCCCATCCGGAGGTGGCGGCCGCGGTCGCCGAGCAGGCCGCGCGGTTCACCCACACCTGCTTCATGGTCACCCCCTACGAGGAGTACATCCGCGTGGCCGAGGTACTGGCCGCGCTCACGCCCGGCGCCTTCGACAAGCGGACGGTGCTGTTCAACTCGGGCGCGGAGGCGGTGGAGAACGCCGTTAAGGTGGCGCGGCTGGCGACCGGCCGGCCGGCGGTGGTCGCGTTCGATCACGCGTATCACGGCCGCACCAACCTGACCATGGCGCTGACCGCGAAATCCATGCCGTACAAGGCGCATTTCGGCCCGTTCGCACCGGACATCCATCGCATGCCCATGTCCTACCCGTACCGCGACCAGCCTGGGCTGACCGGGGAACAGGCTGCGCGCCGGGTCATTTCGCGGATCGAGGTGCAGATCGGGGCCGATTCGCTGGCCGCGATCGTCATCGAGCCGATCCAGGGCGAGGGCGGATTCATCGTGCCCGCCCCGGGATTCCTTCTCACGCTGGCGAACTGGGCCCGTGAGCACGGGGTGGTGTTCATCGCCGACGAGGTGCAGACCGGATTCGCCCGCACCGGAGCATGGTTCGCGAGCGAGCACGAGGGCATCGAGCCGGACATCGTCACCATGGCCAAGGGCATTGCGGGGGGCATGCCGCTGTCGGCCGTCACCGGCCGGGCCGAGCTACTGGACGCGGTGCACCCGGGCGGGCTGGGCGGCACCTACGGCGGCAACCCGGTGGCGTGCGCGGCGGCCCTGGCCGGCATCGAGGTGATGCGGTCGCTGGACCTGCCGGCCCGGGCGCGGGCCATCGAGGCGGTCGCCGCGCCGCGGCTGCGGGAGCTGGCCGCCGCGACCGGCGTGATCGGTGACGTACGCGGCCGGGGCGCGATGCTCGCCATCGAACTGGTCCGGCCGGGTACCGACACCCCCGATCCAGACCTCACCAAAGCCATTGCCGCCGAGGCGCTCTCACGAGGCGTGGTGCTGCTCACCTGCGGCACCTACGGAAACGTCATCCGGCTGCTGCCCCCGCTGGTGATCGGTGACGACCTGCTCGCCGACGGCCTCGGGGTATTGTCCGAGACGGTGCGGGATCTGACCCGCTGAGTTCGCGGCGCGAAGCAGTCCGGACTAGCCGACGGCAACCGTCATCTTGCCGCCGGCGGTCCCGGACTCCATCACCTCGTGCGCCCGCACGATCTCGCCGAAGGTGAAGGTGCGCACCGGTTTCGCGTGGTACACACCAGCTTCGGCCTTGGCGACGAAGTCCGCGAGCGGGACCGCCGAGAGCGGGAATCCGGGCGTACCGAAGACGAAGCTGCCGAAGAAGGACAGCTGGACTCCACTGGGCAGGTCGGCGATCGGGTTGAACTCGGGCACGGGGGCCAGGCCGCCGAGGAATCCGGCCTGGCAGACGCGCCCGCGCGGTCGCACGGTCGCGACCGAATCACGTAGGACGGAGTTTCCGACCAGGTCCAGCAGGGCGTCGACGACGAATCCGGCCGCGCGCACGCGCTCCGACAGATTGCCGTCCTCGGTGAGAACCACTGCGGCACCGATCTTTTCGAGCATCGCCGCATTGGCCTGCGATCGGGTGGTGGCGATGACCGTGGCCCCGAGGTCGGCGGCGATGTTCACCGCCGCCTGTCCCAGTGCCGAGGTCGCGCCGCGCACCAGCACCGTCTCACCGTCCGTGACGGCGAGATTGTCGTGCAGGGTGGTCCACACGGTGGCGTAGACCTCCGGGACGGCGGCGAGATCGGTCCAGGCCAGAGCGGTGTCGACCGCCACGACATTGTCCGCGGGCACGGTGACCAGCTCGGCGTAGGAGCCATTGCGGGTGCGGCCCATGCCACCCATGATCGCCACGACCGAGGTCCCAGGGGCCAGCTTGCCCGAAGGGTCGGCAGCGACGACGCCCGCGGCTTCGATACCGGTCACCTGGGCGACATCGCCCCACTGCCCCGACCGCATGTAGGTTTCCGCATGGTTGAGCCCGAAAGCCTTGACCTCGACCAGGATTTCACCCGCGGCCGGTACCGGATCGGGCAGTTCGGTCACGGTGAGCACCTCGGGCGCACCGTAGTGGGAGATGGTGATCGCCTTCATGACATACCTTCATTCTTGAGTGAGTGTTCAAATATTGGTGGGAAAAGGGGGCCGTCCACAAGGACGGCCCTGCAAAGGTTTTCGCCGCGCCTAACCGGGCGACAGCCCGGCGAAGGCATTGTCGACGATCGCGCGCAACACCGGCTCGTCGGGATTGGCCTTGCCGACCACCATCAGCCCCTGCGATGTGGCCACCAAGCCCTTCGCAACGGTGACGGGATCGACGTTCGATCGAACCTCCTTGCGACGCACGGCATTCCGCAATGCATCCCGCATCCGATCCTCCAGCCGCGCCAGATGCCCGCGCACCACGGCAGCGGCCGCGTCATCGGTGGCGGCGTTCTCGATGGCGGTGTTCACCAGCAGGCAACCCATCCGCCCCTCCGGTGAGAGCAGGTCGGCCACCAGTCCGTCGAAGTAGCCGCGCACCTGCGCCAGGGACGCGTTCGGATCATCGAGTTCGCCCAATTTCTGGGGCACGATCAGGTCCGAGTAGCGCCGCAGCGAGGCCAGGAACAGCGCGTGCTTGCCGCCCGGGAAGGCGCTGTACAGGCTGCCGGGTTTCACGCCGGTCGCCTTGACCAGGTCCTCCACCGAGGTCGCCCGATACCCGCGCTCCCAGAAGCGGCGCATGGCCGCATCCACCACGTCATCGGGTTCGAATTCGCGAGTGCGGGCCATAGGCGCACAGTACTTGAATGGTTGCTCAAGAATCAAGGGCGCAGCCGTGACCGATCCCGCGACCCGGCGGACACGGATACACCACATCGCCTGCGCGAACTCCTACTCCCCAGTAGCATTCGAGCGTAAGCCCCACGGGGCGAACGACTTTCGATCGCACGGGATGGTCCCCATGACAGCACCGGCCACAGGAAGCACAGAACTCCACCCGCCGCGGTGGCAGCCCGCACCCATGCGCTGGCACAACACGCCGGTCACCTGGGGGCAGTCCTGGCGGCTGGCGCTGGGACTGCCCGGGCGGATCCGGGAGCGCACCATCATGCAGTACCTGGCGGCCGAGCTGCCGGGTCAGGACGATGTGCTGATCGCCCGCCTGCCGATGGCGAAGTACGTCGTCGTGCGCAGTCCGGAGCTGGTCCGGCACGTGCTGATCGCCAATCACGAGAACTATGTGCGCGGCGCCGAATTCGACATGCTCGCCGTGGTTTTCGGCCAGGGCCTGGTGACCCAGCGCGACGATCGCCTCTACTACCGCAACAAACGCCTGGTGCAGCCGATCTTCGCGCGCAACGCCATCGACCAGTTCGATGTGCCCATGGTCGAGGCGGCCCAGGAGACGGCCCGGCGGCTGCGGGCGGCCGGGGCACCGGTCGACGTCGGCGTGGAGATGACCCGCCTCATGCTGGATATCGTGGCGCGCACCATGTTCGGCACCGACCTGGACGGGCCCATCTCCAAGATCAAGCTCGAGCGGCTGCTCAAGTTCTTCGGCGTGGGCGTGGTCACCAATGTGAGCCGGACGCTGCGGCCGCTGTCCATGTGGCTGGTGCGCCGCACCGAGAAGCCCGAGAAGCAGGCGGGCTCACGGATTCCGATCCGGGCTCTCCGCGCCGCCTCCTGGATGGTGGCCCCGCACATCATGTTCGAGCTACGCGGCATCGAGAAGGCCGTGGCCGGAATCATTTCCGATCATCGCGAGGGCCGCCTCACCCGCAAGGACAATCTGCTCGGCCTGCTGATGGCGGCCACCGATCCCGAGACCGGGCACAGCTACACCGATCTCGAAATCCGGGACGAGCTCATGACATTCATCGGGGCGGGCATGGAGACCTCGGCCACCGCGCTGACCTGGGTGTGGAAGCTGCTCGCCGACCACCCCGAGGTACGGCAGCGCCTCCACGAGGAGCTCGACACCGTGCTCGGCGGGCGCGCCCCCACCGCCGCCGACGTGGACAAGCTGGTGTGGACCAGGGCCGTCTTCCTGGAGACGATGCGGCTGTACCCGCCGATCATGGCCTTCAGCAAGGTGGCGCTGGGCGAGGACGTGCTGGCGGGCTATCGCATCAAGCGCGGCACCACCATCATGATCAGCATGCACGGGGTGCACGGCAATCCGCGGGTCTGGGATCGAGCGGGCGAGTTCGATCCGACGCGCTATCTGCCGGAGAACATGACCCGGCCGCATCGGGAGGCGTCGCTGGCGTTCGGGGCGGGCAAGCGGATCTGCATCGCGCAGAACTTCGCGACCATGGAGGTGGTGCTGTCGATCGCCACCATCGCTCAGCAGCTGGATCTGCGGATCGCCACCAGCGAGCCCATCCGGCCGCAGCTTTCGTTCATCGGCGCGCCGGACAAGCCGCTGCTCATGCAGGCCGTGACCCGGGACTGATCAGCGGGTGCGGGCGGCGCCTCCGGTCGCCCGGTAGGCGGCCGGGGTCATGCCCAGCTCGATGCGGAAGGCGCGGTAGAACTGCCGTTCGGTGGCGAAGCCGGAGTTGCGGGCGACGGCGGTGACGGGGAGATCCGGTCGGGCGGTGAGCAATCCGCAGGAATACTCGATTCGCATCCGGCGCAGCAGGGTCGCCGGGCCCTCCTCGAATTGTTCGAGGACGCGGTACAGGGTCCGGCGTGACACCCCGCAACCGGCCGCGATGCCGTCGACCGTGAGGCGCGGATCGCGGCAGTGCCGTCGCATGAATTCCATGACCTGCCTTCGGCTCAGCGTCTCCGCCGGCTCTCCCCGGACCGTCCGACCGATGGTCAGGGAGATGGCCGAGGCCAGCAGGTCCACCGCCGAACCGGCCAGGACGGCTGCCTGTTCGGGTGCGGTGTTCTGCAAATCGGTCAGGTCGCGGAGGAAGCCGGTGACCACGCCGGCCGGACTGCGCTGCGCCACGGCGGTCGCGGTCGGGATCTCGCGCGGGGTGATCGCGGCCCGCTGCCGCAACCGGCTCAGCGGCACCTGTACCGCCGCCATCTCCCAATCCCCCTCGAACTCCCAGTGATACGGCCGCGTGCTGTCGTAGAAGACCATCTCTCCCGGCCCGACCTCGGCGACCCGGCCGTCCTGATGCAGCCAGCCGCGGCCGGTGAGCTGAATGCTGGTGTGCAGGAACTCGTCATCGGTGCGGGCGATCAGGGTCCGGGTGCGGTCCACCCGCTGCCGGGTGGCCCCCAGTTGCGACAACTCCACATCGCCGTAGGTTCCGTGCACGATCCACCCCGTGAACCGCTCCGAAGTTCGCGGCGAAACCGCAAGCGGCACATAGGCTTCGCTGAGCCCCGCCTCCCACTGCTCGAACACCCGGCCCGAGTATTCCCCGTCCCCTCCCCGGACCTCGATCCGCCGAACCCCCGACAACCCGACCACTCCGAACTCACCCGACACCACGATCAGTACCCACCCAGTCTTTCACGTCCCACATAGGCAGGTATGAAGCGAGCCAACGCCTTCGACCGCATCGGCACCTGTACGCGGCGCCGGCTGTCACCGACCCGATCGAACGCGATCGGATCGAGCTGTCACGCGGCAGTGGTCTTCTCGGCCGCGGCGATCCGGCTGGCGGATCGAGCCAGTGCGGCCCAGTGCCGGGCCTGCTGGGAGGCCAGTTCGGCGACCAGGGCGGCGCAGTACGGCGGGAGATCATCGGCCAGGTCCGCCCAGGCCACGGGATCCGCGGGCAGCTCGTCGAACAGGCGTAGTAGTTGCCTGCCGGATTCGGTGCGGGTCAGCGCCGGGTCCGAGCGCAGATTCCACAGTGCGCGAGCGGGATACGACAGGTCTTTCGCGGCAGCCCCGGGACCGGCCTGGGGACGCTCGTCGCGGATTCGCTCGGGGTGACACCGGCGCGGCGGTGGCGCGGGAGCCGCGAGTGCGCGCCGGGTGAAGTGGCGGCCGGGGCGCGCCGCCGACCGCTTCCGGACCGCGGCGATGGTCCGTTCCGGCAAGCCGATCACCTCGGCCAGCTTGCGGTCGGACCAGTCGGGGTAGAACGAGAGCGCCTGTTCGGCCGCGGCTTTGCGGTCGGCCGCGGACAGGGGCAGGCCGTGCCTGCTGTTCAGGCGGACCGCGAGCAGCAGGGCCTGCCCGTCGTCACCGTCGAAGTAGACCGCGTCGATCCACTGGGACCCGCTGCAGATTGCCGCGCGCACGCGATGGGCGCCGTCGATGACCGTCATGCGCGATCGGTGCACGACGATCGGCGGCAGGGCCGCGGCGACCTCCGACAGCGCCGTGACATGCCGGGAGTTCTCGCCGGATTGCCGGATCGTGGTGTCGATGTGCAAGCGGTCCAGCGGAATTCGTACGATCTCCGTGGGATTGGGCTCCAGCAGTGGAAAATTCACGTCCAGGCGTGGCCGCGCGTAGTTCTCCCCCACTCGGACCGCCCGGGTGACGATCCACTGCCAGATGCGGCCGCGCGGGTGCACCCACCACGCGTATGTCGGTCCGAGCACTGCGTCGCCTCCCAACGCCGAGCAGCCCCGATTCCCGGAGCACTCCACGAGCGTTCCCGGGCAGGGCTTTCCTACGACGCGACAAGCGGCATCACAGGGATCACCGGCAAGATTCCCGCTCACGCGGGTGCGTGTACGCGGCAGTGTATCGAGGCTCACACAGTGTGATCAATTGAGCAAATCGTGTGCCTGCCTGCGTATTTACTGGCGAAACACGCTGACCTGGAGCAGCAGCCCGGGACTGATTCGGACGGTGTTAGATACACAACAAACATTGCCACTGGTCTGTTTGCTGGCGGTCGGGCGACCTAGTCCACGTCCGGCATATCCGGATCCCGGACGGTGACCAGCGCGGCCGTCGTGTGCTGGTCCAGCGCCATGAGCACGGCCCGGGCACGCACCGATTTCCAGCCCCCGTCGAGCGTCCGGAGCCGCAGCCGCCCGGCGGTGCGGGAGTGAGCGAGGTTGCGGCTCATGGTCTTCGCCGTCTCGATATCGTCCGGGTGGATGGCCGGCTCCGGTTCGCCCGCCAGCGACTGCCAGGCGATGCCCGGCATGGGCGGACCCATCCAGCGCAGCAGCCGCAGGGTGCGCAGGTCGACAATGGCCCGGAAATCACCCTCCGCGGCGGCCGCGTCGAGCACCCGGTGTTCGAGGATCACCGGCGGCGGTGCCGCGCTGACGTCGGTGGCATCACCGATGTCATGGGTGACCCCGCGCATGAACACCTCGGAATTCCCGGCGGCGTCGGTCTCTTCGATGATGCGGCACGAGAAGTGCGCCGCCCGCAGAGCGCCGTCGTCGCGGCGGACCGTCCACACCGCCTGATGCTCGGTGCCCGGCGCCGACCGGACCACCTTGGCCAGGGCGTCGGACTCGTCGCTATTGGTGATGACGCGGGCGAACACGCCGGCGATGGCGTGCTCGCGCGCCCGATTCTCGGGCGCGACACCGTAGAGGTCCAGCAGATCGTCCGAGCGCGTGGACTTCGAGGTGGACAGGTTGAAGTACCACGCCCCCACCGGATCTCGCGGCGGCACCGTCTCCTCCATCGGCCCCGACCACACCAGCACGGCGTGCATGCGCTCCGGGGTGATCAGCAGCGGCGCGGTGAGAGTCCGACGGCGGCCGCCGTCGCTCATGACCTCCACCGGCGCGAGCGCCTCCGCGGTCGCCGCCACCGCCCCGCGGATGGTCGCCAGCGTCTCACGCTGCCGGAAGATCTGCGTCAGCGGCACGAACTTCCTTGGCGCACTGCCCAGTCCGATGACGGTCGGCTCCCCGCCGCCGAACGTCTCTATCAACAGCCATCGTGTACCGGCCATCGTGTCTTCCCCTTTTATCCCCTGATCACGAGCCGAATCAGCTTCTCGTACTGCCCGCCTGCCACCCTGGCGGCGACTTCGGCAAGGATCGCGTCGGGTCCTATCAGTACACGACTCTTCCCCCGCGCGACACCACGCAGAATCACCTGCGCCGCAACGTCGGGATCGGTGCGGGCCACATACCGGTCGAACCGCTGCGCCGCCCGCTCCGCGTCCACCCCCGCCGCCGCCAACGCCGACCAGGCGATCCCGGTCTTCACCCCACCCGGAAACACGCAGCTGACAGCAACATTCGGCTGTCCACGCAACTCCGACCGGAGCGACTCGGTGAAGCCGCGAATCGCGAATTTGGCCGCCGTGTAGGGCGCGGACCCGCCGAGCCCGATCAACCCGTACGCCGAGGAGAGATTCGCGATCCGCCCCGCGGGCGACTTCACCACATACGGCAGGAAGGCTTTCGTACTCACCACGGTCGCACCGAAATTCGCCCGCATCACCGCCTCGAAGTCGCCCGGCTCGGACTCGGCCACCCCACCATAGAAAAGCTTCCCCGCATTGTTGATCAACACATCCACTCCTCCGAGCCGCCCGACCACCTCGGCCGCAACCTCCCCCATCCGCTCCGGATCCGCGACATCGGCCACCATCCCCACCACCTCCCCATCCCCACCCCTGACCATCCCCGCCGTCTCCCCCAGCGCCCCTTCATTCGTGTCCAACAGCACCACCGACGCCCCCTCCCGCCCCAGCCGCACCGCCAGCTCCCGCCCGATCCCGGCCCCCGCCCCGGTAACCACAGCAACCCGACCCGCATAGAAACTACGATCCATACCCGTGAGTCTGCACAGACCACTGGCATCCCGCGAGACATGTTCCGCGCCAACCCATCCGATCTCCACGCCGGTCCATCGACATGTCGTAACGTCGGGACAAGATCGCAGCAGAGACGTCAACGCTGCCCTGCGGCAACCGCTCGAGTCGAAAGATGGTGCTGAACATGGCAATACCCGGCGACGTGCTCACTATCCCCGGAACCGATTTCACGTTGCGGTTCATTACCACCGGGGAGGAAACGGGCGGTCAGCTGCTCGTGACCGAGTGGTCCACGCCGATCTGGAGCGGTCCACCGGCACACTGGCACAAGTCGATGACCGAGTCCTTTCACGTGCTGGCCGGAGTCATGACCTTCACCCTCAACGGCGTCACCCGATCCCTGAGAGCCGGCGACAGCGTCACCATCAACCCGGGCGAGCACCACGACTTCAGCAACGACGGACCCGGCATCCTGCGCTGGCGCCAGGAGAACCGGCCCGCGCTCCAGCATGAGGAACTGTTCGAGCTGTTCCACGCCATCATGTTGCGCGAGGGCATATCCGGTGCGCCGCAGATGGGAGAAGCCGTTCGCTTGTTCCGGTATCTGGACGGAGGAATCAGTAGAAGTCAGAGCTGACTGCCCCAGCGCCCTCGTCCCCCACTGTCACGAGCTCTCCGGCAAATACCTCCGCGCCTTGCCGGACTCCGATGGCTCGCGCCACATGAAGTAGTTTCAGCCCGAATACGATTCATCAATCAGGGGAGGAACGATGACGCGACGCGCGATCGTCACCGGCGGTGGTACCGGAATCGGGAAGGCAGTGGCACGACGCCTGGCCAGCGACGGTGTGTCGGTGACCATCATCGGACGCCGGCCAACCGTGCTGGAAGCCACCGCCAAGGAGATCAACACCGGCATCGGGGCCGACCGCGTCACCACCGCGACCGCCGACCTCACCGCACCCGATCAGGTCAAGTCCCTTGCCGGACAGATCGCGGCAGACGGGCTTGTCGACATTCTGGTCAACAACGCGGGCGGTAACCCCGCGCACACACCCGGCGACCTGGACGGCCTCGCGGCCGCCTACACCAACGCTTTCCAGCTGAACGTGCTCACCGCGGTACTGCTGACCGAAGCGCTGATCCCACACTTGACCCGCCCCGGCGGCCGAATCGTGTCGGTGAGCTCGATCGCCGCACTACGCGGAGCAGGCCCCTACGGGGCCGCGAAAGCCGCCCTCCACGGCTGGGCATTGGGCCTCGCACAACAGCTCGCCCCACAAGGCATCACCGTCAACACTGTCGCCCCCGGCTTCGTCCCCGCCACCGAATTCTGGACCGACCGGCTCACACCGGAACTCGAAGCCGACCGAATCTCCCAAATCCCCCTCGGCCGCGCCGGCACACCCGACGAAATCGCCGCAGGCATCGCCCACCTCACCTCCCCCGAGGCCGGCTGGACCACCGGCCAGATCCTCCAGATCAACGGCGGAGCACTCCTCGGCCGCGGCTGAAAGGCGCTGCCACACCCCCCGATCGCGGCTGGGGATCGTCAGCGGGCGGCGGGGCTACGCCGAGTTATAGCGGGAGCGCGAGACCACGGTGGCTCGGCGCGGCCTTCGCCAGATCAAGTCGAAGCGGTCGCAGACCTGTGCCTATCTGCATCAGGAATGGTCCCCACCTCCGTACTTCTAATAAGTACGCTTCTATAGCTGATCGCCGCGGCGAGATTGCCCGCGATGCAACCGGTGAACTGCACGGCATTTCGGAAGTGGTTGCAGACCAACCTACTTGCGGGCCGCTAGGCTCATCGAATAAACAAAAACCCTCGATCGGAAGACAATCGAGGGTTTTCAAGCTCTCCCATCTGGATGCGAACCCGAAACTTACCGAGTTACTAAGCCGTTCGCTACCAAATACAACCAGGAGTGCGCGAAGCTACGCCAAATCCGCTATCTCCCTTGGGCATAGAATCAAAGGTTCGCAACTGCACACGGCTGAAGGCGATCACGCGCAACGACCACGCGGCGGGAATTCCTGGACAGTTCCAGGACATGCAAGCCCGATCCTGCGGCGGCCACTTCCCACGACTAGGTTGTACCGCCCCGTCCGTCCCATCCAGGTCAGGGGCGGTATCCCGTCAGCCCGTACCGCTCCGTCCAGTTCGCGCCTGCCTCAGCAAGCTCTTGGCAAGATGGCGGAGACAGGAAACCACACTCTTTATTCGAGATGGACCGGCCTCCGAGTGGTGCTGGACTGCCGGATTCTTCACGAAGTTGGCCGTATGGCTCAGGGGTACGCTGAATTTGCGACAGGTTTGTTCGCGGATTTCTGGGCACGATCCGCGTACTCGCACCGGTGGCGGGGCAGTGCCTGGCCGCGTACTTGCCAGCATGAGCATCGCTGGGAAATTCGCGCGCCGACGATAGCGCCGACTCTCGACTGTCTGGCCTGGCTAAATCAACTAGTGTGGGCCCGCTCGCGGGCGGGGATTGGAATGCAAGCAAGTACACCGTTTGCCAGTCGGGTGGTTACGGGACGGCGCAATGGATGACAAGTCAGTGCGTGGCGTGGACGCCACTTGGGGGCCAGCGCAGACGTTCGGACGCTATCGGCTGCTGTCGCTGCTGGGTCAGGGCGGCATGGGCCAGGTGTGGCGGGCGCATGATTCGCTGACCAACCGGGTGGTGGCGGTCAAGGTGTTGCCCGAGCGCTTCGCCGATGACGAGCGGCTGCGCGAGCGCTTCCGCCGGGAGTGCCGGGCGGTGGCACAGTTGACCGAGCCGCATGTGATCCCCATCCACGACTTCGGCGACATCGACGGTCGGCTCTATCTGAATATGCGGTTGATCGAGGGCACCGATCTGCGCAAGATGATCACGCGAGAAGGGGCCTTGTCGCCGCAGCGGGCAGTGGCGATCATCACACAGGTGGCCGGCGCGCTGCAGGCGGCCCACGACGCCGGGCTGGTCCACCGCGATGTCAAACCCACCAACATCCTGCTAGCGGCCGATGAGTTCGCCTACCTGATCGACTTCGGGATCGCTCACGCCGCCGACGACCGTACGCTGACCGCGATCGGCGAGGCCGTTGGCACCGTCGCCTACATGGCGCCGGAGGAGATCGGCGCGGAGGTCAAGGCCGATGCCCGAGTGGACGTGTACGCGTTGACGTGCGTGCTGCATGAATGCCTGACCGGCCGGCCGCCGTTTGCGAGCTCATTGGGCATGGAGGGTGTGATCGCCCATCATCTGCACACCCCACCCCCGCGTCCCAGCACCACTACACCCGATGTACCGACTGCGTTCGATGCGGTCATCGCCAAGGGAATGGCCAAAAACCCCGACGATCGTTACCAGACCATGCGCGAGCTGGCCGCAGCGGCCCGCGCCGCGGTGGGCGATTCCGCGGTCAGCACCACCGAGGGCGTGGCTGCGCGCCATGGGCGGCGAATCAGATTGTCGCCCAAGACCGCCGGGCTGCTCGCGGCCGCGGTCGCGGTTACGGTGGTGGCCGCCGTGGCTGTCGTCATCAGTGTCGAACGAGGATCAGGCGGCGGTGGCAACTCGCCCACACCCATCGCCCCGGCCTACTCGTCACAGACTCCACTGCCGTTCACCGGCGTCAGCCTGCCCACCGACGTGGCGGTCGACGCGGCGGGCACCGTATACGTGACTGACATGGGTAACGATCGGGTGGTGAAATTGGCGGCGGATGCGTCGACGCCGAGCCCGTTGCCGTTCACCGGCCTGAAGAATCCCCAGGGTGTGGCGGTCGACCCGGCGGGCAACATATACGTCACCGACACGAGTAACAATCGGGTGGTGCGGTTGGCGACGGGCTCGGCGGCACCGACCACGTTGCCGTTCACCGGGCTCAAAGATCCCCGGGGCGTGGCAGTCGATACGGCGGGAGACGTGTACGTCGCCGACCGGGCTAACGATCGGGTGGTGCGGTTGGCAGCGGGCGCGCCGGCACCGACGACGCTGCCGTTCACGGGGCTCCAAGATCCCCAGGGCGTGGCGGTCGACACGGCGGGCAACGTATACGTCACCGAATTGGGTACCGAGCGGGTGTTGAGGTTGGCGGCGGGCGCGTCGGCACCGACCACGTTGCCGTTCACCGGGCTCAAAGATCCGCGGGGCGTGGCAGTCGACACGACGGGAGACGTATACGTCGTCGACTGGGGTAACGAATCGGTGGCGAGGTTGGCGGCGGGCGCGACGACGCCGACCACGTTGCCGTTCACCGGGCTCAAAGATCCCCAGGGTTTGGCGGTCGACAAGGCGGACAACGTATACGTCACCGACCGGGGCCCCAATGCGGTGGTGAAACTCCCGGTCGGCTGAAACCCCTTCCGCGGCAGATACGCCGTCATGTTCCCCCTCGTCGGACGAAGGCCGCGTCCAGCCACCGCCGTCTCGCGCTCCCGCTACATCTCGGCGTAGACAGTGTTCAGATCGACCATCATCGGGGCGTCCGCATCCCAGGACCGCTGCTCGGGGGCGATACCGGCGGTCTGGAGGTTCTCCTCGAATCCCGCCCGGCTGTAGCAGGTCAAAATCGTTTCGCTGGTGTCGTATCCCTTGGCCGACAACAATTCTCGTACATGGCGCAGTCGGTCCACATGCCCGATGGTGCGGCCCCACTTGACCTCACCCAGTCCCGGCAGGTCCCTCGAAATGCGGGCCCACCACCTGTGAGAGGAAGGCGGCGCGCGAATTGCGCCATGCCGCTTCGGGATTCCTACGCCTCAATCGGGTCCACTCCCTGCGCATGATCGCGCAGCTGGTCGTCCGTGAAGCGGACCCGTTCAATCAGCCAAGGCGTCCAACAACCTATTTGCGGGCCGCTGAGCTCATCGAACAAACAAAAAACCCTCGATCGGAAACCGATCGAGGGTTTGAGCTCCCCCATCTGGACTCGAACCAGAAACCTGCCGATTAACAGTCGGCTGCTCTGCCAATTGAGCTATAGGGGATTGTTTCCCTGGCTGACCCTCTCGGACCGGCCGGGGAAAACTTTAGCGTATCGGTTGTACAGTTCCCAAATCGCGGCTCTACCTGCGGGGATGTAGGTGGGGTGCCGGATCGACAGGTGGGGGTGGGGTCGGGCAGGATGTGGGGGCAGGCTGGTCTATGGGAGGAGCTTCTCGGGATGCTGCGGTTGATCATCGGTGTTGCGGCCGGGTATGTGCTGGGCGCTAAGGCCGGGCGGGCTCGGTATGAGCAGATCAGTAAGACGACCCGCGCGATCAGCGAGAGCCCTGTCACACGGAAGGTCGTGATGATGGGGCGGCAGAAGCTCGCGGACAAGCTGAGCACCCAGCCGAAGCTGGAACCGATGGTGCCGCTGGACGAGCGGACCACCATCCTCGTGCCGCAGGATCAACTGCGGCGCTGAGGGATTGGGGCGTTGCCCCACCCCAGCCGAGATTCGAACCGGAAGCCTGCCGATCCAGCGTCGGCAGGCTTGTCAGCGCACCCTGAAGGGCACCGGCGGCGGGCTCCGCCGCCCGCCACCGGGGTCAGCTACTTACGAAGTCGCCCGAGTTGCCCATGGCCTGGGTCAGCAGGCTCTTCCGGTACTGCTCCAGGGCGACCAGGTCGCCGAACAGGGCCATGTAGCCGTCGGGCTGCTCGGTCGAGGAGATGCGCTGGAGTTTGGACTTCAGTTCGGCGATCTGGCGGCCGACCCAGGACTCCTGTGTGCGGGCCAGGACGCCGGTGACGAAGCGGGGGATGTCCTCGGCGGACTTCACCGGGAGGGGCTCGGCGGCCAGTTCGGAGACCAGGGCCCGCAGGGTGAGGTCTTCGGTGTTGTCGGCGACCGTGGCGACCCATTCCGCGCCGGTCAGACCGCTGGCGGTGCCACCGGCCTCGGCGATGGCGGCGCGGACCGCGATGTAGGCGGGCTGGGTGAAGGCTTCCGGCTCCAGGGCATCGAAGACGGGGCCCGCGAAGGCGGGGTATTGCAGTGCGGCGGCCAGGGTTTGACGCTGCGGGAGCAAAGTCGGGTCGTGGGGGTTGGGGCGGGCGGCGGGGTGCTCGGTGACCTCTTGGCGCGCTTGGCGTTCGGGGATGCCGGGTTTGGCGCCGGTGCGGGCGCCCTTGCGGGCTTCATCGCCGACGCGGCGTACGACCTGCTGGATGTCGTCCCAGCCGACCCAGCCGGCCAGTTTGGTGGCGTACGCCTTGCGGAGGGCGAAGTCCTTGATCTGGGAGACGACGGGGACGGCGCGGCGCAGCGCCTCGACCTGTCCCTCGGGGGAATCCAGATCGTGTTCGGCGAGCAGGCCGCGGATGACGAACTCGTACAACGGGACTCGGCGGGCGACCAGGTCGCGGACCGCGCCGTCGCCATTGCGCTGGCGGAGCTCGCAGGGGTCGAGGCCGTCGGGGGCCACGGCGATGTAGGTCTGGCCGGCCAGTTTCTGGTCGCCGGAGAAGGCCTTCAGGGCGGCGGCCTGGCCCGCCTCGTCGCCGTCGAAGGTGTAGATGATCTCGCCGCGCCAGAAGTTGTCGTCCATGAGCAGGCGGCGCAGGATGGCGAGGTGCTCGTCGCCGAAGGCGGTGCCGCAGGAGGCGACAGCGGTCTTGACGCCCGCCATGTGCATGGCCATGACGTCGGTGTAGCCCTCGACGACAACGGCCTGGTGGCCTTTGGCGATCTCGCGCTTGGCGTGGTCGAGGCCGAACAGCACCTGAGACTTCTTGTACAGCAACGTTTCCGAGGTGTTGATGTACTTGGCGGTCATGGTGTCGTCGTCGTACAGCCGGCGCGCGCCGAAGCCGATGACCTCGCCGCCGAGATTGCGGATGGGCCACAGCAGGCGGCGGTTGAAGCGGTCCATGGGGCCGCGCTGGCCCTGTTTGGACAGGCCCGCGGCCTCCAGCTCCTTGAAGTCGAAACCCTTGCGCAGCAGATGTTTCGTGAGCGTGTCCCAGCCGCCGGGGGCGTAGCCGCAGCCGAACTGGCGGGCGGCGTTGTGGTCGAAGTTGCGGTCGGTGAGGTACTTGCGGGCCGCTTCCGCACCGGGCTCGCCGAGCTGGGAGACGTAGAACTCGTGCGCGGCGGCATTGGCGGCGACCAGGCGGGAGCGGGTGCCGCGGTCGCGCTGCACGGAGGTGCCGCCACCCTCGTAGTTGATCTTGTAGCCGATGCGGTCGGCCAGCTGCTCGACCGCCTCGACGAAACCGACGTGCTCGATCTTCTGCAGGAAGGCGAAGGCGTCGCCACCCTCACCGCAGCCGAAGCAGTGGAAGACGCCGTGATTGGGGCGCACGTGGAAGGACGGGGACTTCTCGTCGTGGAAGGGGCACAGGCCCTTCATGGAGTCGGCGCCGGCGCGTTTGAGAGTGACGTACTCACCCACGACATCCTCGATCCGGACACGTTCACGAATCGCCGCGATATCGCGGTCAGGAAGTCGGCCTGCCACGGAGCGAGTCTAGCGCTCCCCCACCTCTCCGCGATTCGGCGCACAATCCCGCCTCCCCGAAACTTCAGCGCACAATCCCGCCTCCCCGAAACTTCAGCGCACAATCCCGCCTCCCCGAAACTTCAGCGCACAACTAGGAGCCGTTGCCGGTTCCACACGCGTGCCGGCGGTCAGATACTACGAAAATTTCGGACGTACCCGACGAGTTACCCCACTCGCAGCGAGATCAGTTGTCCCGTCCCCAACGACCAACTATAGAACCGGGGTGCGAGGATCTACCGGGTGCTCAGCCTCTATCACGACGCCCGGACGCCGGTGCACGACGTGCCCGCCGGGGTGAAAGTGCTGGTGCTGGCGGTCGCGGGGACGGCGTTGTTCTTCGTGCCGTCGATCGTCTGGGTGGGGGTCGCGCTGGCGGTGGTGCTGGGTTTGTATGCGGTCGCGCGGATTCCGTGGCGGACGACCGGGCGGCAGGTACTCGGGCTGGCACCGTTTCTGGCGTTGATCGTGGTCGCGCAGGTGATCTTCACCGGCCGGCACACCGCGATCCTGGTCGGCGAGCGACTGCTCACGCTGGTCCTGCTGGCCAATCTGGTGACGCTCACCACACGCACCTCGGCCATGGTCGAGACCATCGAGCGGGCGCTCGGTCCGCTGCGGCCGCTGGGCGTCCGTCCCGAGCGCGTGGGCCTGCTGGTCGCCATGACCATCCGATTCATCCCCGTCATCCGTGACCAGGCCGAACTCGTCCGCTCGGCGCAGCGCGCCCGTGGCATCGAGCGCAGCACGGTGTTCCTGGTTCCGCTACTGATCCGCACACTCCGCATGGCCGACGGGGTCGGCGAGGCGCTGGACGCCCGCGGCCTGGACTGAAGAGTCCGAACCGGGGCCATTTAGGATGCCTCGGTGCGTAGTAGGGATTTGGCGCAGATCGCGCTGTTCGCGGCAATCATGGTGGTGTTGGGATTCTTCCCGCTCGTTCAGCTGCCGGGAGCCTTCGCGCCCTTCACTTCGCAAACCCTGGGCGTCATTCTGGCGGGGTCGATTCTGGGCGCCAAGCGCGGTGCGCTGGCCATCCTACTGTTCGATGTGCTGGTCTTCGCCGGCCTGCCGGTGCTGCCGGGCGGACGCGGCGGGCTGTCGGTGATCATGGGCCCGACGGGTGGCTTCGTGATCGCCTATCCGATCGGCGCACTGGTGATCGGGCTGCTCACCGAACGCCTGTGGCGGTACTACAACCTGCCCATCGCCCTGCTGATCAACTTCCTGGGCGGCGCGATCGTGCTGTACGTCATCGGCATTCCGTGGATGGCCGCCGCCGCGCACATCGCCCTGGGCAAGGCGATCACCACCTCGGTGGCGTTCCTGCCCGGCGACGTGTTCAAGACCGTGGTCGGCTCGCTGGCCGCGGTGGCGGTCCGCAAGGCGTATCCGATGATTCCGGCGCGGGCATGATCGAACTCGACGGCGTCTCGCATCGGTTCGGGGAGCGCGCGGTGCTGCGCGACCTCCATCTGCGCCTGGGCGAGAACCGGATTGCCGTCATCGGTTCCAACGGGTCCGGCAAGTCCACGTTCGCGCGGCTGCTCAACGGGCTGCAGGTGCCCACCGACGGCCGCGTGCGGGTCGACGGGCTCGATACCCGCAAGCAGGGCAGGGCCGTTCGCAAACTGGTCGGATTCGTCTTCCAGGATCCGGATGTGCAGATCGTCATGCCGACCGTCGCCGAGGATCTGGCCTTCGGGCTCAAGCACCACGGCGTCGCCAAATCCGAGATCCAGGACCGCGTCGCCGCGACCCTCGCCGAATACGGTCTCACCGAATTCCGCGACCACCCGGCGCATTTGCTCAGCGGCGGGCAGAAGCAGCTGCTCGCGATCGCCGCGGTGCTGTCGGTGGGACCGAAGTACGTGGTGTTCGACGAGCCCACCACGCTGCTCGACCTGCGCAACACCCGCCGCATCTCCCGTCTGCTGCACGAACTTCCGCAGCAGCTGATCGTGGTCTCACACGATCTGGACCTGCTCGCCGACTTCGACCGCGTGCTGGTCTTCGACGAGGGCCGCATCGTGGCCGACGGCCCGCCGGGCGAATGCATCGCGCACTATGTGGCCATGCACGCCGCGAACTGATCAGCGGGACCACCCGATTCGGAGCCGGCGCGGACGCGCGCCCCACGATGGGTCGGTATCACTCTTCGCGCCCGAACAGATGCCGCCGCACATGGGCATTGAGCCGTTGCCCCGGCCGCGAATTGAACGCCATGTGCACACTCACCCGCGGAATCTCCCCCTGCACCGGTGTCACCCGATGCCGTGATCGCCGCCCGGCGTGCAGCACCAGCGTCCCCGGCACGGTCGGCAGCATCTTCACCATGTGCCGGTGCCGCATGGGCAGCCCGCCCCCGCGCTCGATGAAAGCCCCGGGCAGCGGAATGTATTCGAGCGCCCCGCCCCGCTCCGGCGCGACGATGTGCAGCATCACCGTGTAATCGGACATGTCGTAGTGCCAGTCCTGCACATCCCCGTTCTCGTGGATCTGCACCGTCATGGCCCCCAGCTCGTCGGCCGAGCGGTAGGCCTGCTCCCCCACCAGGTGGGACACGAACTCCCGCAGTGGTTCCCAGTGGTAGAGCGCCTTCAGCGGCGAGGAATCCGGAATCCGGTCGCATGCGACCGTGTACTCGAACCGCATGGCGTCGCCCAGCCCGTCGGAGAGCACATCCGCGGCCATCTCGGTCACCGCGGCGGGGCGCAGGAATTCGGGCAGCACGGTGACACCGCTGACCAGGAAGTCCGCCTGCGCCCGCTCGATCACCTCGCGCAGCCGTGCCATCGACCTCCGGTCCAGCGGGTACCGATCCAGGTCGACTATGCCGTCCACCTCGCGGGTCATCGCGCCCCCTGCCGCCGGTTCCACCGGATTCAGGGTATCGCGGCGGCGACCCGTTCCAGGCGGCTCTCGGTGTAGGACGCGATCTGGTCGACGATCACCCGCACCCGTGCGGTGTCGTCGCCGGCCGCCTCCCACCACGGCAGCAGCAGCCGGTCCAGCCCGTGCGGGGCGGCTTCCAGCAGCCGGTTGGCGACCAGCAGGATGCGTTCGCGCTGCCCGGCCTGGCGCACCCGGTGGATGGGGTCGGAGAGCACGTAGCGCAGCGCCATGGTCTTGAGCACCGCGACCTCGGCGGCGGCGATGCGCGGCACCTCCAGATCGGCGGTGTAGCGCGACAATTGGCGGCCGCCCCAGGCGGCACGGGTGGCCTCGACCGCGGCGGTGGCGAAACGGCCCACCAGGTCGCTGGTGAGTCGTTTCAGGGCCACGGAGGCACGCAGGGAGCCGTCGTATTCGGCGGCGGCGGCGACCACCGGCATCTCCGAGAGCCGCTGCGCGGCGGCGACCAGCTCCTCCAGCGCCAGCGAAGGATGCTGGCGCGCACCGAGTTCCGCGAGCGCGACCTGTTCGACCGGGTCGGCCAGCGCCCGCAGGTCGATGCGGCCCACGATCACCCCGTCCTCGACATCGTGCACGGAGTACGCGACATCGTCGGACCAGTCCATGATCTGCGATTCCAGGCACTGGCGGCGATCCGGCGCACCCTTGCGGACCCAGTCCAGGCGGTCCATGTCGATGCCGTACGCGCCGAACTTGGAGCGGGGACCCGTTCTGCCCCAGGGATATTTGATGACGGCGTCCAGTGCGGCCCGGGTCGGGTTGAGCCCGAAGCTGACGCCCTGATCGTCGATGACCTTCGGCTCCAGCCGGGTGAGGATGCGCAGGTTCTGCGCATTGCCCTCGAAACCGCCGTGCGCGTCGGCGAATTGGTCGAGCGCCTGCTCGCCATTGTGGCCGTAGGGCGGATGCCCGATGTCGTGCGCCATCCCGGCCAGATCCACCAGATCGGGATCACAGCCCAGGCTGTCGGCGATACTGCGGCCGATCTGGGCGACCTCCAGCGAATGGGTCAGCCGCGTGCGCGGGGTGTCCCCGTCACGCGGCCCCATCACCTGCGTCTTGTCCGCCAGCCGTCGCAGCGCCGCGGAATGCAGCACCCGCGCCCGATCCCGCGCGAATTCACTGCGCCGGGCCGGGCACGGCGACCAGCTCAGTCCCGCGGTCCGCTCGGTTTCGGGCACCATGCGCTCCCGATCGGCCTCGGAGTACACACCGTCATAGTCGATACGTGCGTTCATCGCTCACTGATCCGCCGTGTATTTGAAATCCGCCGAGAAATGGGTCAGCTGGTACCAGAGCAGGGCGAAGGTCTCCCGGAAGATGCCGTGCGCCTGCGATTCCCGGGTGTACACCGCCGGGCCGGTGCGGGTGGGCGCGGTCCAGGCGGACAGCCCGGCATCACGCATCATGGTGCGGGTGCGCAGCGAATGCCACGGGTCGCTGACCAGCACCACCGACGACTTGCCGCGCGCCCGTAGCGCTCTCGACACCGCCTCCACGCTCTGCAGGGTGTCGGAACCGGTTTCGACGGCCAGGATCCGATCCTCCGGCACGCCACGGTCTTTCAGGTAGTTCTTGCCCGACGCGGCCTCGGTGTAGTTGTCACCGACCTGCTTGCCGCCCACGGTGACGATCATGGGCGCGATCTGCTTGCGGAACAGCTTGTACGCCTGGTCGAGTCGCGCCTCGAACACCGAGGACGGCGTGCCGTCGTATTGAGCCGCGCCCAGCACCACGATGGCGTCGGCCGGGGAGTAGTCGTCGATGCGGGCCACCTGCCAGACCCGCACGGCGGTACCGCCCACCACCAGGACGCCCATGAGCAGCGAGCCGATCAGCAGTCGCCGGGCCCAGCGCAGCACACCGTGTCCGCCCGGGGGGTTGACGGAGGTGGTGTCCCGGACCGGACAGTCCGGTTCGGTTGGGCGGTTCCGGAGTTTCACCAACCGCGTCGCCGCCACTCGGGCAACTGCGGGCGCTCCACTCCGAGGGTGGTGTCGGCGCCGTGGCCCGGGTACACCGCGGTGTCGTCCGGGTAGCGGCCGAAGAGTTTGGTCTCGACATCGCCGAGCAGCGAGGTGAACTGCTCGGGCGAGAGGGTGCGGCCCACGCCGCCCGGGAACAGCGAGTCGCCGGTGAAGAGGTGCGTGCGGCCGGCCCCGTCGGTGAGCGCCAGCGCGACCGAGCCGGGCGTGTGCCCGCGCAGGTGGATGGCCTCCAACTCCAGCTCACCGACCTGGACACGGTCGCCGTCCGCGAGCAGCCGGGCCGGGGTGACGGGCAGCGGGTCGGCGTCCAGCGCGTGGGCGGCGGTGGGAGTCTCGATCGCCTTCACGACATCCGGCAGCGCGATCCAGTGGTCCCGGTGCTGATGCGTGGTGACGATGAGTTCCACCCGGCCCGGCGCCTCCTGACCGATGAGCTCGAGAATCCGGTCCGCCTCATTGGCGGCATCGATGAGCAGCGTCGCGCCGGTGGCGGCGCACTGCACCAGATAGGTGTTGTTGTCCATCGCGCCCACCGACATTTTCACGATGCGCGCACCCGGCACCTCACGCTGCTGCGGGTTGGAGCCGGGCGAGACGTGTCCCGTGTAGGGCGAATCGATCGTGATCACTCCCCGATCGTAGTCATGGCCCTCGACACAGTGTGCAGAAGAAACCGACCCTCAGCGTTCCGGAGTTAGATTCGGAGCATGCGGCTATCGAAGCAGCTGTTCCTCCTCGTGATCGGCTTGCTCCTGGCCTCGGCCCTCGTCGGCGGGTGGGCCGCACCGGCCACGGCCGACGCGCCGCTGCGGTTGCCCGGCTATGTGACCGACAATGCCGGCGCGCTCGATCCGGGGCAGACCGCGGAACTGCAGCAGGCCATCGACTCGCTGTACTCGCGCGACCGCGAGCGGCTGTGGGTCGTCTACGTGCGCAATTTCAATGGGATGGACTCACATTCGTGGGGTGAGCAGACCGCGGGGCTGTCCGGGTTCGGGGATCGGGACGTGCTGCTGTCGGTGGCCGTGGACGATCGGGCCTACGCGTTCACGGGCACGCTGCCCAAGTCGGTCAGCGACAAGGACCTGGACAAGCTGCTGATCGACCAGGTCGAACCCAAACTGCGGGCCGGGGATTGGGCCGGGGCCGGGCTGGCCACGGCGAGCGGGCTGTCGCACGCCATGAGCGGGTCCGGCGGTGTCGGTCTCGGGCCGCTGCTGATCCTGGCGCTGGTGGTGGTGCTGGCGATGCTGGGTGTGTGGCTGTGGTCACGGCGGCGCAAGACGCGGCGCGAACGCGCGGTGATGGAGTCGGCTCGCAAGACCGATCCGACCGATACCGCGGCCTTGGAAGCCCTCCCCCTCGTGGTCCTGGACGCGCTGTCCAAGGAAACCCTCGTCGACACCGACAACGCCATTCGCACCAGCACCGAGGAATTGCGGCTGGCCACCGACGAATTCGGGACCACCGCCACCGCGCCGTTCACCGCCGCGCTCACGGGCGCGAAGAACGCGCTGGCCAAGGCCTTCTCGATCCGCCAGCAACTCGACGACGACATTCCCGAGACGCCCGACCAGCAGCAGCGCATGCTGGTCGAGCTGATCAGCAGCTGCGGCAGCGCGAATCGGGAACTCGACGCCAAGGTCGGTGAATTCGACGCCATGCGCGATCTGCTCATCAATGCCGGGGAGCGGCTGGACGCGCTGACCCGGGCCATGGTGGAGCTGACCGCGCGGCTGCCGAAATCGCAGGCCACGCTCGCTCAGCTGGTGGCCGGCCACCCGGCCTCGGTGCTCGCGCCCATCCGCGACAACGTGAGCATGGCGCAGGAGCGAATCGGGTTCGCGGAGAAGACGATCGAGGACGGCCGGGCCGCGGTCGCCAAACCCGTCGGCCAGCAGGGCGCGGCGGTCGCGGACATCCGCACCGCCGAATCCGCCGTGGACGCCGCGCGCACACTGCTCGACGCGGTCGACACCGCCGCCACCGATATCGACCAGGCCCGCGCCGGATTGCCCGCGATCATCGAGGAACTGCGCCGCGACCTCGTCACCGCGTCCGGGCTCTCCGAACACGGCGGGACCGAATTGCCCAGCGCCACAGCGGCTGCCCGCACCGCGCTGGACCAGGCCACCGCCGACGCCGCCACCAACCCGCTCGGCGTCTTCCGGCAGGCCATCGCCGCCGACACCGCCCTCGATCAGGCCATCGCGTCCGCCACCGACCGCAAGCGGGCCGCCGACGACCTACGCCGCCGCCTCGACCAGACCCTCACGGCCGCCCGCGGCCAGATCAACGCCGCGGCCGACTTCATCAGCACCCGCCGCGGCGGCGTGGACGCCGAACCCCGTACCCGCCTCGCCGAGGCCCAGCGCAGCCTCGAGCAGGCCGAGCAGCTCGCGCCCGCCGATCCGGAGCGCGCACTGCAATCCGCCCAGCGCGCAGCCGAACTCGGCGCCCGCGCCCTCCACACCGCCCAGGCCGCCGTCCGCGACTGGCAGGCCCAGCAGCAGCGCGTCAGCTCCGGCTCCCAAACCGGCGCCATCCTCGGCGGCATCCTCATCGACGGCATGCTCCGCGGCATGGGCAACGAATACCGCCGCGGCGGAGGGGGTTTCGGAGGAGGAGGTTTCGACGGCGGGGGCAGCAGCTACGGCCCGGGCTCCTTCGGCGGCTCCGATGGCTCCCGCCGCATCAGCCGCGGCGGGAGGTTCTGAGGTCTGGCAGTACGCCACCACAAAGCGCGGACCGCTGGCCCGGCTTCCACTCGACCGCCCGCATGCGCGTGAATCGGCTGCGCGCAGCATCGCCCGCGCAGCCAGCTTGATCGACGCACCGTCGAAGATACCGAACCTGTCCCGCCATAGGGAGATTCATCTAGTGGGCATACGGCTCGATCGGTCCGGGCGCGGACGCCAATGGCGCCGACTGATGCGCCCGTACGCCGGTCTTCAACGCGGGGCGAGCGCGAGTCAGAGCCAGCCGAGGCGTTCGGCGGCGCGGACTGCTTCGGCGCGGGTTCGGGTGCCGGTTTTGCCTATTGCGGAGGAGAGGTGGTTGCGGACCGTGCCTTCGGACAGGTGGAGTTGTTTGGCTATCGCGCCGGCGGTTGCGCCGTTGGCAGCAGCGGCGAGGACTTCGCGTTCGCGGGCGGTCAGGGGTGAGGTTCCGGCGGTGAGGGTTTCGGTGGCGAGAGCGGGGTCGACGACGCGCAGGCCCATGTGGACGCGGCGCACGGCATCGGCCAATTCCCGGGCGGGCGTGTCCTTGACGACGAAGCCCGAGGCTCCGGCGTCGATGGCGCGGCGGAGGTAGCCGGGCCGGCCGAAGGTGGTGACCATGAGGATACGGACTTCGGGGTGGGCCGCGTGCACCTGCGCCGCGGCCGAAATGCCGTCCTGGCCCGGCATTTCCACGTCCAGCAGGGCCACGTCCGGGGCGGTGCGCGCGACGGCCGCGAGGACCTCGTCGCCCCTGCCCACCTCGGCGACCACCTCGAGGTCGGGCTCGAGGCTGAGCAGGGCGGCGAGGGCGCCGCGCACCAGGGCCTGGTCGTCGGCGAGCAGCAGTTTGATCATTCCGGCTCCTTGATGGTCGCCGGAAAGCTTGCCAGCACCCGCAATCCGCCCTCCGGCCGGTTGGCGAGGGTGAGCGTGCCGCCGGTGGCCTGCACCCGCTCGCGCAGGCCGGCCAGGCCGGAGCCGGTGCGCGCCGAATCGCGCATGCCGACACCGTCGTCGGACACCTCGATACTGGTGGGGGTGACCCGCACCCGGCAGTGGGCGGCGCCGCTGTGCCGCACCACGTTGGTGACGGATTCGCGCAGCACCCAGCCGAACACCACGCTGTGGCGGATCGGCAGATCGTCGGAATCCGGTAGCTCGGCCTCGATCTCGGCGGCGCGCAGCGCGGTGCGGGCATTGGCCAGCTCACCCGCCAGCGACATCTCACGCAGGCCGCCGACGGTGGTGCGCACCCCGGCCAGCGCCTCCCGGGCCAGCCGCTCCACATCGGCCATCTCGGCTTTCGCCCGGTCCGGGTCGAGATCGACGAGTCGTTGCGCCAGTTCGGTTTTCACCGTGATGACGGTCAGCGAGTGGCCGAGGATGTCGTGCACGTCGCGCCCGACCCGCAGCCGCTCCTCCGCCACGGCCAGCTCGGTGAGCTGCTTGCGGGCCAGGTACAGCTGGTGATTGCGCACCAGGATCACGCGAATCCCGCCGACCGCGAAGCCCGCCAGCGCGATCGACTGGATGAGCCCCCAGTCCGGTGGCCGGCCGGTGGCCAGCTGCGGTGCCACCCCGAACGCCACGATCAGCGCCAGCTCCAGCGGGATCGCCAACCGGACCGGCGCGCTGAAGCCGATGTAGGAGGCGAGGTAGACGCTCATGCTCAGCACTGAGGAGTGCAGCATGACCGCGGCCGCCAGGATCAGCGCCGTCTGTGCGACCAGGGGAATCAGGACCGTCCGCAGCTCGGGGTCGGGCGGCCACGCCCCGCCGACCGGCCGGCTGCCCCGCACCAGCGTCCAGTAGGACCAGATGTAGCAGGCGCCGAAGGCCACGATCACCGCGAGCGTGTACGCCCGGGCCACCGGATTCTCGAGCTCCCAGCCCCGGCGCAGCGGCTCGATCAGATACACCGCCCACACCGCCGCGAACAGCGACCCGAACCGCCGCCGTCGCCGAATGCCCTCTTCCTCCGCGTCCACAGAGCCGGACGCTACACCGAACAGGACCGGTCGCGGCGACAGTCGCGGACCGCCTGTGCCGTGGACGGATCGGTCCGTGTCCGGGCCGCCGTGATCCGGGGAGCCGCTCCACGCCGCGCGGACAGATGCGCCGAGGCCCGGCCGGGCGGTGCGCTCGGCCGGACCGGCGGGGCCGAATCGTTCAGCGGGCGGTGTCACGGCGGAAGAGGTAGGCGGAGCCGAGGGTGAAGACGGCCGCCCAGGTCAGGACGTTCACGATGGCCAGGACGATGCCCGCGGCGCTGGGCTGGGCGAAGGGGGCGCGGGCGAGGACGGCAATTCCGTTGGTGGGCACCAGTTTCGAGACGATCTCCCCCGGCCGCACCGTCAGATCCAATGCGTCCACGGCGCGCACCGTCCCACCGGGCGCGGCGAAAGTCTTGACCAGTCCGCGTATCTCGATGGCCGGGGCAGTCCCGTGCCCGCGCCGCTGGACCGCGATGCCATCAGCAGTAGCGTTCATAGCTCTACTGTCGGCAGCCGGGGTCCACGGCACCTCCGTCGTCCGTCACGACTCGGCCATGACAGATGTCATGGCCGGTGCCCGTGGTGGACTACGAGGTGACCGTGACCGTGTGCAGGCCGCCCGGGCCGAACGGGAAGGGCGGACGTTCGGCCGAGTCCTGGACCTCGCCGGAGCGGCTGATCACGCGGGCCTGCAGGGTGTGGGTGCCCGATGGGAGATCGACGAGGGTGCGCCAGCGCCGCCAGGCGGCCGGCGCCAGCTCGGAGCCGAGTTCGACCGGGAGCCATTCGGTTTCGTCGATGCGGATCTCGACGCCCGCGACCCCGTGGGGCGGGGCCCAGGCCACGCCCGCGACCGTGAACTTGCCGGAATGCGTGCCGCCGCAGGTCGCCACATCGATGCGGGCCTGCGGGCGCACCCACAGCGGCTCGACCGGCCAGCCGCGCTTGCACCAGTAGTCGACATGGGTGTCGTCGGCGAGTTCGAGCTCGGTGATCCACTTCGCCCCGGAGTACTGCCCGTAGATGCCGGGCACGAAAACCCGTGCGGGGAAGCCGTGTTCGGGCGGCAGCGGTTCGCCGTTCATGCCGATGACCAGGTAGCCGGGCCATTCGCCGGTGCGCAGCGGTCCCAGCGGCAGCGAGATGGTGTAGCCGTCGGCGGCGCGGGTGACCAGCCGGGTCGCCCCGGCTTCGGGGACGGCGTGGTCGAGCAGCGCGGTCAGCGGGACACCGAACCAGCGGGCATTGCCGCAGCGGCCCGAGCCGGCCGTATTGTGCACGCACACCATGACGGCATCGAATTCCACGGCCTGCTCGGCCAGATCGGCCAGCGACAGCCGCAGGTGATGGGCCACCCGGCCCCCGATGGCCAGCCGCCACTGGGCGGGATCGATGCGCGGCGGCCGCGAATTCACGTCCGCCACATAGAATTTGCCCACGGTTGTGATCAGGGGCGACAGTCCCGGTTCCAGTCCGAGGCCGTCCTCGGGGACAGGCGCGTGCGCACCCCACGACCCGGCCCGCCGCGCCACCTCGCGGTACCGCAGGTCCTCGCGGCGCACCAGCACCTCGGCGGCGGCGAGCATGCCGGTTCCCGCTGCCGCCCACAGCAATCCGTGACGGGGCGCGGTGGAGCGGCGCAGTCCCGCGCGCAGTAGCGCCGCCGCGGCCACGCCACCGGCCGCGCCGGGCACCGACCGGTTGGCGCTGCGCAGTGCCGCGGCCGCCGTTCCCGCGCCGAAGGCCACCGCCGCGGGGGTCCGCAGCCGCGGCGGCAGCAGGGCCATCCCGGCGGCCGCGGCGACCCCGCCGAGGGCCACCCCGAGCCGGGTCATCTCCTTGTCGTGCTCCCCGGCCTGCGCCACCATGGTCTCGACCACCGGCACGGGCGCGTAGTCGGCGGCCAGCCGCCCGATTCCGTCGAGCACGGACCCGCCCCTGGCCGCGGCGAGCAGCTCACCCGCGCCGAGCGCACCCAGCCCCACCGCCGCCGCGCCCAGCAGCCGCCGTTTCCCGTTCACCGACACTTGCCCGAACCTTCCGTAGCCGACCGGGTTTCCAGCGCCCATTCTTCCCCAGCGGCGGCGCGAGATCGCGCGCTTTGTGCGGCATCACCGCCGCAGGTAGGTGTCCACGAGGGGTCCGATGACGGCCAGCGCCTCGGCGGTGATCATCTCGTTGTGGCCGTGCGGGAGCGGCCGGTCCTCGATGCTGCCGCCGATGTAGGGCCGCCAGGTGGTGACGTTCGGTTCGGGGTCCGGGTTGTGGGCGGCGGTGAAGAAGAGCAGGTCGCCGTCGAAGACCTCGTGCTCGTGGGCCGCGATCTGGCGCAGCAGGTGTTGCAGATCGCTGTAGAAGTTCTCCAGATCGGTTGCGGTGAAGGTGATTCCGGACGCGGCCAGCAGATCCGCCGCCTGGGCGGGCGTGAGGTGCTCGAGCTCCGGCGGGATGTCGATCCCACCGAATTCGGCCAGCAGCATCGACAGCGGCGGGAGGGCGCTGTCGTCGGGCACCGCGACGTCGGCGCGCGCGTCGATCATGACCAGGGACGGCACCTCCGCACCGCGGCGGCGCAACTCGACGGCCATGGCGTGCGCCAGCGGTCCGCCCGCCGAGTACCCGAGCAGGTGGTACGGGCCCTCGGGCTGGACGTGGAGGATCTCCTCGACGTACCGCACGGCCAGTTCGCGCACGGTGCGGTCGGCGGTGCCGCCGTCGGTGACGCCCGGCGACTGGATGCCGTAGATGGGGCGGTCACCGTCGATGTACTGCACCAGTCCGCCGTAGCACCAGGCCAGTCCGATGGCCGGGTGCACGCAGAACAGGGCCGGCGCGTCGCCCTGCGGGCGCATGGGCAGCAGCACCCGCATGGACGCCTCCACCCCCGGCTGGTCGGCGGCCGCGACCAGGCGCTCCGCCAGCGCGGCGGGCGTCGGGTCGAGGAACATCCACTGCAGGGGCATGGGGATGCCGCTGTGTTCGCGCACCAGGGTGACCAGGCGGACGGCGCCCATGGAGTTGCCGCCGATATCGAAGAAGTTGTCGTCCACGCCGATTCGCGGGGATTCCAGCACGCTCTCGAAGGCGTCGACGAGCGTGCGTTCGGCGTCGGTCCGCGGGGCGCGGTAGGCCCGGCGGGCAGGGGCGGGCTGCGGATTCACCACGACGGTGGCTTCGTCGTGGGGATGCGCGGTGAGCGCGGGCAGCGGGGTGCCCCCGGCGGGCGTCACGACAAGTGTGCCGATCGCCGCCGCCGGGGCACCGGTTGCCGCGTCCAGCAGCGCGAGGAAGCCGTCCACCATGGTGGCGGCGGTGCCGCGGTCGAACAGGTCGGTGGTGAAGGTGAGGGACGCGGTGATGCCCGCCGGTTCCCCGGCCGCCCCGAACTGTTCGGCCAGCATCCATTCCAGATCGAACTTGGAACCGGGCGCGGGCGCTTCCAGGGGTCGAATCTCCAAGCCGGGCAGCGTGGTTGCCTCGGTCTGCAGGTTCTGGAAGGCGAGCAGCACCTGGAACAGCGGGTGGTGCGCGGTGGAGCGGGCCGGCGCCAGCGCCTCCACCAGCCGCTCGAACGGCAGGTCCATATTGCCGTAGACGGCCAGGTCGGCCTGCCGCACGGCGTCGAGGGTGTCGGCGAAACCGGCGGCGGGATCGAGCTGCGAGCGCAGCACCACGGTATTGACGAACATGCCGACCAGGTCGTCGAATTCGCCGTCACCGCGGCCCGCGACCACCGAGCCGATGGCGATGTCGGTGTGGCCGGACAGCCGCCCCAGCAGGACGGCCAGCGCGGTGTGCACCACCATGAACGGGCTGGCGCCGTGGCGGCGGGCGAGTACCTGGATGCGGTCGTGAACCGGTGCGGGAATGGTGAATTCGATGCGGTCGCCGGACCCGGAGGGAGCCTCCGGGCGCGGGCGGTCGGCTGGCAGCGCGTGGACCTCGGGCATACCGGCCAGGGTGGTGCGCCAGAACTCCAGCTGACGGCCGGCCAGGCTGTCGGGATCGCGGTCGGAGCCGAGCAGTTCGTGCTGCCACAGCGCGTAGTCGGCGTATTGCAGCGGGAGCGGAATCCACTCGGGCGCCACCCCGGTCGAGCAAGCGACGAAGGCGTACATGACATCCCGGGCCAGCGGGGCCATGGACCAGCCGTCCGCCGCGATGTGGTGCACGGCCATGGCCAGCACCGTGCGGTCCGGTGCGACGCGGAGCACGCAGACCCGCAGCGGCGTCTCGCGGGTGATGTCGAAGCCGCGGGACAGCTGGGCGATCAGCGCCGCCGCGATGTCCGCCTCCGCCACCTCGAGTTCGGTGATCGGCAGCGAACCCGCTGTCGCGGGCAGGATCTGCTGGTACGGACGCCCGTCCGGCCCCACCGGGTAGATGGTGCGCAGTGTCTCGTGCCGGGCGATGACATCGTCGAGCGCCTCATGCAGCACCGAAATATCCAGTGCACCAGTGATTTCGAAGGCGCCGGGGATGTTGTAGAGCGGCGAGGCGGGGTCGTAGCGGTTGAGGAACCACATGCGCTGCTGTGCCGCCGACAACGGGACGCGCTCCGGGCGCGGGCGCGGTCCCGGGCGCGGACGATCCGACGCGCCACCGGAGGCGACCAGCGCCGCCAGCTCGGCCACCGTCGGGGCGTCGAACAGGGCGCGCACCGGGACGGCCGTGTCGAGCGCCGCTCCGAGCCGCGCTACCACCCGGGTGGCGATGAGCGAATTGCCGCCGAGGGCGAAGAAATCGTCGTCACGCCAGACCTGGTCGACGCCGAGGACCTCGGCGAAGGCCGCCGCCACCGCGGTTTCGACGGACCCCTCGGGCGGTCGCTGCTCCCCTGCCACCAGCTGCGGTGCGGGCAGGGCATCGAGGTCCAGTTTGCCGTTGGCGGTGCGCGGCAGGTCGGGCAGCACCGTGATGGCGGCCGGCACCATGTAGGACGGGAGTCGTTGCGCGGCCGCCTTCTTCAGAGCCGGCGGTTCGGGTTGCGTGCCGTCCGCGGCGACCACGTAGGCGGCGAGCATGCCGCCGCGCCCGTCGTCGCGGACCACCGCGACCGCGCGCGCGACCGTGGGCTCCGCGGTCAGCGCCGCCTCGACATCGCCCAGCTCGATGCGCAGGCCGCGCAGTTTGACCTGGGTGTCGGTGCGGCCCAGGTATTCCAGGTTCCCGTCGCGTCGCCGCACCAGGTCGCCGGTGCGGTACATGCGCCGGCCGACCGGGCCGTGCGGGTCGGCCACGAATCGGGCGGCGGTCAGGTCATAGCGGTCGAAATAGCCTCGCGCCAGGCCGATTCCGGCGAGGTACAGTTCGCCGACCACGCCGTCCGGAACCGGGCGCAGCCGGTCGTCGAGGACGAGGGCTCGCATGCCGGGCGCGGCCCGGCCGATGGTGATCGGCGCACCGGGATGCACGGGCGCGCCGGCGGCCGTCACCGTGGCCTCGGTCGGCCCGTAGTCGTTGAAGTGGTTGCGGCCCTCGGCCGCCCACGCGGCCACCAGCTCCGGCGGGCAGGGTTCGCCGCCGGTGACGATCAGGCGCAGATCGTCCAGGCCGGACGGATCCACGGTCGACAGCGCCGAGGGTGTGAGTGCGATGTGTGAAACCCGTTCGCGTGACAGCAGTTCGCCCAGCTCGGGTCCGGCGAAGACGGTGGGGGGCGCGATCACCAGAGTGGCGGCCGCGCCCACCGCCATCAGCAGTTCCACGACAGAGGCGTCGAAACTCGGTGACGCCACGTGCAAGACCCGGGAATCCGAGGTGAGTGCGTCCCGGTCCCGCTGCGCGGCAGCGAGATTCGCCAGACCCGCGTGGGAGACCACAACCCCCTTGGGTGCGCCCGTCGATCCCGAGGTGAAGATGACGTACGCCGGATGGGCTGTGTTCCTGCTGATTTCATGAACCGCGACCGGATACTCCTCCGCGTCGCGGTCGTCCAGGCACCACCATTCCACCGTGCCCGGAAGTCGGTCCCACTGCGAGCGCACGGTGAGACCGAGACATACCCCCGAAACGTCGATGATCCGGGCGATCCGATCCGGCGGATAGGCCGGATCCACCGGGACGAAGGCCGCCCCGGCCCGCGCGACGGCCCAGACCGCCAACACCGATTCGATGGACCGCGGAATGCCCACGGCCACCAGTGTTTCCGGTCCGGCACCGGCCGCGATCAGCCGCCGCGCCAGCTGCCCGGCCCGGGCGTCGAGCTCACGGTAGGTGAGCCGGCGGTCCCCGCAGATGACGGCGAGGCCGTCCGGATTCGCCGCGACCGCGTCGGCCATGAGGTCGGCCAGCAGGCGCGGGGACGCGACGGGTTCGGCGTCCGCGTGCAGCCGCTCGTGTTCCGCCGCGGTGAGCAGGTCGAGATCGCCGACCGGGCGGGCGGGTTCGGCCGTGATCTCGGCCAGCACACGCACCAGCCGGCCGGTGAAGTCCGCCATGGTCGGCGCATCGAAGAGGTCGGTGGCGTAGCAGCACCGCAGTTCCATGCCGTCGGCGTCGCCGATGACCGTGAGACTCAGGTCGAAACGGCTGTTCGTCTGCGGCAATTCGAGCGGGGACACGGTCAGCCCGGGCAGCTGGAGCTCCGGCATCGCCAGGTTCTGGAACACCAGCATGACCTGGACGAGCGGGTGCCGCGACTCCGACCGGGCCGGGGCCAGCACCTCCACGAGCCGCTCGAACGGCACGTCCGCGTGTTCGAAGGCGGCGAGATCGGTGTCCCGCACCCGATCGAGCAGCTCGGCGAAACCCTCCTCCGGGCGAATGCCGGTGCGCAGCACCAGCGTGTTCACGAACATGCCGACCAGGTCGTCGAGTTCGCGCACGCCACGCCCCGCGACCGGGGTGCCGACCACCACGTCCGCGGTGCCGCTGAGGCGGGACAGCAGCACGGCCAGAGCGGCGTGCACCACCATGAACGGGGTCGCCCGATGCGCGCGGGCGCAGCGGTCGATCGCGGCGGTCAGATCCCGGTCCACGCGGGCGGCGCATTCGGCCGCCCGATGCGAGGCGCGGGCCGGACGCGGCCGATCCGTCGGCAGCTCCAGGTGATCCGGCACCCCGGCGAGGGTGTCCGACCAGTACCCGAGCTGCCGGGCGGCCAGCGAGTCCGCGTCCGCCTCGGCGCCGAGCCGATCCCGCTGCCACAGTGTGTAATCCGTGTACTGGACCGGCAGCGGCTCCCACGCCGGCGCCTGCCCGGCGGCCCGCACCGCATAGGCGGCGGCCACATCGCGGGTCAGCGGGGCCATCGAGAAACCGTCCGTCGCAATGTGATGCGCGACCAGCACGACCACGTGCTCTTCGAACCGGCCGTCCATCGTGGCGCGCGGGCCATAACTCCGTGCGGCCGAGCTGATTTCGCGGTCGTCGACGACGAAGACCCGGACCCGGAGCGGGACCGCCGCGGTGACGTCGAACCCGCGGCCGATGGTGTCCGCGACGACCTCGGGTAGCCGGTCGAGGGACACCGGCACCGGGTCCAGGTCGAGCGGGACGTCCTCGGCGGGGAGCACCCGCTGCATGCCGACGCCGTCGACATCGGGGTAGACCGTGCGCAATGTCTCGTGGCGGGCCAGCACATCCCGCAGCGCGGTACGCAGGGCGTCCTGGTCCAGGTGGCCCGAAAGACGCAGCGCCACCGGCACGTTGTAGGCCGGGGAGGCGGGGTCGTAGCGGTTGACGAACCACATGCGCTGCTGGGCCGGGGAGTGCGGGACCAGGTCGGGACGCTCGGTCCGAGTGAGAGCGGGTGCGGCGGTGCCGATCTCGGCGGCCGACAGCCGCACGGCGAGGTCGGCGACCACCGGAGCCTCGAAGAGCAGACGGACCGGAACGGTGCGGCCCAGGTGCGCGGTGAGACGGGCGGCGACGCGGGTCGCGATGAGCGAATCGCCGCCGAGCGCGAAGAAGTCGTCGCGGGCACCGACGCGATCCAGCCCCAGTACCTCGGCGTAGGTCTCGGCGATGGCCACCTCGGCACCGGCCGGAATGACGTATTCGGCCTGTACCAGCTGGGGTTCGGGCAGGGCACGCAGGTCCACCTTGCCGCTCGCCGTCAGCGGCAGCTCCGGCAGCACCTGCAGGCCGGCGGGCATCAGGTAGCGCGGCAGCCGGCCGGAAGCCCAGGCCAGTAGCTCCGGCACCGAAGCCGGATCCGACAGTGCGACATACGAGCACAGCGTCATCGCGCCGGCGGGATTGCGCCGGGCGACGGTCACCGCCGCCTCGATGCCCGGATGCGTCAGCAGGACGGCGTCGACCTCACCCGGCTCCACCCGGATGCCGCGGATCTTCACCTGGAAGTCGCTGCGACCGGCGTACTCGAAACCGTCCGCGGTGCAGCGCATCAGATCGCCGGTACGGTACATGCGCTGCCCGGCGGTGAACGGGTCGGCGACGAACCGGCTCGCGGAAAGCGCTGCGCGACCGGCATAGCCGCGCGCCAGCCCCGCACCGCGCACATACAGTTCGCCGACCGCGCCCAGCGGTACCGGGCGCAGCCAGGCGTCCAGCACGAGCAGGGTCGTCCCCGGCACCGGGTCGCCGAGCAGGGTCGAGGTACCGGCCGTCATCGGGTCGCCGAAGCTCGCGGCGATCGTGGTCTCCGCCGGGCCATAGGAATTCACGAACGCGCGACCCTGGCCCAGGCGTGTCACCAGCGCGGGCGGGCAGGGTTCGCCACCCATGACGACCGTCCGCACACCGTGCAGGTCCGCGGCATCGAGGGTCGCGAGCACGCTCGGCGTACAGGTCAGGTGGGTGGCAGCGCCTGCGCGGACGGCGGCCGCCAGCTCCGCACCCGCACTCGCCTCCGGCGGTGCGACGACCAGCGTCGCGCCGGCGGCGAACGCGGACATCCACACCAGCATGGCCGCGTCGAAAGCCGGGTTGAGGCAGTGCATCACGCGCGAATCGCGATCGATGCCACCGCGTTCCGCCATGGCCGCCGCCATATTGGCCAGCCCGGTGTGCGAGACCACGACACCCTTCGGCGTGCCCGTGGACCCCGAGGTGAACACCACGTAGGCCGCATGCTCCGGGCGCAGGGGCGCGAGCCGGTCGGCATCGGTGACCGGCTCGGCGGACATCGCCGCGCGCTCGGCGACCAACGCGTCGCTGTCCAGCCGCAGCCATGCCACGTCGCCGGGCAGATCCGTCACCTGATCCGAGGTGATCCCCAGCACCGCACCGCATTCCGAGGCGATGGCGCTCGTCCGCGCCGCCGGCTGCGTGACATCCACCGGCACGAACGCCGCCCCGGTCTTCGCCACGGCCCATACCGCGACCATCGACATCACCGATCGCGGCAGAGCCACCAGCACCGCCCGCTCGGGCCCGGCACCGGCTTCGATCAGCCTACGGGCCAACCGATTCGACACGGCCGCCAGCTCGGCGTAGGTCAGCTCGGCAGCGCGGTCGGCCGGTGAGGCGGCGCTGACGATCGCCGGTGTGCCCGGGTATCCGTTGGCGGACAGGAGATCCGGGAGGAGCTGTACCTCACGGGACTCGGCCCCGGGCCGGATCGCGACCAGCGCATCGGGGTCCGTGCCGCGCAGCCCGGCGGCGCGGCGGCGCGAGTCGCCGGTGAGGTCGGTCAGCAGGCGGGACAGCGCCGCTGCCAGCGCATCAGCCTCGGAGGCACCGAAATAGTGTGGGGAGCGGGTCAGTTCGAGGCGAAGGCCGTTGTTGGCGTAGGCGGCCAGCGAGAGGGGGTAGTGGGTGCCGTCCTGGGCGCGCAGGGACGTGACGGTGAGATCGGCCTGGCGGGTTGCGGCGGTGAGGGTCGCGGCGTCCACCGGGTAGGACTCGAAGACGGTGGCGGTGTCGAAGAGCGGGCCCAGGCCGGTGGCGGCCTGGATCTCGTCGAGGCCCAGGTGCTGGTGGTCGGCGAGGGCGGCCTGCTCGCGCTGCACGCGGGTGAGCAGGTCGGCGATCGATTCGGCCGGGTCCAGAGCAATGCGGACCGGGACGGTGTTGACCAGCATGCCGACCATGCGCTCGGCGCCGGCCAGTTCCGGCGGGCGGCCGGACACCGTGGCGCCGAAGACGATGTCGGAGCCGCCGGTCTGCTCGGCCAGCAGCAGCGCCCAGGCCACCTGCACGAGGGTGTTGACGGTGACCTGGCAGGCCGCGGCCGTGCGGCGCAGGGCGTCCGGCAGACCCTCGGGCAGGGGCACCTCGTGGGCGACCGGGGCGGTCGCGGCGTCGGCGCGCGGCGCGGTCGGGGCGATCAGGGTCGGGCCGTCGAGGCCGGACAGGGACCGCGCCCAGGCTTCCCGGGCCAGGTTGTCGTCGCGGGCGGCCAGCCACTCCAGGTGCGTGCGGAAGGGGGCCGGGGTCGCGAATCCGGTATCGTCGCCGGAGGTTTCGTAGAGGGCGATGAGTTCCGCGAACAGCATCGGCATGGACCAGCCGTCGAGGATCAGGTGGTGGTTGGTGATGACCAGCCGGAAGCGCCGCTCCCCCGCCGCGATGCACAGGAATCGGATCAGGGGCGGGTGGTCGACCGAGAACGGCTCACGCAGTTCGGCCGCCGCGATCTCGTCGAGCTCCGCCGGCGTGGCGCCGACCGCCTCCCGATAGGCGCACGGCACCGCGACCTCGGCCGGAATCACCTGCACCGCATAGATATCCGAGGCCAGGAAGCCGGCGCGCAGCACATCGTGCCGGCGGACCAGCGCCTCGGCGGCCGCCGTCAGCCGGTCGCGATCGAGGTCGGCCTCGACATCGATGATCGCCTGCACCGAGTAGCCGTCCGGGCCGCCCGCGGCCAGTTGTGCCTGGAACAGCAGGCCGCGCTGCAGCGGCGTCAGCGGCCAGGCATCGGCCAGACGGCCGAAAGCCCGCTCCCACGACTCGATCTCCGGCTGCGCGACGGTCAGCAGCGGCAGATCGGCGGGGGTGAGGCCACCGGCGTCGGGCCGCCGCACCAGCTCGGCGATCTCACCGACGGCCGAAAGCCATTCCCGCGCGATCGCTTCCACGTCCCCGGCCGCGATCGCGTGGCCGGCGAACTGCCACACCGCCCGGATCCGCGGCCCGCTTCCCGACTCCAGCGTGACCGCGTCCACCGAGATGACCGCTGCCAGCGGCATATCCGGATCCGCGTGCCCGCCCAGCCGATCCCCCATCGCGACCGGCAGCCAATCGCCCGCGGCGAGCTCGGGAATCTGCCCGAGGTAGTTGAATCCGATCTGTGGATCCGGCAGTGCCGCAAGTTCCGGGGCCGTCCGTGTGTTCAGGTAGCGCAGCAGCCCGTAGCCGAAGCCGCCGCGCGGCACGGCCCGCAGCTGTTCCTTGACCGTCTTCAACGCGCAGTCCACGTCGACCGCACCCGAATCTCCATCCACGGCAACGGGTCCCAGCCGCACCGGCACCTGCGTGGTGAACCAGCCGACCGTCCGCGAGAGGTCCGCCCCCGGCACCGCGGCCTCGTCGCGGCCGTGCCGCTCGACCGTGACCACCGTGCCGGCGGCCACCGCCTCTTGCCCGTCCAGCCAGCGCGCCAGGGCCAGCGCCAGCGCCGCCAGCAGCGCGTCCTCGACGCCGCAGCGGTAGGTGCCCGCGAGCCGGGCGATGAGCGCCGCCGACACCTCGCCCGGCACCTCGATATCGATCCGCCGGGCGGTCCGATGGGTGTCCACCGCCACGTCCAGCCGGCGCCGCCCGATCAGGGCATCCGGGGCCAGCACGTCCCGCCAGTACCCGAGTTCGCTGACCGGCCAGGGTGATTCGACGGCGGCCGAGTCATCGGCCGGCACGCTCGGGATGTCCGGTGACGCCAGCGCCTCCAGCGCATACGCCCAGGTGCGCATCGAGGTCCCGGTCTCCCGCAGCTCGGGTTTCGTCCCCGCCGCGGCCTGCGTCCAGGCGGACATCAAGTCGGGCAGCAGAATTCGCCATGAGACCGCATCACAGGCCAGGTGGTGCACCGCGATCGCCAACCGGCCCGGCCGCGCCGGTCCGGCGTCCAGCCAGTTCAGTGCGATCATCACGCCCACACGCGGATCCAACCGACCGGCGGCATCCGTCAGCGCTCGGTCGACCGCCGCCCCGGACACATCGGCCGCCGTCCACTCGAAGTGTGTCAGCAGCGTCGCCGCCTCGGTGTCATCGGCCGGCGGAACGTCCAAGCGGAGCCCGTCGTCGGTGTCGACCAGGCGGGCGCGCAGCACATCGTGGCGGTCGAGCAGCGCCTGTACCGCGCGCAGCAGCACCGGGAGTTCGACCCCGGCCGGCACCTGGACCACCATCGACTGGGCGAAATGCCGCCAGCCGGGACGGTCGAGCAGCCAGGCCGCGATCGGCGTCAGCGGCAGGCGGCCGACGCCACCGCCCGCCAGTTCGGGCAGCCGCTGCGGACGGTCCTCCAGCCGGGTGACCACGGCCGCCAGGGCGGCCGGGGTGCGGTGCTCGAAAACCTCACGGGCGGAGAAGACCAGGCCCGCGGCGCGAGCGCGCGACACCAGCGTGATCGCCATGATCGAATCGCCGCCCAGGGCGAAGAACGAGGTGTCCGGACCGGCCTCGGTCCCGAGAACCTCCGCGAACAGGCTGCAGAGCAAGCGTTCGGTGGCGGTGGCGGGCGCGCGCCCGGATATCGATTGCGCGACCACGGGTTCCGGCAGCGCCCGGCGATCCACCTTGCCATTGGCGGTGAGCGGCAACGCGCCCAGCACCGTGACGGTCGCGGGCACCATGTACGGCGGCAGGCGGTGGGTGGCGTGGTCGAGCAGCTCGGGCTCGGTGATCACCTGACCGGCGTGCGGAACCACATACGCGGCCAACACGGTGCCGCCGCCGGGACCGGGCCGCGCCACCGTGACCGCGATCTCCACCGACGAGTGCGCGTTGAGCACGGCGTCGATCTCACCCAGCTCGATCCGCATACCGCGCAGCTTCACCTGGAAGTCGCTGCGACCCACGTACTCGAGCACGCCGCTCTCGGTCCAGCGCACCAGATCTCCGGTGCGGTACATGCGGGCCCCGGCCGGACCCGAGAGGGCGGGCACGAAGCTCTCGGCGGTCAGCCCGGGACGGCCGACGTACCCGCGCGCCACCCCGGGCCCGGTCACGTACAGCTCCCCGGCCGCCCCGATCGGCACCGGCCGCAGCCAGCGATCCAGCACCAGCATCCCGGCGCCCGGAATGGGGTCGCCGAGCCCGGCATTCACGCCCGGCACCAGCCCCCGGGTGTAGGTGACGGCCACCGTGGTCTCGCTGGGACCGTACGAATTCAGCAGCTCCCGCCCGATCCCGAAGCGCGCCACGATATCCGGCGGCGTCGGCTCCCCGCCCGACGACACCGCGCGCACCCCGTCGAGCGCGTCCGGCTCCAGCGTGGACAGCACCGCGGGCGTCGAACAGACCTGAGTGATGCCGAAGTCCCGGACCAGTCCGGCCAATTCGGCGCCCACCACCGGATCCGATTCGGCCACCACCAGGGTCGTGCCCGACGCGAACGCCATCAGCCATTCCAGCACCGACGCATCGAAACTCGGGTTCAGGCACTGCAGGACCCGCGCACCCGGCGCGACCCGGTACGCCGCCACGATCGCCGCGGCCAGTCCGGCCAATCCGGCGTGGGGCACCGCCACACCCTTGGGCACCCCGGTCGATCCGGAGGTGAACACCACGTACGCCGGATTGCCGGCCCGCGGCCGCCCCCGCACCTCCTCCGGGGTGAGCGGCGGATCGGCCGGCGCCACGTCCTCGTCGAGCAGGTCGTCGAGGGTGATCCAGTGGACCGAATCCGGCAGCGCGGCAGTCGATTCCGCGAGGGTCAGGCCGATCGTCGCGCCCGCGTCCGCGGCAATGCGCGCCATGCGGTCGGCGGGCAGCGCGGTACCCAGCGGCACGAACGCCGCGCCGGTCTTGGCCACCGCCCACAGCGCGACCATCGCCTCGATCGAACGGGGAAGTGCCAGCAGCACGGTCGATTCCGGTCCGACGGCCGCGGCCTCCGATATCCCGGAACCGGATTCGGCAGCTGTCGCCCGCACGATCCGGCGCGCCAGCCGATTCGACAGCGCGTCCAACTCGCCGTAGGTCAGCCGCCGGTCGCGGCCCATGACGGCGACCGTCTCGGGTCCAACGCGGCGCAGGCCGTCCGCCAGGATCTCCGGCAGCAGCCGCGGCCGCGGCGCCGCCGGCCCGTGCGCGCCCAAAAGCACCGGCTGCTCGTCCGGCACCGTGTAATCCAGTGCCGCGACCGGTGTTCCGGCCCCCGCCTCCAGCAGCGAATCCAGCACGGCGAGGAATCGCCGGTGATGCCGGTTCAGCGAATCCGCGTCGTACAGGCGCGGATTCGCGGCGAAGTCGACATGGATCGGCGCGCCCGCACCGTGCTGGTAGAAGTTGACGAACAGGTCCTCGATCGGGCCCGAGGTGACCACGTGCAGGCTCGACTCCAGGCCCTCGAAGTCGATCCCGGCCGGGAACATCATGATGTTGATGACCGGCCCGGTCATGCCGCGCCCGAACTCGTCCTGGTCGCCCTCGTCCCGCATGTCCTCGTGGCGGAAGCGCTGATGCCGCAAGGCCCCCGACGCCGCCACCCGCACGGCATCCAGGACCTCCCCGACCCGTCCCGCGCGCGGCACCGGCACCCGCAGCGGCACCACATTGGCGATCATGCCGCCGGAACGCCGCAGCACCGCGGTGGTGCGGCCGGACACGGGCAGGCTCAGGACCACGTCCTCGGTGGCCGTGAGCCGGGCGTAGTACAGCGCGACCGCGGCCATCACCACGCCCGCCGCACTGGTGTCGAAACGGCGGGCCGCGCTCGCCAGCCGCTCGGCCGTCCGCGCCCCCAGCTGGGCGCGCGCCTCGCGGGCCAGCGCGCTCGCGGGCGCGGTGGCCCCGACCAGGCTGCACCGGTCGGGCATGCCCGCGGTGACCTCGCGCCAGTAGCGCTCGTCGGTGGCGTACCGGCTCGATTCCCGGTACGCCATCTCCGACTCGTGCACGTCCAGCAGCGAGGCCGCGGTGCCGGGAGGCGCCGTTTGCCCGCGCACCGCGGCGTTGTACAGCTCGGCGACCCGATACAGCATGGTCATCGAGCCGAATCCATCGATGAGAAGGTGGTGTGCTCTGGTGTACCACAGGTGATGGGACTCGCCGACCCGGATCACGGTGGAAATCCCGGCCTGTGCACCGAACAGCTCGATCGGCGCCGCCACATCCGCGCGCATCCACTCCAACGCGTCCGCAACCGGGTCCGGTCGGTCCTGGAAGTCCAGGAAGCCGACCGTGGCGTCCAGTTCGGTATCGACCACCTGATACGGCCGATCCTCGATCTCGACGAATCGCAGGACACCGGAACCGAATTCCCGCGCTGCCTGTGCGCCCACGAGCCGCAGCACCGCGATATCCAGCGGTCCGTGCATCTCGATGTACTGGGCCTCCGACAGCGGTACCGCCGGATCCAGTTGCTGCGCATAGAACATCCCCAGCTGAGCCGGGGAGAGCGGGAAGACGGTGGCGGTGCGATCCGCCGCGATCTCACGCGTCATAAGAACTACCTAACTGCCGGCCGAGCAGGATGCGTCGTCGTCGGCGCCCAACTCGTAGGCGGGCACCAAGGCGGGATGAGATGTCAAGCGCTCCACCATGACCGAGCGCACGTGCGCGGGCAGCCCCGGCGCGAACTTGCGCACGAAGGCGTCGGCCCACTCCGGCCTGTCGAGCAGGAACGGAAAATCGGTCGTCATCATGCTGCGCACCACCAACATCGGCATCGGTGCGTCCAACGGCCGAAAATCCTTGTTCCACAGGCCCGCTTGGTCACAGCCCGGATAGAATTGCCCGAGCATGATGCCGCGTTCCACGAATTTGGTCTTGAATTCATCGTGGATCTCATCGATCAGCGAACAATCCGTCAAATTCGGGAATACGGTGATCAATGCGCGCAGCACGGAGGTGGAACTGCCGTTCCCCGTGGGCAGTCCGGAATAGACCTCCAGCGCGTCACGGATGATCGCGCGCACCGACGTCGGCCGCGGCTCCACCGCTGGAACCTGCGCCAGCCACATCAGGTCTCGCCGCATGGCCGGTCGGACATACGGGCAGACCGGCCCGTCGCGGCCCAGTTCGTCACTGGGTCGGGTCAGATAGGACTCGGCCCATGATCGAAATGCCGCCACCGTGGATCGGGCGGCAGGGCACGATGATCCGGTGTCCCCCAATGAGACCCATTGCAGCCCCGAGCGGGGGCCGATAACACGCTCGCTCATGACTCACCTCGGATGATCGAGCTACGGCAGAGATGCGCCGTTGCCCACATCCTTAAATAGTGCTCCGGTCATGGGCCGTTAACGTGAGTAGTCGGTTACCCAATTTCGTGACACCGCCCCGGATTTCGGGGGCAATGGAATAAAGAAAAGACCGGTCAGGCATTGACCGGTCTTTCCTGTGAACCTGGGATCAGGCGCCGATGAGGCGCGCCGCCAGGTAGCCCTCCACCTGGTCGAGAGCGATGCGCTGCTGGGCCATCGAGTCCCGCTCGCGCACGGTGACGGCCTGGTCCTCCAGCGTGTCGAAGTCGACCGTGATGCAGAACGGGGTGCCGATCTCGTCCTGACGACGGTAGCGGCGGCCGATCGCCCCGGCGTCGTCGAAGTCCACGTTCCAGTTCCGGCGCAACTGCGCGGCCAGGTCCTTGGCCTTCGGCGACAGGTCCGCATTACGCGACAACGGCAGGACAGCCGCCTTGACGGGCGCCAGGCGCGAGTCCAGGCGCAGGGTGGTGCGAGTCTCCATGGTGCCCTTGGCCGTCGGCACCTGCTCCTCGTGGTACGCGTCGACCAGGAAGGCCATCAGCGAGCGGGTCAGGCCGGCCGCCGGCTCGATCACGAACGGGATGAAGCGCTCGTTGGTGTTCTGATCGAAGAAGCTCAGATCCGTGCCGGAATGCTCGGAATGGGTCTTCAGGTCGAAGTCGGTCCGGTTGGCGACGCCCTCGAGCTCACCCCACTCGGAGCCCTGGAAGCGGAAGCGGTACTCGATGTCCACCGTGCGGGTGGAGTAGTGCGAGAGCTTGTCCTTCGGGTGCTCGAACAGCCGCAGGTTCTCCGGGTCGATGCCCAGGTCGGTGTACCAGGCCAGGCGGGTGTCGATCCAGTACTGGTGCCACTGCTCGTCCTCGCCCGGCTTGACGAAGAACTCCATCTCCATCTGCTCGAACTCGCGGGTGCGGAAGATGAAGTTGCCCGGGGTGATCTCGTTGCGGAACGACTTACCGATCTGCGCGATGCCGAACGGCGGCTTCTTGCGCGCGGTGGTCTCGACGTTCTTGTAGTTCACGAAGATGCCCTGCGCGGTCTCCGGGCGCAGGTAGTGCATGCCTTCTTCGGATTCGACCGGGCCCAGGTAGGTCTTCAGCATCATGTTGAAGTCCTTGGGCTCGGTCCACTTGCCCACGGTGCCGCAGTCGGGGCACACGACGAGCTCCATGGACACCGAGTCCGGGTCGTCGATCTTGTTCTTCTCGGCGTACGCCTCCTGCAGGTGGTCCTGCCGGTGCCGCTTGTGGCAGTTGAGGCATTCCACCAGCGGGTCGTTGAACACCGCGACGTGGCCCGAGGCCACCCACACCGGACGCGGCAGGATGATCGACGAGTCCAGGCCGACCACGTCATCGCGGCTGGTCACCATGGACCGCCACCACTGCCGCTTGATGTTCTCCTTGAGTTCGACGCCCAGCGGACCGTAGTCCCAGGCCGACCTCGTTCCGCCGTAAATCTCACCGCTCGGGTACACGAGACCCCGACGCTTGGCGAGATTGGCGACGGTGTCCACCTTCGACTTGGGTGCCACTGAACAGTTCTCCATCCGTGTCCGGAAGATTGCAAAGGATTCGGTCCAGACTATCTGCCGCGTGCTACGGGTTTAACACCGTGTCGCGTTTGACATGCATACACATGCATATAAGAATGGCATCGGTTTCCAATAAGGAGTTGGTTCGATGACCACGGACAGCGGCGCGCCCCTGCGGCGCTCCCACGTCGCGACGGAGACCCCGGCCGCGATCCCCCACGACCCGTACCCCTACCGGTCGCCCCAGCCGCCGGCCGTGCCGTCGCGCACCATTCTGGACTCCGCCGGAGAACTGTTGCGCGCACTGGCGGCGCCCGTCCGCATTGCCATTGTGCTCCAGCTCCGGGAGTCGCCGCGCTGCGTGCACGAACTGGTCGATACCCTCGGAGTGACCCAGCCGCTGATCAGCCAGCACCTGCGCATCCTCAAGTCCGCCGGGGTGGTGCGCGGTGAGCGCACCGGCCGCGAGGTCATCTACGAACTGGTCGACGAACATCTCGCGCACATAGTCATCGACGCGGTCGCACACGCCGAGGAAGGGTGATCCGTGGGAACAAGCGAGAAGACCGTTGGGGTCCGCAGCACCCGTCAGCGCAGTGCCATCGCCGCCCTGCTCGCGGACATCGACGAATTCCGCTCCGCACAGGAGCTGCACGACGAACTTCGCAAGCGCGGTGAGGGCATCGGGCTGACCACGGTGTACCGCACCCTGCAGTCGCTCGCCGACGCCGGGATGGTCGACGTGCTGCGCACCGACACCGGGGAATCGGTGTACCGGCAGTGCTCCACCGGGCACCATCATCACCTGGTCTGCCGCCAGTGCGGCCGGACCGTCGAGGTGGAGGGGCCGACCGTGGAGGCCTGGGCGGACTCGATCGCCACCGAGCACGGGTTCACCGATATCAGCCACACCATGGAGATCTTCGGCACCTGCCAGAACTGCTGCCACAAGAGCTGACAGCGAGAAGCCGCGCGCCCCTTGCCCATTGGGCGGGAGGCGCGCGGCTTTTGCTGTCCGGATGCCGAGTTCAGGCCGCGGGCACCAGGTCCGGGGTGAGCGCCGGGACGGTCCGCCGAGTGCGGGCGATCCCCGCACCGAGGAGAGCGAGACCGGCCGCGGCCCAGCACAGCAGGACCGTCAGCGGGCCCGCGATGGCGGCGTCACCGAAGAAGGCCGTCGAGCGGAGCAGGGTGGCGGCGGCGCCGGGCGGCAGCAGCTGGCCGATCTCGCCCCACGGCTTGGGCAGCAGTTCGGGCGCGGAGGTGGCTCCGGAGAAGGGGTTTCCGACCAGCAGCATGGTGAGCGCGCCCAAGCCGATGCCGGCCTGACCCAGCACGGCGGCCAGACCGACCACGGTGCCGGCGACGGCGAGAGACACCAGTCCGCTGATCGAGGCCATGGTCAGGTACGCGCCGGGCAGCAGATGCAGCCAGCCCTGGACGATCGACATGCTCAGCAGCCCACCGGCGATCGCGAAGACGGCCAGGCCGAGAGCACGGGCGCGCAGCGACGGCACCAGCAGGGTCAGCAGCACGCCACCGGCCAGGCCGGACATGACCAGCGGGAGAACCATTGCGCCGAAACCGCTTCCGCGTGGATCGTGGACGTCGGCGGCGACCACGTCCTGCACCGGTGCCGCCTGCGTGCCATTCAGCTGTTGCGCGAAAGCCGAGAGCTGCTGGGCCACAACCGGACTCGCGGCCGAGGCGATCAGCACCCGCGGCTGCCCACCGGTCAGGATGGCCCCGTACACATCTCGATGCTCGATGGCGGCGCGAGCGGTGGATTCGTCTGCGACGGTGCGGATGTCGAAGCCGCCGGGCTCGCGATCGGTCAGCTGCCGGGCAACCGCGGCGGCCTGCGGGCCGGTGATGGCGATGGGTAGATCCCGCGGCGCGACCCGGGCGGCGGGCCAGGCGAAGGCGATGAGCATCAGGGCCTGAATGGCGGCCGCGGCGAGACCGAGGGCGAGGGAGCGCTGGACTGTGTTCATGACCCATCCAAAGAAAGCGAAGGTTCGTTCTTTTATTGGGGACAAGGCTGACATCCCAATGTCCCCTTGTCAAGAACGGATATTCGTTTTACTTTGGGCCCATGCCCAGAGTCAGCGAGGAACACCTGCAACGCCGCCGGCAGCAGATTCTCGACGCCGCGCAGTCGTGCTTCGCCCGCAAGGGCCTGCACGCCACCACCATGCAGGACGTCTTCGCCGAATCCGGACTGTCGGCCGGGGCGGTCTACCGGTACTTCAAGTCCAAAGACGACATCATCAAGGACCTCGCCACCGACGCCACCGTCGACCTGCGCGCGGCCCTCAGCGAAGCCGTCTACAGCGACCCGCTCCCCACGCCCCCGGACCTGGTCCGCATCATGTGCGAGGCCATCGTCCGGCTCAGCGTCCCCGGCGGGCCGGTCCGCATCATCCCGCAGGCCTGGTCGCTGGCCCTGACCGACGCCAATATCGCCGACTACGTCCGCACCAATATCCTCGGCATCCGCCGCCTCTGCTTCGACTACGCCGAGCGCATGCGCGACGTCGGCTGGCTCCCCCCGGACGCCGACACCGACGCGGTGGCCAAGATCTTCCTCGGCCTACTACCCGGCTTCATCCTGCAGCACCTCATCCTCGGCGACGTCGACCCCGACACCTTCGCGCGCGGCATCACCGAGATCCTCCCCGACCACCGTCGCGCCGCCGAGGCCGCGACCGAATCCGCCCGAGCCTGAACCGATCCCGGGCGGCACCGGGTACCAGTGTCAAGGCAGCAGGCCCTGGCGGGCACGGCCCGCCCCGGAGAGGGTCAGCAGCAGGATGGTGGCCAGGGGCTCGTCCTCAAGCCCCGCGGCCGGGAAGGTGTAGCGCAGGATGACATCCGCGAGCTTCTCGCGGGACACCACGGTGAGCGTGCCGAACTGCAGCGCGGCATTGCGTTCGGCGACCCGCTTGTGCAGCTGCGGTTTCACCGGGCGATCCCAGGCCAGGATGCACATGAGCGCCAGCACATCCAGGCCGGGCGAGAGGTTGACGCCGCGCAGCGAGCACAGCGCGCCCTCGTACTCGAAGCCGAGGCCGCCGTCCTCCTCGCGAACCTCCACGCCGTAGCGCAGCAGCAGCGCGCGGGCGCGGTCCTGGAGCGCCTCGGCGGGGGTGAGCTGGTCGGTCATTTCACGCCTCCGAAGCGACGGTCACGCTTGGCGTACTCCAGGCAGGCGTCCCAGAGGTTGCGGCGGTCGAAATCGGGGAAAAGCGTTTCCTGGAACACGAATTCGGCGTACGCGGCCTGCCAGATCAGGAAGTTGGAGGTGCGCAGTTCACCCGAGGGACGCAGGAACAGGTCCACGTCCGGCATATCGGGTTCGTCGAGGTAGCGGGCCACGGTGGCCTCGGTGATCTTCTCCGGGTCGAGTTCCCCGGCGGCCACCCGGCGCGCGATTTCCCGTGCGGCGTCGGCGATCTCGGCACGACCGCCGTAGTTGACGCACATGGTGAGGGTCATCACCGTATTGTCCCGGGTGAGCTCCTCCGCGATCTCCAATTCCTTGATCACGCTGCGCCACAGGCGCGGTCGGCGGCCGGCCCAGCGCACCCGCACCCCCATCTCGTGCATCTCGTCGCGACGGCGGCGGATCACATCGCGATTGAAGCCCATCAGGAAGCGCACCTCGTCGGGGCTGCGCCGCCAGTTCTCGGTGGAGAAGGCGTAGGCCGACAGCCACTTCACGCCCATCTCGATACAGCCCTCGACGGTGTCCATGAGCACCGCCTCGCCGCGCTCGTGGCCCGCGGTGCGGGGCAGCCCGCGCTCCTGGGCCCAGCGGCCGTTGCCGTCCATCACCAGCGCCACATGCCTGGGCACGAATTCCGCCGGAATCGCCGGCGGCTTCGCCCCCGACGGATGCGGCGACGGCGGCCGCACAACACGCTGCTCAGTCGATGACTTCCGGTTCCCGATCACGACCACCATCCTGCCCGACGCTCCGCGAGGCCGGACGGCGCCCACACCATTGCCACCGGACCTCCACATTTCCTCCACCGGACGGCGTACGGCGGCGGGGAAACCGGCATTTCCCCGCCGCCGAGCGCCCGGCCGGTCAGCTGGGGAGACTATCGAGGTAGGCGCGGTAGCTGCCGAAGGGCAGGACGGCGTCGTAGACCAACTCGCCGCTCGGGGTGAACTCCGAGATGCGGGGCGTCATACCCCAGCTGACCAGGGTATTGCCGTTCGGCAGGGCCTGGGCGTTGCCCATGGCGGGGGCGACCAGACCGTCCGGGTGCTCCTGATTGCGCACCAGGGTGGCGCGCCCCGCGGCCGGGTCGAGGTGGATCCACTCCACGCTCGACTTCCCGCGCGATTCCACACCGCTGGAGTTGTTGTCGAACAGCCGCAGCGTCGAGGCGTCGGCGAACTCGGCGTCGTGCTGGAAGGCGAACTGCACGTCCGGATCGGCGATCAGGGTCGGATGCTTGCCGCCGAGCTGCCACCGGATATCGCCGGTGTTCGGGTCGACATCGTAGACAGCGGACGTATTGCGCAGGGACACAACCAGATTCCCGGACGGATCCTGGCTGATCGAGTTCATGTGATAAGGGTCGTAGACGTCGCCGGACAGCTTGCCCGAGGTCTCCGAATCACTCAGCGGCACGTGCTCGGCCGCGCTCCAGCGGAACAGCTGCCGGCCCGAGGCGACATCGATCACCAGGGCGACGGTGTCGAACATCTTCCCGTTCGCCGGGCCGCCGATGGCGGTGAGATCGGCATCGACCTGCGGGTACGAGGTGAGCAGCGCGTGACCGTCGGGGGTCAGCCGGAATTCGTGCACATCAGCGCCCGCCCCACCCGGGTCGACGGTCGCCAGCACGTTGAAGTCCTCGTCCGCGATGATTCCCACACCCGAGCCGTGGCCGGCGACCGTGCTGCCCTGCCACCAGGTGAGCACCTTGCGCCCCTGGTAGATCTGCGTCCGGAAGTTCGAGACATCCTGTCCCGCAGGCGGTTCGTAGCGTTTGATCTCCTTGCCGGACCGGTCGGCAATGACGTTCGCGGGCTTCCCGCCCGGCAACACCTGGGCCACGGTACCCAGCCCCGGCACCAGCGCGGCGGCGCTCACGCCGGTGGTGTAGTAGATGAATCCGTCGCTCTCGCCGGGCTTTTCGACCTTCACCGTGTACGCGAGCCCGCCGAACGGCGAACTCGGCAGCACCGGCTGGGCCGCGGCGGTCGCGGTCGCCGAGGCGGCAAGCACGGCGGCGACGGCCAGCGACACCGGCAGGCGGCGGACGGCCGCGGGCGAGGACTTTCGATGAGGAGAACCCGACACGCCGTGAACTTTAGGCTCCCTAACGTTCGATGGCTCTGTATCGAATCTCACTGATCCGGACCCGCTTTCCCGCGCCCGCTCACCGGGACTCCCAGGGTGATTCGCCCAGGCGTCAGCCGATGGCGGCACGGGGACGCTCGGCCACCGCGTCGCGCTCGACGGCCTCGTGCGGGCGGGTGCGCTCGATGAGCGGCAGCGTGCGCAGCTGCCGTTCCAGGTGCCACTGCAGATGCGCGGCAATGAGACCGCTGGCCTGGCGGCGCATGGCGTCGGAGACGGCGTCGACGCCGGACCAGTCGCCCCGATTGAGAGCGCTCATGTGGTCGAGAACGCCGACCATGGGCGTGGCCGCGCCGGGCGGACGGCAGTGCACGCACACCGCGCCGCCCGCGGCCACATGGAAGGCGCGGTGCGGGCCGGGGGTGGCGCAGCGGGCGCAGTCGTCGAGGGCGGGCGCCCAACCGGCGAAAGCCATGGCGCGCAACAGGTATGCGTCCAGGATCAGTTCGTGGGGGCGGCGGCCCAGCGCGATGGCGCGCAGCGCGCCGGCGGTGAGGGTGTGCAGGCGGGCGGCGGGTGCGCCTTCCTCGCCGGCCAGGCGCTCGGCGGTCTCGAGCACGGCACAGGCGGTGGTGTAGCGGCCGTAGTCGGCGACGATGTCGGCGGCGAAGGTCTCGACCGTGTGCACCTGGGTGACGGTGTCGAGATTGCGGCCCGGATACAGCTGTATATCCACGTAGGCGAACGGTTCCAGCCGCGCCCCGAATTTGGAGCGGGTGCGCCGCACACCCTTGGCGACCGCGCGCACCAGGCCGTGCTGGCGGGTCAGCAGCGTGACGATGCGGTCCGCCTCGCCCAGCTTGTGCTGGCGCAGCACCACCGCCTGATCCCGATACAACCGCACCGCAACAGTCTCGCACGCGCGACCGACCGGACCACGACGAGTCACCGGGTGTGTGCCGATTAGAAGTTCGTTGGCCGGCGATTGGCCGCGCGGCGCACGCTGAGCGCGACCCTCGGACCGAGGATTCGGATGCGCTGCACCGGTACGCCGCCGGTGTGGATCGCCGTGGGACACATCGGCCGCGCCCTCGCCGCCGATGAGGCGTGATCGGCCACTGCCCGGTCGATCACGCCGCCACACGTTGGACGTGTGACCAGAATCGCGCTAGGTTACTCCCGAGTACGGGAGAGACGGGATTCACATGACACTGGCGTCGGTTGGCGAGCTCGGGCTGGCGGAACTCGCGGCGGCACTGGCGGCAGGCACACTCACCTCGGTCGAGGCGACCAGCGCGGCGCTCGACCGGATCGAGGCCAGCCAGGGGGCGCTCAATGCCTTCCGGATCGTGCGACGGGCCGAAGCGCTCGCCGAGGCCGCCGACGCCGACCGCAAACTCGCCGCCGGGCACCGCGAGCCCCTGCTCGGAGTGCCACTGGCCATCAAGGACGACACCGACTTGACCGGCACCCCAACGGCTTTCGGCTGCGGTGGCGAATTCCCCGCCAAGACCGAGGACGCGGAGTCGGTGCGGCGGCTGCGTGCGGCCGGGGCGGTCATCGTCGGCAAGACCAATACCTGCGAGCTCGGGCAGCTGCCGTTCACCAGCGGAGACGCCTTCGGGCACACCACGAATCCCTGGAGCGCCGGGCACACGCCGGGCGGGTCGTCCGGCGGATCCGGCGCGGCGGTGGCGGCCGGATTGGTGCCCGCCGCACTGGGATCCGACGGCGCGGGCTCGGTGCGCATCCCGGCCGCCTGGAACAACCTGGTCGGCATCAAGCCGCAGCGCGGCCGCATCTCCACCTGGCCGCTGCCGGAAGCCTTCTACGGGCTCACCGTGAACGGCCCGCTGGCCCGCACCGTCGCCGATGCGGCGCTCCTGCTGGACGCCGCCGCCGGACCTCATCCGGGCGACCGGCACACCCCGCCCGCCCTGCGCGTCTCCGACGCCGTCGGCCGCGATCCCGGCCGCCTGCGCATCGCGCTCTCCCTGCGAATCCCGTTCACCGCCACCAGGACCACGCTCGACCGCGAGGTGGAGGCCCGGGTGCACGCCACCGCCGCCACGCTGCGCCGCCTCGGTCACGAGGTCACCATCGCCGACGTCCACTACGGCGTGCTGATGGGTGCGACCTTCCTCCCGCGCTCCATGGTCGGCATCCGTGAGGCGCTGGACCGCCTCCCCGGCGCGCAGGTGGATCCGCGCACCACCCACAATGCCGCCGTCGGCCGCATCCTCTCGCCGCTGCTGTCCGCCGCCCGCCGCGCAGAACCCCTGCTGCGCATGCGAACCGGCCGCATCTTCGACGACTTCGACCTGGTGCTGGCCCCGACCACGGCCACCCCGCCCCCGGGCGTCCACGAGATCGACGACATCGGCAGCTGGGCCACCGACGAACTCATCACCGCGGCCTGCCCCTACACCTGGCCCTGGAACGTCCTCGGCTGGCCCGCGGTCAACATCCCCTCCGGTTTCACCGCCGCCGGCCTCCCCGTCGGCTCCCAGCTCATGGGCCCCGCCAACTCCGAACCGCTCCTGGTTTCCGTTGCGGCCCAATTGGAATCGGAGCTGGAATGGCACAAGCACCGCCCGACACCCTGGTGGCCCCAGCCCTGACCCGCGGCCAGGAGGCGACCCGTCCGATGCGCTGACAGCCTGGACTACGCGCCGACGCGTCCGTGCCACAGGGACTTACGCCCAGCCGACACCTGGCCCCGAGCCGCGGCGATGGCGAAATCGCCGACAGCACAGGGTGATCCGCTGAATCTGCCCGCGGCCGCTCAGGTGGCCGCGGGCAGGTAGCAGGTCAGAAGCCGAGCTTGCCGAGCTGCTTCGGGTCGCGCTGCCAGTCCTTGGCGACCTTCACGTGCAGGTGGAGGTAGATGCGGGTGCCGAGGATGTGCTCGATCTGCTTGCGGGCGTTGGTGCCGACTTCCTTGAGGCGGGCGCCGCCCTTGCCGATGACGATGGCCTTCTGGCTGGGGCGTTCGACGTAGAGCAGGGCGTGGACGTCGAGCATGCCCTCGGCGGAGCGGCGGCCGTCGGTCTCCTGGTCCTCGTTCTCCTCGCGCTCGAGGACCTCCTCGATCACCACCGCCAGCGAGTGCGGGAGCTCGTCGCGGACGCCCTCGAGGGCCGCCTCGCGAATGAGCTCGGCCATCAGGACTTCCTCGGGCTCATCGGTGAGTTCGCCGTCGGGGTAGAAGGCCGGGCCCTCGGGCATCTGGGAGGCGATCACGTCGACGAGCACCTCGACCTGCTCGCCCTTGACCGCGGAGACCGGGACCACCTCGGCCTCGGGGCCGAGCAGCTGGGACACCGCCATGAGCTGGTGGGCGACCTGGTCGCGACTCACCTTGTCGATCTTGGTGACCACACCGAGCAGGGTCGTCTTGGGCGCCATGGTCTTGATCTGATCGACGATCCAGCGGTCACCCGGGCCGATCTTCTCGTCCGCCGGAATGCAGACGGCGATGACGTCGACTTCCGAATACGTATCGCGCACCAGGTCGTTGAGGCGCTGGCCGAGCAGCGTGCGCGGCCGGTGCAGACCGGGGGTGTCCACCAGGATCAGCTGCGCGTGATCCCGGTGCACGATGCCGCGAATGGTGTGCCGCGTGGTCTGCGGCCGCGAGGAGGTGATGGCGATCTTCTGCCCCACCATGGCATTGGTGAGCGTGGACTTGCCGGTGTTCGGCCGGCCCACGAAACATACGAAGCCGGACCGGAATTCACCGCTGTCCTGACCCTGGCCGCTCACTCGAAGACCTCCGATTCGGTGTCCAGATCGAAGCCCGCCGGAATCTCGCGCTCGCCGGCCGCGTCGCCCTCCGTGGACCGCTGTGCCGCAATGGGATTCTCGACGCCGTAGTCCGCGGGCGTACCGGCCTCCAGTACCTCGAACACCGCGCCCTTGGCATCGGTGAAAATGATGCGCGCCGATGGCGAAACCTCACGCACCGCCGACACCCCCGGATCCGACAGCTTGCCCGCGACCACCACGGCCGCCTCGAAACCGCCTGCGCCACTGGAGATCGCGGCCGCCACCGCCGACTGCAACGCGGTCAGCTTCAGCGCGGTCAGCTCCACGGTACCGGCCGCGTAGGTGCGGCCGTCCGAATCACGCACGGCCGCACCGCCATTGCCGCCGGTGCGGCCCATGGCGCCACGGGCGAGGACCAACAGCTTGTTGTCCTCCGCATCCAACTCAATCATCGGCCTCTCCATCCTCGTGTGTGTCATCGGCCGGTTCGTGTTCCGCCGGTTCGGTTCTCGTCTGCTCCGGGCTCTTGCGCACCACCACGGTGTGGATCCGCATGCGGCCGCGCGCGTCGGCCGCGCCCTCCCCCTTCAGTTGCAGGCCGTGGATGACGGCCTTGGAGCCGGGCAGCGGGACGCGGCCCAGGGCGTGGGCGAGCAGACCGCCGACGGTGTCGACGTCCTCGTCCTCGATCACCGTGTCGAACAGCTCGCCCAGGTCGTCCACCGGCAGTCGCGCCGAGACCCGGAACTTGCCCGGGCCGATCTTCTCGATCGGCGCGATCTCGTCCTTGTCGTACTCGTCGGCGATCTCGCCCACGATCTCCTCGAGGATGTCCTCGATGGTGACCAGCCCGGCGATGCCGCCGTACTCGTCCACCAGCACCGCCATATGGTTTCTGCGCCGCTGCATTTCGTCCAGCAGCGCGTCCAGCGGCTTGGAGTCCGGCATGAACACGGCGGACCGCATGACCTGCCGCACCTTCACCTTCCGGCTCCGATCCGCGTACGGCACCAGGTCTTTCAGATAGACGACGCCCAGAATGTCGTCGACGTTCTCGCCCACCACCGGAATTCGCGAGTGCCCCGACCGCACCGCCAGCGACATGGCCTGCGCCGCGGTCTTCTCCGCCTCGATCCACACCATCTCGGTGCGCGGCACCATCACCTCGCGGGCCGGGGTGGTGTCGAGCTCGAAGACCGACTGGATCATGCGGCGCTCGTCGGCGTCCACCACGCCGCGCTCCCCCGCCAGATCCACCACCTCGCGCAGCTCGATCTCGGAGGCGAAGGGGCCGTTGCGGAAACCCTTACCGGGGGTGATCGCATTACCGATCAGAATCAGCAGCCGGCTGATCGGGCCCAGCAGCGAGCCGATGGCCTGCAACGGCAGCGACGCGCCCAGCGCCAGCGAATACGCGTGCTGGCGGCCCAGCGTGCGCGGCCCGACACCGATCACCAGATAGTCGACCAGCACCATGATCGCCGCGGTGATCAGCAGCGCCGGGCCCTCGTCCAGCCAGTCCATGAGCACCGCCGCCAGCAGCACCGTCGCGGTGATCTCGCACGTGAGACGCAGCAGCACCATGAGATTCACATAGCGCGGCCGATCCGCGATGATGCGCGCCAGCCGCGCCGCCCCGGTCCGGTCGGCACGCACCAGATCCTCCACGCGCGCAGGCGAAATCGTGTTCAGCGCCGAATCCAGCGCCGCGAACACGCCACCGGCGGGGACCAGGACGATCGCCAGCAGGAGCAGAACGAATGAATTCACGCCGGGCCCAGCGGATCACCGGTGGTATCGGTGAATCCGGTCTTGCCCAGCAGCCGCTGGTCGCGCTCGGCGAGCTCCGCGCGGCGCATTTCCTGGCGCACGTTCTCGTACCAGCCCTCCAGCAGGGAGGCCTGCAGCGCGAACATCTCCTTCTCCTCCTCCGGCTCGGCATGGTCGTAGCCGAGGAGGTGCAGGACGCCGTGCACGGTCAGCAGCGCCAGCTCGTGATCCATGGAGTGCCCGGCCTTCTCGGCCTGCTGGGCCGCGAACTCGGGGCAGAGCACGATGTCGCCGAGCATGGAGGGGCCGGGCTCGGCGGCATCGGGCCGCCCGCCCGGCTCCAGCTCGTCCATGGGGAAGGACATGACATCGGTGGGACCCGGTAGGTCCATCCAGCGCATGTGCAGATCCGCCATGGTGTCGAGATCGACCAGCACCATCGACAGCTCGGCCGCCGGATGCACATCCATCTGACCGATGACGAACCGCGCGACGCTGACCAGTTCTTCTTCGGATACCTCGATACCCGATTCGTTGGCGATCTCGATACTCACCCGATCAGCCTAGAGGGAGAGGTCAGTGTCGCTCTCCTCGGCTCGCGGCACGTCGCTGTGCCCGATTGCCGGGATAGTGGACCGCGGCCGGGGGCCGCGACTCCGCCTCGAACCGGTCGTAGGCGTCGACGATCTCCCCGACCAGCCGGTGACGGACCACATCGGCGCTGGTGAGCTCGGCGATATGGATGTCGTCGATGCCGTGCAGGATCTCCGTCGCCGCGCGCAGACCCGAGCGCGCGCCGTGCGGCAGATCGACCTGGGTGATGTCACCGGTCACCACGATCTTGGACCCGAAGCCCAGGCGGGTGAGGAACATCTTCATCTGCTCGGCCGTCGTGTTCTGCGCCTCGTCCAGAATGATGAACGAGTCGTTGAGCGTGCGACCGCGCATGTAGGCCAGCGGGGCGACCTCGATGACACCGGCCTGCATGAGCTTCGGGATCGCCTCCGGATCCATCATGTCGTGCAGGGCGTCGTAGAGCGGGCGTAGGTACGGGTCGATCTTCTCGTTCAGCGTGCCCGGCAGGAAGCCCAGCCGCTCGCCCGCCTCGACCGCGGGCCGGGTCAGGATGATGCGGTTGACCTGCTTGGTCTGCAACGCCTGCACGGCCTTGGCCATGGCCAGATACGTCTTGCCGGTACCGGCCGGGCCCACCCCGAACACGATGGTGTGCGCGTCGATGGCATCGACATAGCGCTTCTGATTGAGCGTCTTGGGCCGGATGGTCCTGCCGCGCCGGGACAGGATGTCCAGGCTCAGCACCTCTGCCGGAGAATCCGAGGAGCCCTCGGTGAGCATGGAGTAGGTGTGCCGCACGGCCTCGGGCGAGACCACCCGATTGCGCGCGGTGAGCGCGACCAGCTGCGCCACCACTCGTTCCGCCAGCGCGACATCGGCCGGTTTGCCGGTCAGCGTGACGGAATTGCCGCGAACGTGGATGTCGGCATCGAGGAGGCGCTCGAGCTCACGCAGGTTCTCGTCAGCCGAACCCAGGAAACCGAACACCGATTCCGGTGCCAATTCGATGCTGGAACGAACGGTCCGCCCCGCCGGTCCGGAACCGTTGACGCCGGCGCCGATGCCGGCAATGGGTGTGCTCTGATCGCCGATTTCGCCTGGTGTTCTCAAAAGTGGCTATGGCCTGCTTTCCGGTCTCGATGCCGTTTTCGTTGACAGAAGTTTACCGCCGCCCACCGACACCGCCCAGTGAATAGACGGCTACCAGCAGGGGCAACACACCGGTGTCATCCAACTGCCGCACCCCCGAATCCATTCCGTGGCGAACCGGCGCGGGCGGCCTACCAGCGCGGGGTGAGCGCGCCCAGCGCGCCGAGGGCGACGGCGGCCGCGGTGGAGGTGCGCAGCACGGTCGGACCGAGCAGGACCACGTCGGCGCCGGCGTCGGCGAGGGCCTTCAGTTCCGAGTCGTCGAGGCCGCCTTCGGGGCCGACGATCAGGACCACTTCGGGGACGCCGGCGAAAGAAAGGTCGGTCAGGCGGGATTCGCCGGACTCGTGGAGGGCGGCGACGATCGCGCCGTTCGCCTTCGCGGTGCGGACCAGGTCCATGAGGTCGCGGGTGGTGTGGAGGTCGGCGACGTCCGGGATGTAGGCGCGGCGGGATTGGCGGGCGGCCTGTCTGGCGGCGGCACGCCACTTCTCGACGCCCTTGCGGGCCTTGGCTTCCCAGTTGGAGACGCAGCGCAGGGCCTGCCAGGGGACGATGGCGTCGGCGCCCGCCTCCGTCATGAGTTCGACCGCCAGTTCCGAACGGTCGGACTTGGGCAGGGCCTGGACCACCGTCACCTGCGGGGTCCAGGGCGCGGCCACCCGTTTGGCCAGCACCTTCAGTTCGAGGCGATCCTTCTGGGCCGCAACCACTTCCGAGTCGGCGAGGATCCCGTGCCCGTCGGAGAGGGTGATGGGTTCCCCGACCCGGATGCGGCGCACCGTGGCGGCGTGGCGGCCCTCGGGGCCGTCCAGCACCGCGGTCGCACCCGGTTCGGGAATGTCGTCGAGGTAGAAGACGGTGGCGGCCAACGGATCAGCGTCCGCTGAAGGAGGCGCGCAGGCGCGCGAACAGGCCCGAGTTGTGCTCGGACTGCGCCGAGAGGACCTCCGTGTGCTCGTTCGCCCGCATGCCCTTGTACTTGCGCAGCAGGTCGGCCTGCTTGGAGTCGAGCTTGCTCGGCACCACGATGTCGAGGTGCGCGATCAGGTCGCCGCGCGAGTTGGCGCGCAGCTTGGGCATGCCGTGGCCGCGCAGCACCGACGCCTCGCCGGGCTGGGTGCCCGCCGGGATGGTCAACTCCACCGGGCCGTCGAGGATGGTGTCGATGACGACGGTCGTGCCGAGCGCGGCGTCCACCATGGGGACGCGGATGGTGCAGTGCAGGTCGTCGGCGTCGCGCACGAAGGTGTCGTGCGGCTGCTCGACGATCTCCACGTACAGGTCGCCGGCCGGGCCGCCGCCGGGGCCGACCTCGCCCTGCGCGGCCAGCCGCACCCGCATGCCGTTGGCGACACCGGCCGGGATGGGCGCGGCGATCTCGCGGCGCGAGCGCACGCGGCCGTCGCCGCCGCACTTGCGGCAGGGGTCGGGGATGGTCTCGCCCGCGCCCCGGCAGGTGGGGCAGGGGCGGGAGGTCATGACCTGGCCGAGGAAGGACCGCTGCACGGTCTGTACCTCGCCCGCGCCGCCACAGGTCTCACAGCGCACCGGCTTCGAATTGCCGTTGGTGCCGGAGCCCTGGCACAGGTCGCAGAGGATGGCGGTGTCGACGGTCAGGTGCTTGGTGACACCAACCGCGCACTCCTGCAACGACAGTCGCGTGCGCAGCAGCGAATCGGCGCCCGGCTGCACGCGGCCGCGCGGCTTGCGGGTGCCGCCGGAGGCGTTCATGCCGCCGAAGAACGCCTCGAATACGTCGCCGAGGCCACCGAATCCGGCGCCGGAGAAGCCGCCGCCCATGCCGCCGGCGGATTCCAGCGGGTCACCACCGAGGTCGACGATGCGCCGCTTCTCCGCGTCGGACAGCACCTCGTAGGCCGTGGAGACCTCGCGGAACTTCTCCTGGGCCTCCGGGTCCGGATTGACGTCGGGATGCAGTTCACGCGCCAGCTTCCGGTAGGCGCGCTTGATCTCCTGGTCGGTCGCACCGCGTGCGACTCCGAGCAGTGCGTAATAGTCCCGTGCCACGTGCGCTCTCTAGTCCTGTTTCGTCTTCTGGGCCTGCTCACCGTTCGGCGAGCACCTCACCGATGTATCGGGCGACAGCCGCCACCGAGGCAATGGTCCCCGGGTAGTCCATGCGGGTCGGTCCGAGCACCCCCATACCTCCCAGCACCGTACCGGTCAGCCCGTAACCGGTGGACACCACGGCCGTCCCGCGCATCTGCTCGACCTTGGTCTCCTCGCCGATCTGCACCGTCACGGTACCCGGGACCTGTGCCGCGGCCAGCAGCTTCAGCACGATCACCTGTTCCTCGAGGGCCTCCAGGACCGAACGCAGCGAACCCGGGAAACCGTTCCCGGCGAAGTCGGAGGCATTGCGGGTGAGGTTGGCGGTGCCGCCCAGCACCAGGCGCTCCTCCGGATGCTCGACCAGCGTCTCGACCAGCACGGTGGAGACGCGGATGAGCACATCGCGGAGCTTGGGCGACGGGGAATGCTCGGGGAGTTCGGCTACCGACACGGACGCGGCGGCCAGGCGCTTGCCGTCCATGGCCTTGCCGAGCATGCCGCGCAGGGCGGCCAGATCGTCCTCGCTGACGACGGTGCCCAGATCGACCAGGCGCTGATCGACGCGGCCGGTGTCGGTGATCACGACCAGTAGCAAGCGGGCCGGGTTGAGCGCGACGACCTCGATATGGCGCACGGTGGACGCGGACACGGTCGGGTACTGGACCATGGCGACCTGCCGGGTCAGCTGGGCCAGCAGGCGGACGCCGCGGCGCAGCACGTCGTCGAGATCGACGCCGCTCTCCAGGAATTCCATGATCGCGCGGCGTTCCGCGCCGGACAGCGGCTTGACCTCGGAGATGTGGTCGACGAACTGCCGGTAGCCCTTGTCGGTGGGGATGCGGCCGGAGGAGGTGTGCGGCTGGGCGATGTAGCCCTCGGCCTCGAGCACCGCCATGTCATTGCGGACAGTGGCGCTGGAGACTCCCAGATTGTGCCGCTCGACCAGGGTCTTGGACCCGATGGGCTCCTTCGTCGCGATGTAGTCCGCGACGATGGCCCGCAGGACCTCGAGCCGTCGTTGCTCGGTGCTCGACATGATGGCCCCACCTCCTTGCTCGCCCTCGGGTACGCCTCGTGCACGCCCGAGCCCTCCGCGGCAGGAAGCAGCCGATCATTCGGCACCGGCCACGCGGATTTCCCGGATTATCTCCTCCAGTTTAGTGTCCCCGACGCAAGTCGCTGTGCCACCGCCCGCCACCTGGGCGGAGTCGGCGCACGTGCGGTGCCGGGTGTCCGCACGTGCCGTGTCCCGGTGTCACTGACCGGCGGCGGCCTCCACGACTGCGGCCACGTCGGCCGGGTGGGAAACGAGGCCGGCGTGGGAGGCGTCGATCGAGGAGGTGTGGGCGTTCATGCGCTTGGCCATATCCCATTGGGACGCAGGGGGAATCACACGGTCGGCGGTGCTGACCAGATACCAGCTCGGCGTGGCGGCCCAGGCGGGCGAGCCCGAGGGTTCGAGGTTGGCGGACAGGGCCAGGGAGTGCTGGCGGGCGGCCATGGCGGCGGCGGTGGCCGGATCGACGTCCTGGGCGAAGACGTCGGGGAAACTGGCGGGGTCGATGTAGGCGTCCACATTCCTGTCCGCGATCCCCTGCTCGTCGGTCACCACCTTCAGCCGCAGGGCGAGGGTGAGTTGCGAGCCGGGGTACTGGATCGGATTCAGTTCCAGCAGTGCGGCTTCCCCCTGGGTCGGCGCGAAAGCCGAGATGTAGACCAGGGATTCGATCTTCGAGTCGTGCACGTTGCTGATCACGGTGCCGCCGTAGGAGTGGCCGACCAGCACGATCGGACCCGCGAGGCCGTCGATGGTGTGCTGGATCGCCGCCGCGTCGTAGGCGGGACCGCGCAATGGATTCTCCGGCGTCACAACGGAATAGCCGTCGGCGCGCAGCTGGGCAGCGACCCCGTCCCAGCTGGAGGAGTCGGCGAAGGCGCCGTGCACCAGCACGATCGTGGGCAGGGCCGCGGCCGTGACCGGTGCGGCGGCGAGCGGGGTCACGGCCAGCGCCAGGGCCACCCCCGCCGCGCACACGGTTCGGGAGGCCGCGCGACCGGCACGGATACGGAGGCGATTCAGAAGCTCGACGTGTCGCACAGGTGGCTTCACCATGAGATGTCCTCGGGCCGAAGGTTGTTCGGGGCGCTGCCGTAGGTTGCTCCGGGGCGCTACGGGCCGCGGCCGAGGCTCCGACCGCGATACAGACCGGCTGTACGAAATCTCCGTCCGTCAATCTAGTCCGGACCGACCGGTTCTACCCGTTGTTCGCCGATCTCCGCAGGTCACAGCCCGAGTCCGACCGTCGGAACGCAAACGATCAGTCCGGCCGGCCCCATCGGGCGACGGCGCCGAATCAGCCCAGGAGGGTGCGGACAACACCGTCCGCGAGCAGCCGGCCGCGGTCGGTGAGAATCAGGTGGTCACCCACCCGCTCGGCCAGGCCATCGGCGATCACGCCGTCAGCGGCGGCGCGGCCGTCGACATCGAGATCGGCCAGAGGGAGGCCCGTCCGGAGCCGGACGGTGAGCATCACGCGCTCGGTGTAGCGCTCCTCGGGCGTGAGGGACTCCCAGCCCGCGGCGGGGAGGGCGCCGGTGGTCACCCGATCCGCGTAGCGCGCCGGGTGTTTGACGTTCCACCAGCGGACGCCGCCGATGTGACTGTGCGCGCCCGGCCCCGCGCCGAGCCAGTCGCCGCCGTCCCAGTAGCCGAGGTTGTGGCGACAGCGGGCCGCGTCGGAGGCGGCCCAGTTGGAAACCTCGTACCACTGCAGGCCGGCCGCGCCCAAGCGGGTGTCGATGCGCTCGTAGCGGGCGGCGAGCACGTCGTCGTCGGGGGCGGGAAGTTCGCCACGCCGCACCCGGCGGGCCAGGGCGGTGCCGTCCTCGACGATGAGGGAGTAGGCCGACACGTGGTCGACCCCCGCGGACAGCACGGCATCGAGGCTGGCGTCGAGGTCGGCGTCGGTTTCCCCGGGCGTGCCGTAGATGAGGTCCAGATTGACGTGCTCGATGCCCGCGGCACGAGCTTCCTTGGCGGCGGCCACGGCCCGGCCGGGCGTGTGGGTCCGGTCCAGGATCTTCAGCACGTGCTGGGCGGCGGACTGCATGCCCAGCGAGACACGGTTGTACCCGGCCGCGCGGATGCGATCGAAGAATTCGGGCGAGGTGGATTCCGGATTGGACTCGGTCGTCACCTCGGCCCCGGGCGCGAGCGTGAAGTTCTCGCGAATGGCGTCGAGCACCCCCGCGAGCCCGTCCCCACCGAGCAGCGACGGTGTGCCACCGCCCACGAACACCGTCTCCACCGCCGGCGTGGCGGACGGCAGCCCGTCGAATTCCCGTGCCGCCGTGGCAAGTTCACCCTTCAGCGCCTCGAACCACGACTGCGGTGACGACGAGCTCCCCAGCTCCCCCGCCGTATAGGTGTTGAAGTCGCAGTACCCGCACCGCGTCGCGCAGAACGGCACGTGGATGTAGATCCCGAACGGCCCGCCCCCGAAATCGCGCAGCACCGGCACGTCGGCGGCGGCCGCCGCGGCAGTGCCGGAGGTCTGTTGGGGAGCAGTCGAGGTCACCCATCCAGTGTGACCGGTTGCCCCGGTCACAGCGCACCCGCCCGCGCGGGGACGCTGCTCGGACTGCGGGGCACGTCGAATCCGGATACATTCCAAGGGATTTCGGCGAGCCGCGCGATCGGCTCCAGGTGCGGACGGGGACGGGCCGATGATCGAGGTACCGCGGCACGGGGTCGATGCCAGGTCGATCAGAGAGGTCGACGAGGGCTCCGTGGCCCCGGTGGTCCATCGGTCGCGGATGCCGGTGCGGCCGGAGGGCCCGAACTTCTCGCGTTCGATGGACGGTGTGCTGCTGGCCACCATGCTGATGTCGGATCCGCCGGCGTTCCGGGCACGGACCTGGTATTTCGCGCATTCGACCGAGCAGACGGTGACGCGGCGGTTCCGGGCGAGCGGCATCGAATCCGGCTTCGACAAGTACGACCGGGTGGCGGGCTGGCGGGCGGCGTTCTGGTGGACGCTCATCGCCCGCGACGCCGAGGCCATGGGTGAGCTGGTCGAGTATCCGATCGAGCGGCTGCGCGAGTTCGGCGACGGCGCCTTCGACGACTTCCAGTACGAGTGGGTGAGGTTGCTGCAGACGGCCTGGCGGTTCGGCCCGAAGAGCGTGTACGAGGCGGCCTGGGCGCTGGACACCACCAGCCGGGTGGGTGCGCAGCGGGTGACGGACCTGCTGTTCCGGCCGACCGTGGAGGTGTTCCTGCGCCTGGCGGACGGCGATTCCGAGGGCTTCGACTGGGAGATGACGAACGCGCTGCGGCTGCATCGCGCCTTCTTCGACAACGACACCTGGCGCAACGATCCCGAGGGCGTCCTGGCGCTGCCGCTGCTGGCTCTGGCCTGCTGGGCGCGGGATCTGGGCTATCGGACGGCCATTCGTTCGCCGTACCTACCGGCCGGATTCATCGATCGCCCGGATTGGGCGATCTCCCCCGAACTGGCCGATGAGCTGGGCCGGCTGGCGGCGGCCAAGGCCCGCCTCGCGGCATCCGATGCCGATCGGATGACGTAGCCTCACCGGCACAACTGTTCAGGTCAACCGCCCAAAGGTATGCCGGGCGTTGATCTATGATGCCCGTCACAAATCGGACAATATATCCAGGGGATTTCCCGGGAAACTGCGGAAAATTCGATCCGGCAGTCGGAACGACCCTGCTGACGTGGCACAATAAGCCCCATGACTGGACTTGGAGTGCGACTCGTGGCGCGTCGCCATGTCGACTTCAAGCGTGTCTGCAGCGCGAGCTGTCTGCCGGGAAGCCTCCGGTAGATCGGCTCCCATTCTCCCGGAATCCGGCGTCCGTCTGACGCCGTAAGAGCCGGTTCTCTGATATCGGAGGCGTGAGCCAGCCCCTCCCGCCTGCCCGCAAGACCCTTCAGGAGCGACCCCCATGACGTCGAGCACCGACGCCACCAGTTCCGATAACGCTCGATCCGCCCGGCCCGACAAGCCCGCCGCGGAGCGACGCGTGCGTCCGGATCGCCCGCGGTCGGAAGCGCCCGTCGCGCCGCGGGAGCGCACCGCGCGACCGGTGAAGCGCAAGTCCGAGGGACAGTGGGCGCTCGGGTACCGCGAGCCGCTCAATGCCAACGAGCAGAGCAAGAAGGACGACAACCCGCTCAACGTGCGGGCGCGCATCGAGAACATCTACGCCAAGGGCGGATTCGACTCGATCGACAAGAGCGATCTGCGCGGCCGCATGCGCTGGTGGGGTCTGTACACCCAGCGCGAGCAGGGCTACGACGGCACCTGGACCGGCGACGAGAACATCGACATCCTCGAGGCCCGCTACTTCATGATGCGGGTGCGCTGCGACGCCGGCGCGCTGAACCTGAAGCAGCTGCGCACCCTCGCGCAGATCTCCACCGAGTTCGCGCGCGACACCGCGGATCTGTCCGACCGCGAGAACGTCCAGTACCACTGGATCGAGATCGAGAACGTGCCGGAGATCTGGCGGCGGCTCGAAGCGGTCGGCCTGCAGACCACCGAGGCGTGCGGCGACTGCCCGCGCGTGGTGCTGGGCTCGCCGCTGGCGGGTGAATCCCTCACCGAGATCATCGATCCCACCTGGGCCATCGACGAGATCGTCAAGCGCTACATCGGCAAGAAGGAATACTCCAACCTGCCGCGCAAGTTCAAGACCGCCATCTCCGGTCAGCAGGATGTGGTGCACGAGATCAACGACGTCGCCTTCGTCGGCGTCGTGCACCCCGAGCACGGACCGGGCCTGGACCTGTGGGTCGGCGGCGGCCTGTCGACCAACCCGATGCTGGCCCAGCGCGTCGGTGTGTGGGTGCCGCTGAACGAGGTGCCCGATGTGTGGGAGGCGGTCGTGTCGCTGTTCCGCGACTACGGCTACCGCCGCCTGCGCACCAAGGCCCGCCTCAAGTTCCTCGTGAAGGACTGGGGCATCGAGAAGTTCCGTGAGGTGCTCGAGACCGAGTACCTGAAGCGGAAGCTCATCGACGGCCCGGCTCCGGAGCAGCCGAAGCGCCCCATCGACCACATCGGGGTGCAGAAGCTGCGCAACGGGCTGAACGCGATCGGCTTCTCCCCCATCGCCGGCCGCGTCTCGGGCACCATCCTGAGCCGGGCGGCCGACGCGATCGAGCGTGCGGGCTCCGATCGGGTCCGTTTCACCCCGTACCAGAAGCTCATCGTGCTCGACGTCCCCGACGACAAGGTCGAGCAGCTGATCGAGGAGCTGGAACCGCTGGGCCTGCACGGCCGCCCGTCGCACTGGCGGCGGAACCTGCTGGCGTGCAGTGGTATCGAGTTCTGCAAGCTGTCGTTCACCGAGACCCGCAAGCGGTCGCAGGTGCTGGCGCCCGAGCTGGAGACCCGGCTCGCGGATATCAATGCCGACCTGGACGTGCCGATCACGGTGAACATCAACGGCTGCCCCAACTCCTGCGGCCGGTCCCAGATCGCAGACATCGGTTTCAAGGGCCAGCTGGTCGACGACGGCGACGGGAATCAAGTGGAGGGTTTCCAGGTTCACCTGGGCGGCTCCCTTGGCCTCGACTCCGGCTTCGGCCGAAAGCTCCGGCAGCACAAGGTGACCAGCGAAGAGCTGGGTGACTACATCGAGCGCGTGGTGCGCAACTTCATCAAGAACCGTGATGAGGGTGAGCGTTTCGCGCAGTGGGCGGTCCGAGCCGATGAAGCAGACCTGCGGTAGTTGGGAGAAACATCAATGACCACAACGAAACTCGCGGAATCCGAGCTGCGCGCCCTGGTCGAGAAGGGCAATGCCGAGCTCGGCCCGAACGCGACCGCGCAGGAACTGCTGCAGTGGACCGAGGACACCTTCGGCGCGAATTACATCGTGGCGTCCAACATGCAGGACGCCGTGCTGGTGCAGCTGGCCGCCCAGGTGCGCCCGGGTGTGGACGTGCTGTTCCTCGACACCGGCTACCACTTCGCCGAGACCATCGGCACCCGTGACGCGGTCGAGCTGGTGTACGGCGTGAACATCGTCAATGTGCAGCCGGAACACAGTGTGGCCGAACAGGATCAGCTGCTCGGCAAGGACCTGTTCGCGCGGGACGCCGCCGAATGCTGCCGCCTGCGCAAGGTGGTGCCGCTGAAGAAGTCGCTGACCGGGTACAACGCCTGGGTCACCGGCATCCGCCGGGTGGAGGCGCCCACCCGCGCCAATGCGCCCTTGATCTCCTTCGACGAGGGCTTCGGCCTGGTGAAGATCAACCCGATCGCCGCCTGGTCCGACGAGCAGATGGCCGCCTACATCGAGGCGAACGGCATCCTCGTGAATCCCCTTGTCGAAGAGGGATATCCGTCCATCGGTTGCGCTCCGTGCACGCGGAAGCCGGAACCTGGATCCGATCCGCGATCCGGCCGCTGGGCCGGGCTCGCCAAGACCGAATGCGGGTTGCACGCATCATGACTTCCATCGCTGCATCTGATCTTCTCGCTCCGCTCGGGGCAGAATTCGACACTCTGGCCGCCCTGGAGTCCGAGTCCATCCATATCTTCCGTGAGGTAGCGGGCGAGTTCGAACGCCCGGTGATCCTCTTCTCGGGCGGTAAGGACTCCACGGTGCTGCTGCACCTGGCGATCAAGGCCTTCTGGCCCGCACCGCTGCCGTTCGCGCTGTTGCACGTGGACACCGGGCACAACCTGCCCGAGGTTCTCGACTTCCGCGACAAGGTGGTCGAGAAGTACGGCCTGCGACTGCATGTCGCGTCGGTGGAGGACTACCTCGCCGACGGCCGCCTGCAGGAGCGCCCGGACGGGATCCGCAACCCGCTGCAGACCGTGCCGCTGCTGGACGCCATCAACGAGAACCGCTTCGACGCGGTCTTCGGTGGCGGCCGCCGCGACGAGGAGCGGTCGCGCGCCAAGGAGCGCATCTTCTCGCTGCGCGACGCCTTCGGCCGCTGGGACCCGAAGCGGCAGCGGCCCGAGCTCTGGAACCTGTACAACGGCCGGCACGCTCCGGGCGAGCACGTGCGCGTGTTCCCGATCTCGAACTGGACCGAGCTCGACATCTGGCGCTACATCGCCCGCGAGGACGTGGAGCTGGCCAGCATCTACTACGCCCACGAGCGCCCGGTGTACCAGCGCGACGGCATGTGGATGACCCCCGGCGTGTGGGGCGGCCCGGCCGACAACGAGGAGCTGCTGATCAAGTCGGTGCGCTACCGCACCGTCGGCGACGGATCCACCACCGGCGCAATCATTTCCGATGCCGCCGACAATGACGCGATTCTGGCCGAGGTCGCCGCGTCCCGGCTCACCGAACGTGGCGCGACCCGAGGCGACGACCGCGTCTCCGAAGCCGCCATGGAAGACCGCAAGCGAGAGGGTTACTTCTGATGTCCGACCTATTGAGACTGGCCACCGCCGGATCGGTCGACGACGGCAAGTCCACCCTGGTCGGACGGCTGCTGTACGACACCAAGTCCGTACTGGCGGACCAGATCGACGCGGTCACCCGCGCCTCGGTCGACAAGGGTCTGTCCACGCCGGACCTGTCGCTGCTGGTGGACGGCCTGCGCGCCGAGCGCGAGCAGGGCATCACCATCGACGTGGCGTACCGCTACTTCGCCACGCCCAAGCGGTCTTTCGTGCTCGCCGACACCCCGGGGCACGTGCAGTACACCCGCAACACGGTGTCCGGCGCGTCCACCGCGCAGCTGGTGATCCTGCTCGTCGACGCCCGCAAGGGTGTCATCGAGCAGACCCGCCGGCACGCCGCGGTCATGGCGCTGCTGGGGGTGCCGAAGCTGGTGCTGGCCGTCAACAAGATCGACCTGGTGGACGATCCGGCCGGCGTGTTCGACAAGATCACCTCCGAATTCGCCGAGCTGACCGCCAAACTCGGCTGGTCGGCCGACGATGTGCAGGAGATCCCGGTCTCCGCGCTGCACGGTGACAATGTCGCCTCGCGCTCGGAGAACACCCCGTACTACGACGGGCCCTCGCTCATCGAGCACCTGGAGTCGGTGCCGGTGGACGCGGACGTGCACGGCCGCCACGAGGTGGGGCTGCGTTTCCCGGTGCAGTACGTGATCCGGCCGCGCACCGCCGAGTACCCGGACTACCGCGGCTACGCGGGTCAGGTCGCGGCGGGCGTGGTGTCAAAGGGCGACGAGGTCGTGGTGCTGCCGTCCGGCACCCGCACCACGGTCGAGCGCATCGACACCCCGAACGGGGAACTGGGTTCGGCCCAGCCCGGCCGCAGCGTGACCCTGATCCTGGCCGACGACGTGGACGTCTCGCGCGGTGACGTGATCGCCGCCGCCACCGGCGCTCCCGAACCGATCGAGGCCTTCGACGCCACCGTCTGCTGGCTCGGCGACAAGCCGCTGCGCCCGGGCGCGCGCCTGCTGCTCAAGCACGGCACCCGCACCACGCAGGCCATTGTCGGCGCGCTGCTGGAGCGTTTCGACGAGCAGCATCTGGCCGCCGATCCGGCCCCGGAGTCGCTGTCGCTCAACGACATCGGCCGCATCTCGGTGCGCGTGGCCGACCCGATCGTGGCCGACGACTACAGCGTCAACCGCCACACCGGTTCGTTCCTGCTGATCGACCCCGCGGGTGGCAACACCCTGGCCGCGGGCCTGGTCGGCGACGCGCTGACCGCGGTCGAGGTCGGGGCCTGAGATGAATCCGCCCGGCAACGGCGCCGTTCCGGCCGTCCCGCCGGGCGGAGCGGCCGCTCACCGCGCACCCGGGACACTGTCCACGGTGCGCGGCGGCCCGGCCCGCCCCTTGCGGATCGAGGACGCGCCCGCGCTCATCGCCGTGGCGCACGGCAGCCGGGATCCGCGCTCGGCCGCGACCATGCGGGCCGTGGTCGCGCGGATCGCGGCCCAGCGGCCGGATCTCGATGTGCGCCTGGCGTTTCTGGATCTGAGCACGCCCTCGGTGGATCAGGTCGTGGATGCGGTTGCGGCCGACGGGCATTCGCATGCCATCGTCGTTCCATTGCTGCTGGGCAGTGCCTTTCATGCCCGGGTGGACCTGCCCGGGATGCTGGAGGCCGCTCGCGCCCGGCATCCCCGGCTGCGGCTGACCCAGGCCGAAGTGCTCGGCCCCGATCCGCATCTGATCATCGCCCTGCGCGATCGCATCGTGGCGGCCATGAGCGCGGACGCCCCGCCCGCGACGTTGACCGACGTCGCGCCCAGCACGAGCCGGCCCGCCGGTCCACGCTGGGGCATTGCCGTTGCCGCCGTGGGCTCCTCGTCCGCGGCCGCCAATACCCGCACCGGTGACGTGGCACGGCTGCTGACCGCGATGACCGGCTGGGACACCGAAATCTGCTTCGCCACCACCGAACCCACGGTGCAACGGGCGTTCGCCCGGCTCCGGGCCCGCGGCGCGGACCGCGTCCTGGTCGCGCCCTGGTTCCTGGCCCCGGGCCTGCTCACCGACCGGCTGCACGACGCCCTGCCGCAACTGCCGCACGCCGAAACCATCGGCGCACACCCGCTCCTGGCCGAAGTGGCCCTGGACCGCTACGCCACCGCCGCCCTCCCCCTCGAACTCTCGGCCTGACGTCGTCAGCGCTGCGGGGCGCCGACGTCCGGGATGGGCAGGTACGGGATGAGGGAGTGGGCGAGGTTGGTGATGGTCAAGGACTGCAACCAGACTCGGCCGGGGCCGGTGAGGGCGGCGAGGAAGAGGCCGTCACCGCCGAAGAGCACATTGCGGATGCCCTTGACCATGGTGATGTCGAAATCCACCGAGGCATCGAACAATCCGATGTGGCCGGGGTGGACGCGGAGGGTTTCGCCGGGGGCCAGATCGTATTGGACCACCTCGCCGGAGAGCTCGACCCAGGCGTAGCCGTCGCCGCTGAGTCGCTGCAGCGTGAATCCGGTGCCCCCGAAGATGCCCGCGCCCAGGCGGCGCTGGAAGCTCAGAGCGACGCGGACATCGCCTGCGGCGCAGAGGAATCCGTGCCGGTGCACCAGGTATTCGCGCCCCTTGCCGATCTGTACGGGCAGGATCTGGCCGGGGAGTTTGGCGGCGAAGGCGACCCGGCCGGGATCGCGGTGGGCGGTGTACTCGGTCATGAACAGGCCCGCGCCCGCCATGGCGCGGCGGACCGCGCCGAAGACGCCGCCCGCGGCGCCGCGGGTGGAGGTGCTGAGGCGGATGGAGTCGGTCATCCAGGAGAGCTGGCCGGCCTCGGCGATGAGCCGGTCACCGGGGTCCAGTGCGACCTCGAGCACCGGCATGACGGTTCCGCGAATCCTGGCGTCCATCAGGTTCTCCCCTCCCGCGCACGACAACTCACACCAGTGTGCCTCGATGCGAGCCGCCGCGGGATCGTTGCCGACTTGCCACCGGGACGACCTTCTTAGTAGTTTAGGATTCCCTTACCTAACAGAAGGCTCGGCCATGCTCCAGACCAGTGACGCCCGGTATCACACCGGGACCGCGGGACTCCCGCACGATTCGTGGCGGATCGTGTCCGCCGCGGCGCTACTGGCCACCGGCGCCTTCGCGGCCGCCGTCTGGATCGCCGCCCACGTCACCACCAGCCCGGCCGTGCACACCGGCGGGCTGTTCGTCCATCTGGCCTCGCTGGTGGTGGGTTTCGGCGGGGTGCTCATGGCCGATTCCTTCGTTCTGCGGTGGGCCGCAGGAGGTCTCGGACTGGCCGAGACCCTGCGGGCGGTCGGCCGCCTGCACGTGCCGATCTGGCTGGGCCTGGCCGGGCTGATGGCCAGCGGCTGCGTGCTGGAACCGAATCTCGCCTCCACCATGACCCGCACCAAGCTGGCGCTGGTACTCGTGCTGACGCTCAACGGGATTCAGGCATGCGCGCTCAACCGCCGCCTGCAGGCCCGCGGCGAGCACCCGCTGACGCCACGGCTGCTGGCCTGGGGCGCGGCCACCGGACTGGTGTCGCAGCTGTGCTGGTGGGGCGCGACCGTCATCGGCTTCCTCAACGCACAACGCTGAACCACCGCCCGATACGCTGGGCGAATGATCAAGGCTGCGGTATTCGATGTGGGCGAGACGCTGATCGACGAGACGCGCATCTGGTGCCGATGGGCCGACCGGCTCGGCGTGCCACGCTTCGCGTTCCTGGGCGTGATCGGCGGCATGGCGGCCACCGGGCGGCCGCTCACCGACGCCTTCGAATTGGTGCGGCCGGGCATCGATATCGAGGCCGAGCAGGTCGCGTGGGCCGCCGAAGAGCCGGAGAGCCTGCGCAACAACTTCGACGCCGACGACCTGTACCCGGATGTGCGGCGGGCGCTGGGCGAGCTGCGGGCGCGCGGCATCAGCGTGATCATCGCGGGAAACCAACCGCCGCAGGCGAAATCGGCACTGGAGCGGATGGAGCTGCCGCTGGACGCGGTGTACACCTCGGCCGAATGGGCGCTGGAGAAGCCGGATCCCGAGTTCTTCGCGCGGGTCGCGGAGGTGGCGGGGGTCATGCCCGGCGAGATCTGCTATGTCGGGGATCGGGTCGACAATGACGTGCTGCCGGTCCTGGCGGCGGGCATGATGCCGGTGCTCATCCGGCGCGGGCCCTGGGGGTACCTGACCGCCGAGCAGCCCGACGCCGCGCGGGCGACGATCGTCGACGGACTCGACGAGCTGCCGGATCTCCTCGCCCCCGCCTGATTCCAGTTAGATGACATATCAAGTGTGACGGCTGTTTTCCGCCAGCAGCCACCCCCCTCGCGGCGTTGACTATGACATGTCAACGAAATCAGCTCTACCGCAAGGGGAATGCAGTCATGACGGATGCTCGATTCGAATCCAAGGTCGTTCTGATCACCGGCGCCACCTCGGGGGTCGGTGCGGCCGTGGCGCGGCGGATCGCGGCCGAGGGCGGGGCCGTGGCGCTCGGGGCACGCGGTAAGGACGCCGGTGACCGGATGGTGGAGGAGATCCGGGCCGCGGGCGGACGCGCGCTGTTCGTGCCCACCGACGTCACCGTCGAAGCCGACGTGGAACGGCTGACCGGGGCCGCCATCACCGAATTCGGCCGCCTGGACGCGGCTTTCAACAATGCGGGCGCGGTCAATGCCTTCGGTCCGGTGCAGGACATCGACGAGACCGGGTGGCGCGCGGATCTGGAACTCAACCTGACGGCCGTCTATTACGGCCTGCGCCATCAGGTTCCGGCGCTCGCGGCCGGCGGTGGCGGCGCGATCCTCAACAATGCCTCCAACCTCGGCGTCGTCGGGATGGCGCAGGTCGCGCCCTATGTCGCCGCCAAACACGGTGTGGTGGGCCTGACCCGGGCCGTCGCCATGGAAGCGGCCGACCGGTCCATCCGGGTCAACGCCCTGGTCTCCGGCGCGGTCGACACCCCCGCCTTCCGCGCCTCCATGGGCGCTACCCCGGAGGGCGAGGCCGCCATCGCCGCCCTGCACCCCCTCGGCCGCATCGCGCGCCCCGCGGAAATCGCCGCCTTCTGCGCCTACCTGCTCAGTGACGAGGCGAGCTTCATCACGGGCGCGGCCCTCGCCATCGACGGCGGCTTCACCGCACGCTGACCCGCGACTGGCCCACCACCGCGCCCGGGCACAGGAAACGCGAGGTGGGCCGGTCACTTTCGACGATGGGGACGCGGACGTCGCAGGTCCGCCACGCCCTCATCGCCGGTCCGTGCGGGCGAGCCGCCGCTCGCCCGAGCCCGGGGACGAGGTGGGGCGGGTTGGTCAGTCCCGCCGGCCACCTACGTCACCGTGGGGAACGGGCCGATGGTGGGACGCCACCGCCCGATCTCCCCCGCAACCCCCACCGGCGTACGGGAGCACACGCCCGATGGGGGATTCGCCGAAAGGCCCTCGCCCACAACGAATCGAGGCCACTACAGGTCCGGCATCCGAACGATGCGGGCGCCCGGCAAAGATCCATGCGACCAGGACCGTCGCGGCGGGATCCGCGGTGCGGCCGAACGACCCCGGCCGACGGGATGCACAGTGCCGCGGGGAATCAGTGGTGGCCACGACAGGTCCGGCGTCCGAACGATGCAGGCGCTCACCGAAGATCAGTGTCGCCTGGACCGCCGCGGCCGGATCGGCGGTACGGCCGGACGAGCCCGGCCGACGGGATGCGCAGTGCCGCAGGGGATCAGTGGTGGCCACCGCCGCCACCTCCGCCCTTGCCACCGCCACCCATACCGCCGCCCATGCCTCCGCCGCCACCCATACCGCCGCCCATGCCTCCGCCGCCACCCATACCGCCGCCCATGCCTCCGCCGCCGCCCATCCCGCCGCCACCCATACCGCCGTGGCTGCCGCCGGGGCTGCCCATGCCGCCGCCGAGGCCGCCACCCTTGGGGAAGCCGCCGCCTGAGGCGTTGCCGCCGGTGTTGGCGCCGCCGGTATGGGTGCCGCCGCCGATCGAGCCAGGGGAACCGCCACCGGGGGTCGAGCCTCCGGGAGAGGTTGCGCCCGTTCCGGTTCCGCCGGGCTTCGAGCCGCCGGGGTTGGAGCCGCCGGGGTTGGAGCCGCCCGGGTTCAAGCCGCCAAGGTTTGAACCACCCGGGTTCGAACCACCCGGGTGCGAGCCGCCAGGGTTGGAACCACCAGGGTTGGAACCGCCCGGAGAACTGCCCCTGTTTGCTCCCGCCGGGTCGCCGGTTGCGCCGCCCGGAGTGCTGCCGCCACCGCCTGCTGGGGTGCCGCTGCCGGGGGTCGAGGTGCCGGGATTTCCGCCGGTGTTGGTTCCGCCGGTGGAGGTGCCCGGGGTGGAACCGCCTGGGTTCGAACCGCCCGCGGTTCCGTCTCCGGGCGTTCCACCTGTGGTGCCGGGTTGGGTTCCGCCCGAAGTACTTCCGGGAGTTGTGCCACCAGGCTGGCCTGCGCCGGGTCGACCGGTGCCGGGTTGACCGGTGCCGGGCTGGCCACTGCCGGGTTGGCCCGCGCCGGGCTGACCGGTACCGGGCTGGCCCGTGCCGGGTTGGGTTCCGGGTTGCGTTGCGCCGGGGATGGTTCCGCCGGGGAGGGTGCCGGGGATGCTGACCTTGGGGACGTGGCCGGAGTACAAGCCGACGGTCCAGCCGCCGAGGGCGGGGTTCTGGAACGGGAGGGGGTTGGTGAACTGCGCCGGGTTGCCGTAGGTGCTGACCGTGCCTGTGACAGTGCGGGTTTCGCAGTGGGTGCCGCCGCCGGTGGAGTCGACGGGTTGGCCGGCGACCCAGGTGGGGGTGACGGTCGGGGCCAGCGGGGAGTGGGCACGGACGGCTGCCACGGTGGCGATGGCGTGGGTACCGGTGCCGGGGGGCGCGCCGGCATCGTCGAGGACGATGACATCGTGGGTGCCGAGGGGCGCGGTCCCGCCGGACGGCTCGGCGGGTTCGGGGGCGGCCTGGAGTCCGGGCGGTCCGGCGACGGGCCCGCCGAGCACGGTGGCGGCGGACATGGCGAGCGCGGAAGCCACTGCGGCGCCGGAGATCACGGCAGCGCGGGGGGCGTATCGGGCGATGGCCGAGCCGGTATCCGCGCTGTGAAAGGCCGCGATGGACGCACCCACCGCCACGGTATTGGCCGGATCGGGCGACATGACGACCGGGCGACCCAGGTCCGACAGCACGCGGGCCACCTCGGCGGGGCGGGCCGCGCCGCCGATCAGCAGGACCCGGTCGATCTCCTCCATGTGCAGCCCGGCCCGGTGCACGACCGAACGCACCAACCGTAGCGAATTGCGAATGTGCCAGCTGCGCAGGCGATTCGTGTCGGAGGCGGGTACCACGGCCGAGACCGGCTGCGTCGAGCCGGGCGCGATGCTGCGCGCGTAGCGGGCCAGCAGGGTGCCCAGCGGCCGTCCGCCGTAGTCATACGAACGTTCGGCCCGCCCGAGGATGCCGCGTTCGTCGCGATCGGACTCGGTGCGCACGACAGCGACGTCCAGGGCGTTCCCGCCGAGGTCGTAGACCAGGGTGAGCCCGGATTCGGAGAGGCCGTATTCCTCGTCGAGCCATTCGACCGCCGCCACCGGCTCGGGCATCAGCATGACGTCGGCGGCGCCGGACCAGTCCAGTGCCCGCCGCAATCGCGTGACGTGTTTGTCCGAATAGCAAGCGGGATAGGTGGTTACGGCGGGGGCCTCGGGGGCGTTGGTCTCGATGAGACCGTTCACCACGGCCGCCACCAGGTCCGCTGGGGACCAGATGCGACCGCCGATGACCACCGGGTCCGGCTCGCTGGTGAGATCGGCGAAGTCGGTGACCACCGGGACGAAGTGGGGAATGCCCCCGATCTGCGGGCCGCCGGCGCTGTCGAAGGTGACTGCGGTCCGGCGAACACGCACCGCGGGCCGGTTCCGATCACCGGCCGTGGTCGCCCAGACGGAGTTCACTGTGCCGATGCTCATGCCAAAGCCAACTGTCATTGCCATCCCGTCAACGCACCGAGACCACGGCCCACGGGCGTACCAACCATGTGGTCGCGGTCGTTTTCCAAACAGCGCGTTCAGGTTAGCTGTCGTTTGCGGTACTCGAATATCGGATTGGGAGAAAAGATTTCGCGTCCAGTAGCGAAGATAGCGAATCTACTGGTCATGCAACCGTCCGAACAAGATCGAATCCAACTGCGCAATGAAAGCAACCGAACAGTCTTCCTCAACAGCTACAACTCAGCGAACAAATAATTCATACCGACCGGTAGGCGAAGAGTGTCCGAAAAATCAGACCGCAGTCTCAGTACGGGCGTGTGGACTACCGATCACTGGCCGGTAGCTGCCTCGGATTACCCCACGCGAGCCGCTTCACCGTCCGTGATTCGCACTGAAATCTTCTCTACTACCGCAGACGTCGCAGCGAGCAAACACAGCATTACAACTCGCACAACAACATCGGTACAGTGCCTCCGCACCGCCCCCGAAAATTCGCAGCCGAAGCGCGACCGAATACGGTGCCCAGCACAAAAAGTCATCAACCGTCATACGAGAAGCCCACCGAGGCAGGGAAAGACCGGCCACAAAAGGGACGAAACGGCGAAAGCCGCCGCACGCGCAGGGGGTTGGCATGCGACGGCTTTCATGGGCGGCGCTGACAGAGGTGGGTCAGCGGCGCACCATCAGGGAAAGCCTGCGACGGGGGCGGTTGACCGCGCCGCCACGGATGGCGTGCGGTTGACGATCACCGACCAATCGGTCGAAATCGCCTGCGCTGTACGCCGGTTGCGCCAGGCGGCCGGCATTGAAGTCGTCCACCAGCTGACGCACGGTCTGCTGCGCGCAGGACTTGTTGGTGCCGATGAACCCGGTCGGACCACGCTTGATCCAGCCGGTGACATAGGCACCCGGCACCACCGAGCCGCCGGACTCCTCGAGCACCCGGCCGTCCAGATTCGGGATGACCCCGGCCCGCTCGTCGAACGGCACGCCCGGCAGGGCCACACCCCGGTAGCCCACCGAGGTCAGCACCAGTCCGGCGTCGAGGGTTTCGATCTCCCCGGTCGGGACCGCGTGCACCGCACCGTCATCGCCGGTGACGAGCTCGTTGCACACCACCTCGACCCCGGTCACGCGGTCCATGCCCGCGATCGCGACCGGCGCCGACAGGTACCGGAAGACGATACGCTTGCGACCGCCCACGGGCCGATCGGGCAAGTCGCGCAACAGCTTCAGCTTGTGCTCTACCTTCTGCGACATGCCCTCGACGATCTCGGGAATCTCACCCTCGACCACGATGTCGACGTCCGCGCCCAGCAGGCCCACGAATTCCGGTACGGTGAAGGCGGATTCGGCCGGACCGCGTCGCCCGAGGATCACTACCTCCTCGATAGTGCTGCGCCGCAGGGCATTCAGCGCCCGCTGCGAGACATCGGTGCCGACCAGCAGTTCCGGATCGGCGGTCAGAATCCGCGCAACGTCCAGCGCCACATTGCCGTTGCCCACGATCACCGCGCGCCGGTGCGACAGGTCGAAGAACCGGCCCGCCTGATCCGGGTGCCCGTTGTACCAGGCCACGAAGTCGGTGGCGGAGGTACTGCCCGGCAGCCCCTCCCCCGGAATCCCGAGCTTGCGGTCCGAGGACGCACCGACCGCATAGATCACCGCGTGGTGGTGCGCCAGCAGTTCCTCATGCGAGACATGCTGTCCCACATTCACATTCAGGTAGGACCCGAAGCCCGGCTGCGCCGAGATCACGTCGAAGAGGTCACCGACCCTGCGAGTCTTGGTGTGATCGGGCGCGACACCGAAGCGGGCCAGGCCGTAGGGCGTGGTCACCTTGTCGAACACGGTCACGGAAACACCTGGCTGCGTGAGCAGTTCGTCGGCCGCGTACATGGCCGAAGGCCCGGAGCCGATGACGGCCACCCGCAGCGGCTCCCGCCCGGGCTTGACCTCCGCGGCCGGAATCGGCTGCGCCAGCAGCGGCCGCGGCCGCTCCTGCCGGTAGAAGTCGGCATTGATCTCGATGAACGGCAGCTGCTCGGAAGTCAGCTTCTTCGACGATGTGATGGCGTCCACCGGGCACGCGGTGGCGCACGCCCCGCAGTCCACGCAGGCCTGCGGGTCGACGTAGAGCATTTCCGCGGTCAGGAAGTCCGGCTCGTCCGGGGTCGGGTGGATGCAGTTGACCGGGCAGGCGTAGACGCAGGACGCGTCGCTGCAACAGGATTGGGTGACAACGTACGGCACTGTACGTCCCCCTCCCCTACGCGGCCTTGCCGGAGCGGATCGGCTCCGAGCGGTAGCGCGAGGCCGCGCCGTCGATGCCGAGCAGCTTCCAGACCCGCTTGGAGATCGGGTTCATCAGGCCGATCTCGTGGGCCAGCGCGCGGACGTCGATGAAGTAGTCGCTGAAGACCTGCTTGGCCTCCTTGGAGCCGTAGAACAGCTCCTTGCGCACCTGCTCCGGAATGTCGAACTCCTGGAAGAACTTCTTCGGCGGGGTCGCGATGGAGCGGCCCAGGATGAACATGACGATCGGCATGGCGATCGAGAGGATGAAGCGGTTGGCCGCGTTCTGCTCCGGCACGTGGTGCTTGAGGAACTCGTGCGCGAAGGAGATGTGGCGCGCCTCCTCGGCGACGTGAATGCTCATGACGCCGCGCATGATCGGGTGCACCTCCTCACCCGAGCGGAGGATCTGCTTCTGGATGTGGTCGATCGGCTCCTCGCCGGCGAGCACGGCCATGAAGAACAGGTTGGGGAACGCGATGGCGACCGGCACGCCGAACAGGCGCAGCTGCCGGACGAGCGGGCCCATGCCCGGGACGTCCACGCCGATGCGGTTCACCATCTCCTGGAACATCAGGGTGTGGTTGAGTTCCTCGGCCATCTCGTGGGTGCAGTAGCGGAACTCCGCGTCACCGTTGGGCAGCGAGAAGGTGTGGTTCACCATGCCGCTGATCAGGATGGACTCGAACTGCAGGCCGACCTTGGCGATATTGGCCTGCCGGTACTTGCCCACCTCGATCTGTTGCTCCACCGGGAGCGACTGGTACCAGTCGTGGCGGCCGAGGGGGTCCGCGGACTCCGGCAGGATCCAGCGCTCGGGGCGGGCGTTGGCGTCGAAGTCGGGGTTGTCCCAGTCGATGTCCTCGTAGGGGTCGAAGTGCTTGTTCACCGACCCTTCCGAGAGCAGCAGCAGCTTGTTGGCATACTCCTGAGCTTCGGCAACCACGGGGTCGTCAAGGGGGGTCGTGGTCGGAGACATCGTCGTCACCTCTCCAGTCAGTGGCGTTATGTGTACCCCATAGTTACACCAAACAGGAGAGGCGTCAACAGCCCGTTCGCACGATGCTTGCACGAGTTAGCGCCGATCAGCAGGCGAGGCCGCGGCGAACCGGCGAGTAGCAGGACAAATGATCACTTCAGAGCGCTGCCACCCTGGTGACGCGCCGGAACAGACCCATCAGCGAACGAGGCCGATGGCTCCGCGAATCCTGGGCGATCAGCGCCTGCCGGGCCGCGATGGCAGCGCCATCGGCGATCGTGCGCTCCGGATCGGAGGCCACCGTCACCGGACGCGCCAGCTCCTCGGCGAGCACCTGCGCCACCTCCGGCGGGCGCGCCGCGCCGCCGACCACCAGGATCCGATCCACATCGGCCATGGTGACGTCCGCGATGCGCAGGCAGCGGTAGACCAGCGCCAGCGAACGGCGAATGTGCTCGCTGCGCAACTCGCCCGAATCGGCGTCCGAGAGCCCGCGCGGCACCACCTGCGATCCGGCCGTGCGCCGCAGCGTGCACGCCACCAGGTCCCCGAAGGCCCGGCCCCCGTATTCGACCGAGTGCAGCGACGATCCGACGATGGGATTGCTCGGCGCGCCGATGCCCACCCGCAGCAGCGTGACATCCAGCCCGGACCCGCCGAGGTCGTAGACCAGCGCCAAACCCGGTGTGAGCGGCCCCCGTTCGGCAGCCAGCCAGGACGCGGCGGCGATCGGCTCGGCCAGCAGGGTGGCCCGGGTGAGGCCGACGCCGTCGAGAGCGGTGCGCAGCTCGGCCACCAGGGCGGCGGGGTATCCGGCCGGATGGGTCACCGCGATTCCCGTGTCACCGGCGCCCAGCGGTCCCGCCGGCGCCTGCCCCAGCACCTCGGCCACCACGCTGTAGGCCACCGTCGCCACCAGATCCGCGGCCGACAGCGCCCGATGCCCGACCCGCGCGACCGGAGCCTCCCGCTGGGTGAGGTCCGCGAATTCGGTGATGACCCGCCCGTGCCGGGGAATGCGGCCGACCCGGGCGCTGCCCGAACTGTCGAAGGTGAGGGTGGTGCGCCAGGTGGCCGGAGGCGCACCCCGACGGCCGTGCGGAAGCTTTCCGGATCGATCCGCCGCCGTGGAGCAGACCGTATTCACCGTGCCGATACTCAAACCCACACCGAGCGCCATGATCCACCTCGATCGATGAGTCGACTACGCCGGCCGTCCGACCCGACCCGAATTCATGCAACTCCTGCGCCGGATGCTTGCCAACCACCGGACACGAGGTTGTCCGCTCGTGCGCCGGTGAGCTGCCACGACCACGCTGTCCAGGCAGTCGATGGCGAGGCGCCCACGCGCGTTCGGATCGCGGAATGTTTGCCCGATGTCGGCTGTCCGCCCGATACGGGAAACCGGATGCCGAGCGGTTCGAATGGGGCCGATGTGGACGAAATCGCCCCCGCTCCGGAGGATTCGGAGCGGGGGCGATTCGTACCGCACTGATGCGGACTACTTGGTGGCCGTGCTCAGCAACGTGCTGCTCAGCACCGAGACCAGGCTGTAGGCCAGGTTGACCGCGTCGGAAGCGAGACCGGAATCGCCCGTGAGCATCTTGGCGAGCGGGCCCAGGAACTTGACGGCCAGCTGCAGCAGCGAATTCACGGAAATCCCGTTCAGCCGAGTGGTTTTGGAATTCTTGTCGGTCGCCGGGGCCGGTGCGCCCGGAACCTGCGCACCCGGGGCCTGCACGCCCGGGGTCGACTGCGTACCCGGGACGGCCGGCGTGGCCGGAGTCCCCTGACCGCCCGTAGTGCCCGGCGATTGCCGTTGCGGCGCACGCTGATCCGCGATCGGCCGCGCGACGGGCTTGGTCTGCGCCGGCGGTGCGGGCTGCGCCGCCGGCGGCTGGGCGCCGGTCTGCGGCGGCGTGCCCGGCTGCGGCGCGGTCTGCGGCTGGGTACCCGGCGTCTGCGACTGCAGCCAGGTCTTCAGGAACTGATCGGCGAGCTGCTGGGCGACCTGCAGACTCCCCTCGAGCGCCGCTTCACCCGGCTGCTGCGCCGGAGCCGAATTCTGTGGCGCCGGAGCCGGATTCAGTTGCAACGGTGCGGGAGCCGCCGTATACCCGGGAAGCTGCGCCGGGAACGTCGATGTCTGCCCCTGCTGAGCAGGCGTCGGCTCCGGTTGCACCGGGGCCGGTCCCACCTGGGCCGGAGTCTGCCCAGGCTGGGCCGGCGTCGCCGGAACGGCGGCCTGGGGCGCCTGCGCCGGCACCACGGCCGGCTGCGCCTGCGGCACCGCCGCCTGCGGTGTCTGCGCCGCGGCAGGATTCTGGTGTGCCGCAGCCGGATTCGGATCGACAGGAGCGCCGGCCTGCGGCGCCGGGACGGGGGCCTGCGCGGGCTGCGGCTGCGGCTCGGCGGGCTGCGCCGGAACCTGTTGTCCCGGTTGTGTTCCCGGCTCGGACGCCAGCCCGGTGTCGGCAGGCACCGGCACGCCGAGCAGGTAGGACGCGATCCCGGTGGTGATGGTGACAGCGTGCTTGAGCTGCCCCTCGGGGGATTCCAGCTGCTGCGCGTCCTCGACATTGGCGCCGTTGCCCATTTCGAGGAATACGTCCGGCACGGCGGTCAGCGCGGGCCCGGCAATGTCGGAGCGGGTCTGGAGTCCGTCGACCGCCCCGTTGTAGGTGGCGACCTGATACCCGCTCTGCACGTAGGCATCTCGCATGGCCTTGCTCGCGGTCAGCCCGGCGCCGCCCTGCACCTCGCTGACCTTGGCGTCGGCGACGGGCAGCGCCGGCACGATGAGGTGGAAGCCGTGCCCGTCGGCGGGACCGCTGTCGGCGTGGATGCTGAGGGCGATATCGGCGCCGGAGGCATTGGCGGCCTTGGCCCGATCGTCGATGCAGCCGCCCCAGCCGGTGTCGTCGGGGCGACTCATCACGACGTGCGCGCCCAGGCCCTCGAGCGAGGTGCGCACCAGCTGCGCGACATTCCAGTTGATGGTGTGCTCGGCGATGCCGTGCAGGCTGGTCATGCCGGTGGTCTGGCACGCCTTGGTGCCACCGCGACCATCGCTGACCTGTTTGTTCTCATCCTGAGTGTGATTGTCGCCCTGATGGCCCGGGTCCAGGAAGATGGTCTTCCCGGCGAGCTTCTGGGGCAGCTCCGGCAGCGCGGGCGCGGCCAGGGCGGCGACCGGGACGATCCCGGCCACGGTGGTGATCGCCGCGGCGGTGACGGCGGTGCAGATTCCGGCCTTAGTGATGCTTGGCTTCATAAGCGGACGGCGCTCGGGGCGGAGCGCCCCTCCCTTCCCACTAGTAACACCAGACCCAGCTGTTCACTCTGGCAACACCAGTTACTTTCTGGCAAGCTTCGTGATGGAACCGTTACCAGTGGTCAGGCGTCCGAAATCGCCGTCCTGGGCGCAACCGGCCGCAATGGGCAAAAGACCACTGCGCCCACTATCCCGCACTTCGCAGCCCCCACCCGGGCGACGCGCCCGGACGGAATCCGCCCCCGCAGCGCGAGGCGTGCGGGGGCGGTCAGGTCGGCGCTGAGAGCAGGTGGCTCGACACGCCCGAGCCGAGCTCGGGGCGGCTCGACGCCCTCCCCGGGGTCCAGCTCGGTGACGGGTGGTGTCAGGCCGAGACGATCTGATCCCCGTCGACGCGGATGGCCCTGGGGTCCAGCGCGCGCGGCGCGGGACCACCGGCGACCGTGCCGTCCAGGTTGAATGTGCTGCCGTGGCACGGGCACTTGATCAGGCCGCCCTCGACGGCATTCACCTTGCAGCCCAGGTGGGTACAGGTGGACGAGAACCCGTCGAAGGTGCCGGCGACGGGCTGGGTGATCACGGTGTCACCGCTGATGATGCCGCCGCCGACCGGAACGTCGCTGGTACTGGCCAGGACATTGCCCTGTTTCTTGGCGGCGGCCGGATCGTTCTCGGCGGGGGCCGGATTGGGTGCCGCCGAGGCCGATTTGTCGGAGGTGCTGCTGCAACCGGCCACGGTGAGCGCGGTCGCGGCGACCGCGGTGGTGGCCAGGGCGGTCCGGCGGTCCATGCGGAACCCGCCGGGAGCCGGGGTGGTGTCGGTCATCGGTAACTCCTCGCTCGGGGCCGAGCCGATGTGGATCGGCCGCTGCTTGTTCGACGTGCGGAGGGGGTCTGTAGGTTCACCTATCCGCGACATGCCTGCGGCCCCCGGGAAACTACATCCTCCGGCGTCGGGTCACGCGCTGATCGGCAATCGGCGCAGCGAGCGCAGGGCGTAGTGCACCCGGGTCTTGACGGTGCCGACCGGTATGCCCAGGTCGGCGGCCACATCCTGGTAGGCACGATCACGCAGGATCACCTGCACAATGGCGTCGCGCTGCGGCGGCGGCAGCTGGTCCAGCAGGTCGGCGACCAGCAGCCCGTCGGCCAGCGCCTCGGTGAAGTCGGGGCGGGCGCAGCGGCTCTCCGCCTGCTCCCCGATCTGGTCCCAGCTGCTGTCACCGGGACGGGCAGCCCGGAAGCGGGCGGTATCGGTGAGCACATTGCGTTCGATGGTGAGCAGCCAGGTGCGCACGCTGCCCCGATCCGGGTCGTAGCTGGCGCAGGCGCGCCACGCCCGCAGCAGGGTCTCCTGCACGGCGTGTTCGGCGAGGCCCGGGTCGCCGAGGCGGCTCATGGCCCGCCAGTGCAGCAGGCCGCGGTCGGTGGCCAGGACGGCCGCCAGACCTGCGTCGGTGCACAGCCGGGCGCAGTGGTCGGCGCAGCCGGTACTGACCGGGCGAAGACTTCCCATGTTTGAATATCGTCGCGGGAGCCGAAAGAGCATCGCTCAAGTTTGTGAATTCCCCGAAACCAACCGATTTCCCGAAAACAGACCGGAATTTCTGATAGACCCTCCCCCGGGAGATGCGGGGATCTCTCCCGACACCGCACGCCGGGAACCGTGCGGTGCAGTGAGCTGCTCAGGGAGGAACACCGTGCGTGCAGGCGCGCTCGTGGTCGCGGGAGCATTCGCTTCCGCGCTGACAATTACCGCAACCGGAATTGCGGCGGCCGAACCGGCCACCGATATCACGGTGGACGGGACGTATCTGGTCAATGTGGATATCGAGCCGGGCACGTATATCGGCGACGGGACGCCGGATCCGGGCGCCGGCGCGTGCTTCTGGCGGCGGCTGTGGAAGGTCCAGCAGCCGGGCGACTACCCGGACCCGAACTACTACATCATCGCCAGCGACTTCACCCGGACGAAGCCGATCACAGTGGAGATCAAGGCGACCGATGTGGGGTTCTCGACCGAGAACTGCGGGGCCTGGCATCTGCAGCCCGCACGGCCCAGTACGGGCTCGTTCGGGTGACCGAATGGCCCTGGCGGGTACTGGGATTGGTGATGCCGCTGCTGTCGCGCGCGATCATGGCGCGGATTTGCCAGGACCGCGGGCAATCGGCGCGAAGACTGTCGCATGATCGAATCGCACCGATAGCATCGCGGCCATGGCGAAATTCACCACCTGGGACGGCTTGGAGCTCAACTACCGCGTGTGGGAGGGCGAGGGCGTTCCGGTGGTGCTGCAGCACGGAATCGTGGCCGACACCAATGCCAATTGGATGAGCGTGGGTGTGGTCTCGGCGCTGCAGCGGGCGGGCCGTCACGTCATCTCGCTGGACGCGCGCGGCCACGGCCGCTCCGAGAAGCCGCACGACCCGGCCCGCTACTCGTGGCAGGCCATGGCCGACGACCTGCGCGCACTGTTCGACGAGCTCGGGCTGGATCGCGTCGCGCTGGCCGGCTATTCGATGGGCGCGATCATCTCGCTGCTGGTCGCGGGCGCCGACAAGCGGGTGGAGCGGCTGGCCATCGGCGGCATCGGCAGCGGCGTGGTGGACTGCGGCGGAATCGATTGGCGCGTCATCGATGCCACGGACCTCACGACCGCCATGTCCGGCGACGGCTCCGGTGCGGTCCCCCAGGCTGGCATGTTCCGCATCCTGGCCGACGCCCTGGGCGCGGACCGCGAGGCCATCGCGATGCTCGCCGCCGGATTGCGTGAAGCCCCGATCGAATCCCTGTCCGGCATCACCATTCCCACCCTGGTGCTGGCGGGCGACAACGATCCGTTCGCGGCCGAACCGGAACGCCTCGCCGCCGCCCTGCCCGATGCCACCTGTGTGGTGGTCCCCGGCGATCACCTCGCCGCCGTCGCCAACCCGGCCTTCTCCGCCACCCTGGTCGACTTCCTGCGGTGAGAATTGCGCTGGCGACGCCGCCCCCGACTTCCAGGGGTTTCAGGGGCTTGCCCCGCCGCGGGGAGGCGGAGGCGCGAGTTACGAGAGTTGACGGCTAATACTGCTTGCGGTGGGGGACGAACTCCAGGGTGAGTAGTGCCAGCGCCGCGATCAGGACCTCGCGCCAGCGGATCAGGACGTAGCGCTGATCGCCGAAGGCGTTGAACTTGCGCAGGAATCGGTACAGCGATTCCAGCCGGATGAGCGGATCGCCCAGCCGCACCGCGAGATACACCGTCTGCATGGTCCGCGACCGGTGCTTGTCGGCGAAGATCTCCGGAAACGCCGCGAAGGCCAGCGAGATTCGCTTGATCCCGTGTTCACGCGCGTACTCCACCAGGTCCACGATCATGCGCTCGTCGAGCCCGTTGGGTGCGTCGCGCCGCCGCCACGGCACGTCCAGGCTGAGGTCCTGGCCGTTGCCGGAGGCGCCGTAGCGCTGGAATCCCATCACCTGGCCGTCGGCGTCGCGGGCGATCACCACCAGCATGCCGGGGTGCCGGCCGTCGAGCAGGTGGTCGAGGATCATGGAGAAGCCGCGGGTCTGCCGCCCGCTCCCCCACTCGTCGACGATGGCCAGCAGCGTCTCGCGCTGGGGTTCGGTGAGTGCGACCTCGGGGAGGATCTCGGTGGTGACGCCGAAGTTCTTGGTGCGGCTCACCGCCTGCCGCAGGTTGCGGTACTTGCGGCCGACCATGTCGAAGCGGTCGACGTCGACGATCACGTCCCGCCCGACGGCGATGGCGCGCAGCCCACGATGGTCCACCGCCCGCCGCTGCCAGATCTCGGTGACCTCCGGGCTGGCGCCCAGGACCGCGATGCGCCAGCCGTGGCTGCCCGCGAAGAGCGAGAATTCGGTGAGCAATTCGGGGAACCGGCCAGGGTCGCCGATCGGATCGCCGGAGACGACCGCCATTCCGAGCCGGGCCCGGTAGGCGATAGCGGCGGAGCCGTTCTCGTTGAAGAAGTAGGTCTTGGACGAGTGCAGCGCGAAGGGGGCCAGCGGATCCCCCTGGCTGCGCCGGACCAGTTCGGCCACCCGGGGCAGCTGCTCGGGCTGCGGTTTGCTGCCCTGCGGCAGTACCAGGATGGCGCCGCTGGCGGCGAGGAAGACGAAGCCGACCACCGGGTGGTCGGTGCGATAGCTGAAGTTCGAGACCACCAGGGTCAATGCCGCGTAGGTGAGGTGCGGCAGGGTGATGGGCCGGCGCAGGTACAGCCCGCGGGCCACGAACAGCCCGGCGAACGACACCGCCACGAACCAGCCGTGGTCATTGCCCTCGCGGGAGGCCCGTTCGGCTGCCCAGACCAGGATCACGCTGCCCAGGACCAGCGCGCCCATCAGACCGACGCGAGTACTGGGCCCGGCGGTGAAGGTGGTTTCCCGATACGCGGTCAACGTCGGATTCGGTATGCGTTGCTCACGCATCTGGACCCCTTTTCTCCACATGCGAAGGTCTCACGGGCCCTCTCCCCATGGTGAGTCCTCCGCATCTCCCTCTTCAACACACTATGTCGGAGAGACGATTCGAGGCACCGAGTTATTCCGGCCAACCCAGCCGGGGCGAGGTGAGCACGGGGTCGGTGATGCCATTGTTGCAGGCCAGACCGACCGCGTCCCAGCCCGCGAGACTCGATCCGGCCGCGTATTGGGATTGGAAGAAGTCCAGGGCGGTGCCGACGGGGTCGGCGCTGGTACGGACGTCGTCGTAGGGCAGGTAGGCGTTGTGGCCGGACCCGGAGACCACCCAGTGGGCCTCGGCCGGTCGGAGCGGCCGATCGCTGAGTCCGGCGGGCTCGGGCGCGGTGTAGGAGTAGAAGGTCGGGGCGGGGGTCTTGTCGTCGCCGAACCAGAATCCGGCGCTGATCACCTCCCGGGAATACGCCTCGCGGGTGACCGGATCGACACTGTCGGGCATCGGGATCTTGCGGTCGGAGAAGCGCTGCACGGACAGGTCGAAGGTGTGCCAGAACAGCTGGACCGGGCTGATCTTGCCGGAGTAGGTGGCGCTGAATTCTTCCAGGATGCGCCCGACCTGACTGTGTACGTGGAACGCGTGCCGGGCGGCGGCCGGGTCGTAGGTGCGGTGTTCTTCGTCCTCGTCGAAGGGCCGGCCGTGGTCGGGCAGGTCGAAGGGGGTGGGGTGGGCCAGGACCACCTCGACGCCGAGGTTGCGCAGCGCGTTCATGGCCTCGACGTAGAAGCTCGCCACCGACTGGCCCGCGAGCGGGACCTCTTCCTCCGTGCCGCGGTCGTTGCAGATCCGCAGCACGTGGTCGAAGAAGTCGAAGGAGCAGGTGAAGACCGGGCCCTCGGTGGCGGTGCCGAGCGGGACGGTGGTCCAGCCGCGGGCGGTCAGCCGGTAGGTCAGGTGCCACCAGTGGTTGCGTCTGATGCCCTTGGCCAGCGCCACCTTTCCGATGATCTGGGCGTAGCGGTGCAGGAGTTCCTTGGTGGGCCGCCACGAGTCGAGCGGGATGGCGGGCAGTATTTCCTCGGCCATTCGCTCATGCTACCCAGCGACCGATCGACTACCGCCCGTCTCGGGCGTGCGACTACCGCCCGTCTCCGGCGTGCCCGGCCAGCAGCTCGCTGAACGGGCGCACCGCGCCGACGCCATTGCCGGAGCTGCGTCGATGGACCGGCGCGTCCTGCAGAAAGCCCTGCACGCCTGCGGGTTCGGCGACCACGAGCTGGGCCAGTTCGGCGGCCGCGCGCTGGATGCGCTCGGCCAGTCCGGTGGAGCCGAAGTCCTCGGTCGCGGCGAAGACGCCGGTCGGCACCACCACGGACCGCAGGTAGGTGAACAGCGGACGCATGGCGTGATCGAGCACCAGCGAATGCCGGGCGGTGCCCGCGGTGGCGGCGATCAGGACCGGCATGCCATTGAGCGCATCGGTGTCGAGGACGTCGATGAACATCTTGAACAGGCCGCTGTAGCTCGCGGTGAACACCGGTGTCACCGCGATGATGCCGTCGGCGTCGGAGACCTGCTGCCGGGCCGCGGCCACCGCGGGCGTGGGCAGCCCGCCGGTGGTCATGGTGGTGGCGAGATCGCTTGCCAGTTCCCGCAGTTCGATGACCTCGACCTCGAGGCTCTCCCCGCGCCCGCCCACCGCCGCGGTGACCGCGGCGGCGAGCTGGTCGGCGAGCAGCCGGGTGGAGGAGGGCTGTGAGAGCCCGGCGGTCAGCACTACGAGTTTGCGACTCATGCTCGTCCTCAGTTCTTTTCGGCGAGCGCGCGCTCGCGGGCGGGCTCGACCAGGTGGTGCGGGGCGTCCGGTCCGGCGGCGACCAGCGACGCGTGGGTGGGCGGATCGCTGGGCACTCCGGCGGGGCGGCGCGCCTCGAATTCCTTGCGCAGCACCGGGACGACCTCCTTGCCGAGGATCTCGAGCTGGTCGAGGACCATGTCCAGCGGGAGGCCGGCGTGGTCCATGAGGAACAGCTGCCGCTGGTAGTCGCCGACATTGTCGGCGAAGCCCAGGGTGCGCTCGATGACCTGTTCGGGCGTGCCGACGGTGAGCGGGGTCAGTTCGGTGAAGTCCTCCATCGACGGGCCGTGCCCGTACACCGGCGCATTGTCGAAGTAGGGGCGGAAGATCCGCTTGGCCTCGGCCTCGGTCTCGGCCATGAAGACCTGGCCGCCGAGTCCGACGATGGCCTGTTCGGCGGCGCCGTGCCCGTAGTGCTCGAAGCGGCGGCGGTACAGGTTCACCATCTGCCGGGTGTGCTGCTGGTCCCAGAAGATGTTGTTGTGGAAGAAGCCGTCACCGTAATAGGCGGCCTGCTCGGCGATTTCGGGCGAGCGGATGGAGCCGTGCCACACGAACGGCGGGGTGCCGTCGAGCGGGGCGGGGGTGGCGGTGAAGCCCTGCAGCGGGGTGCGGAACTTGCCTTCCCAGTCCACCCGCTGTTCGCGCCACAGCCGGCGCAGCAGGTGGTAGTTCTCCACCGCGAGCGGGATGCCGTCGCGAATGTCCTTGCCGAACCACGGGTAGACGGGTCCGGTGTTGCCGCGGCCCATCATGAGGTCCACCCGGCCGCCGGCCAGGTGCTGCAGCATGGCGAAGTCCTCGGCGATCTTCACCGGATCGTTGGTGGTGATGAGGGTGGTGGAGGTGGACAGCACGAGCTTCTCGGTCTGTGCCGCGATGTAGCCGAGCATGGTGGTCGGTGAGGACGGCACGAACGGCGGGTTGTGGTGCTCGCCGGTGGCGAAGACGTCGAGGCCGACCTCTTCCGCCTTGAGGGCGATGCGGACCATGGCCTGGATGCGCTCGGCCTCGGTCGGGGTACGGCCGGTGGTGGGGTCCATCGTCACGTCACCGACGCTGAAAATTCCGAACTGCACGGGTCCTCCTCGGGTCGCTGCCATTTTTGGTGGATATGGCAACCACTTGAACATAGGGGGTGGCGGGCGTATTCCGGGGCGTGAGCGCGGGGTGATTCGCGCCACTACCGCACCCGCGGAGCAACCGGAGCCACAACGCCGGAATTCCGCCGACACCTGGCCGATTCGGCCTATCGGAGACTGTGGAGTACCCGCAAACAACCTGTGGGTACAGCGAAAGACTCAGTAGTGCAAGATCTTTCGACGTATCCTGAACATTCCCCGCGCAACGCCGGAGATCTCGAGCATGGACAGGGGGTAGATCCAATGGCGGACAACACCGTCGGTACGGCATACGCCGTTGTCGTCACCGCGGTCGCCGATCCGATGCAGGTGGAGGGCCTGGAATGGGATCGTGCGGTGGAATACCTGCCCAGTATCGATTCCCGCACCATGCAGAAGTGGGTGCGCTCCCAGGAGGACGGCCCCGATCCCCGTCGCGGCGTGGTTATTCCGGGCCCGCAGCGCCGGGCCGGGCACCGACATCCCTATCGCGAGGTCTGCGTCCCCTCGGCCGAATACCAGCTCTTCAGCGCGGCGGTCCGCACCAACCGCCACCGCGCCCTCGCCACCACCTGCGCCGAGGACGAGGCTCGCCAGCGAGCCCGCCTACTGTCCACGGCACACTGACCGCCCTCTACATCCAGTGACCGTCCATATCCAATGACCGTCGCGCGGGCCGCTCGGGGGGTCGAGCGGAACTCGGAGACGGGGTTCGGCGGCGCGTCGGACTCGCCCTACAAGCGCGAATTCTCTCTCTGCGAACACTGATTCGACCGAACCGCACCGTGGCGCAGAATCGAGATGGTGATGGATATCGCGAATCCCGCGCTCGAGCGGACCGTCTCGGGGCATGTGGTGCGCATTGTGCTGGACACAGCGGTCAGGTCCGGTATCGACGAGGTGGAGGCCACGCGAATCGGAAGCTTCGATCGGAAGTTGCTGGCCGATGACCGGGTTCGCATTCCCTCGGAGAGCCAGTATCGACTGTGGGCGCTGATGGAGCACGTCGTCGGCAACGAGGCGGGCGTGCGGGCCGCGGATATGGCCGATCGCGGGCGGTTGCATATCTGGGACTATCTGTTCAGCAGTGCTCCGACACTGGCCGAAGGATTTCACGACGCATCGCGGTTCAGCGTCGTGATCTGCGATCCGGCGGCGCAGTTGGAGGTCACCGACAACGGGTCCGCGCTCACGGTCGGGTACCGCGGCACCACCTATGGCGAGACCCGCGGCATCATCAACGAGTTCGCGGTGACGGTGGCCGTCCGGCGCGCCCGCGATGCCTTCGGCGACGCAGCGGTGCCCGTGCGAGTCGACTTCGCGCACCCTGCGCCCCGGCATCATCGATATCTCGAAGATGCCCTGGGCACCACGGTGATTCATTTCGGCCAACCGGCAGACCTGATCCACTATCGGATCACTGGAATTCGGACCGAGGCGCGGCCCTATGATTCCGAACTGCGCCGGATCCTGCACACCGCCGCCCAGCATGCCATCGGCGCGGCGCGTCCGATTCCCGGATGGATCGAATCCTTCCGCGCGGCGCTGCATTCGGAGATAGCGCAGAGCACCGGGCCGACGGACAGCTCGCCGAAACGGGGCCCGCGGGTCGCCGCCGTGGCCGCGCGGCTGTGGATCAGTGACCGCACCCTGCAGCGGCGGTTGTCCGAGGCGGGCACCTCCTGGAGCGAGGAGCTGGCCGCGGTGCGGTGTGAGCAGGCCACCCGACTGCTGCGTCACACCTCGCTCACCGTGCAGGCCATCGCGCTGCGTGTCGGCTACAGCGATGCTCGCGCGCTCAGCCGTGCCTTCGACGGTTGGACCGGTCTGTCTCCGGATGCCTACCGCCGCGCCGACCGCCTTCGGGGGTGAGCAACAGAACGCATCCGACCTGCCCGCCCCACACGGTGAGCGTGTCGAACGCGATGCGTTCCGACACGCCCGCACCGAGACCGAAATGGTTTCTCGCGAACAGGAACACACCGCCGATCACCGAGATCGCCACGGCCAGTGCGGTGCCGACGGCCAGGCCGCGCCGCCTGCGCGCCGCCTCCGGCGTGATCAGGACCATGCCCGCCAACTGCGCGAACCACTGTGCCAATGCGATCGTGTCGTGCGCCTGTGGCCGAATATCCCAGGGCGCCAGCCCGATTCCCGTGATGCCGAGACCGGCGACAGCCACCAGCGCGCACCCGGCCCGGAATCGACGACCGCTCCACATCCGCGCCCAGCTCAGTGCCCCGGCGAAGGTCAGCAGGCCGGTCGACACGAACATCACGTTCTGCACCGCGTGATCGGGCGAGCACACCCATCGCGGGGCCCCATCGCGATCGACGTAGTCGCCACACCGCGTGATGCCCAGGTCGCTGATGTAGTTGCCCGACATGCTGTATCCCGTCGGCCACGCGTGGGCCACCACCAGCGAGACGGGAAAGTACGACAGCGTGAGCAACCAGCAGGCGGCGGTGGCCCATGGCAGCCAGGTGCGATTCGACCGCACCCGGCCGGTGTCCACGATTGAGGTGGGCACGCTCAGAACATCGCGCCGTTGGCCCGGATCGTCTGTCCCGAGACCCAACCTGCCTCGGCACTGACCAGCCACCCGACCAGCGGTGCGGTGTCGGTGGGGAGACCGAGACGCCCGTGCGGATTGTGCAGTGCCGCGGCCGCAATGGATTCGGGCGTCTCCGCGCCGCGGAAGAAGTCGTCGTCGACCGGACCGGGCGCGACGGCATTGACCGTGATACCGCGCTCACCCAGCTCCTTGGCCGCGGCGACCACCATCCGCTCGACGGCCGCCTTCGATCCCGAATACAGCCCGTAGGTGCCGGTCATGATCGAGGTGAGGGTGGTGGACAACACGACATAGCGACCATTGTCGGCAATGTGCCGGGCCGTGGCGCGCAGCGTATTGAACGCGGTCCGGGTATTGCGCACGATCAGCTGATCGAAGTCGTCGTCGGTGGTGTCCGCGATCGGCTTCTTGATGACCCGCCCCGGCACGTGCACGACGATATCCAGCTTGCCATGGCGCGCAACGATATCCGCGAACAGTGCGTCGACCTCCACGGCCGAGGTGGCGTCGGAGCGGACCGCTTCCACTGTCGCGCGGAACGTCTCGAGCGTCGCGAGCGTTGCCTTGGCGGCCTGCTCGTCCCCCTGATAGGTGACGATCGTGGTGGCACCGCGCCCAGCGATGTTCTTGGCGAATTCCGCACCCTGATTCCGGGTGCCGCCGATGATCAGAGCGACCTTGTCCTCGAGGTCCCGGATGACTTGCGACATCAGTCGAATCCCTTTTCTCTCTTCGGTTTCGAACCTCTGCCATTTTGTCGAGAATCCCACGCGGAGCCCAGGACCGATCGCGTCACCCAGGTAACCGACTACGCCAAGCGGACCGCGGTCGGCTCATCCCCGCAACGGATGATCGCTATCTGATTGCTGACCGCTGTTTAGGTCCAGTTAGAGAATGCCGGCTGGCAGGACAAAGGCTTGAAATGAGGTTTCGTCCTCTAAATTACGCACTTCTACCCCACCGCTCGATACTCTCGCTGAGAGTTTGCTGTCAATCAGTCGACTCGAGCTGCGTTCGAAAATTCCCAACCAGGAGGATGCGGTGATCAGTAGTTCGAAATCCCGGTGGGCCTGGGCGGCCATGGCGACGGGCCTCGTGGCCGCGGTCGCGGTGGCGTCCGCCGCCTGCTCGAAGAATTCGTCGGAGTCGTCATCGACGACGTCGCCCTCGTCCGCGCCGAGCGCCGATGATCTGGCGGTGCAGGCATATGCCTACACCTATCCGCTGGTGTCGGTCGAGGTGACACGGAGGCAGTCGACGAACGTTCCCACGGCGGATCCGTCGACAGGCACGGCGCCGATGAATCAGCTGGCGCCCCTGCACTTCCTGCCCGATGCGAAGTTCACCAGCGTGGTGCGCCCCAATGTCGACACCCTCTACACCTCGATGTTCTTCGACGTATCCCAGGAACCGCTCGTGGTGAGCGTGCCCGATATGGGCGGGCGGTATCACTTGTTCCCGATCCTGGACATGTGGAGCAATGTCGATGCTGCCCCGGGCCCCCGCACGCTGGGGGATGTGCACGGTTACCAGTTCGCGATCGTCGGCCCGAACTTCCATGGCAGCCTGCCCGAGGGCGTACACGAATACCGTCTCCCCACCGATTCCGGCTGGATGATCGGCCGCATCGAAGTCGACGGCCCCGAGGACGTTCCCAATGTGATCGCCATCCAGAATCAGATGACGGCGGCTCCGCTCAGTGCCAACGGCGCCGCGTACACGCCGCCGCAGAACATCGATCCGCACCCGGACTGGCCCAAGGATCAGGAGGTCGTCCAATACATTCACGATCTGACCCCGCAGCAGTACTGGGACCTGTACTACTCGGCCTTGTCGCACAACGAGACTCGCCCCGATGACAAGGCCCTGCTCGACAAGCTGGCCGCGATCGGCTGGACGCCGGACAAGAAGCTCGACCTGTCCACACTGTCCGAGACCGAGCGCACCCGCTGGGAGCAGGCCTGGCCCAGGGCGCTTTCACAGATCGAAACCATTCCGGACAAGAACGAGGTCAACGGCTGGAAGATCACGCGCAACGAGATCGGTGACTACGGCACCGACTACGCCACCCGCGCCATGATCGCCTACGCAGGTCTGGGCGCCAATCTGCCCCAGGACGCGATCTACCCGTCCGGTAGCGTCGACGACAGGAAGACCCAGTTGAATGCGGACAACACCTATGTTCTGCACTTCGCCGCCGACCAGATCCCACCGGTCAAGGGCTTCTGGTCGCTGACCATGTACGACCAGCGTGGCTTCTTCGTCGACAACCCGTTGAACCGCTACGCGGTGCGCGGCGAACGCCTGACCAAGAGCTCGGATGGGTCGGTCGACATCTACGTTCAGCGCGAGAACCCGGGCCCGGAAAAGGAAGCCAACTGGCTTCCGGCCCCCGCGTCGGGTGATTTCAACCTGATGCTGCGCACCTATTGGCCCGACCAGAAGATCGTCGACGGCGGCTGGAATCCGCCGGCGGTGACTCGGACCAACTGACATTCGACGTCGGAAGCGGGCGAAGACCCGGCGAGAGGTTGGCTCGCCGGGTCTTCGCTGTCTTTCACTGCGGTGCAACCACTCTCGATTCAGGAATGGTCGAACACGATGATCTGGCGGACCGCTGCTCCATCGGCCAGGAGATCCAACGCTTCATTGATCTCCTCCAGCCCGATTCGAGAGGTGATCAATTTCTCGACCGGCAGCCGCCCTTCCCGCCACATCTGTTCGTAGCGCGGAATATCCCGGGCCGGCACCGCGGAACCCAGGTAGCTGCCGACGATGGTGCGGGCCTCGGCGGTGATGCTCAGCGGCGGCAGGGTCACCGTCGAATTGGGCCCGGGCAGCCCGACGGTGATGGTCATGCCACCGGGTTCGGTTGCCGTATAGGCGGTTTCGAATGCGGCCGGATGCCCGGCGCACTCCACCACGTACCGCGCCCGGATCCCCTGGTCGGCGATCTGCTCCGGCGTGTACGTCTCGGTGGCCCCGAGCTCCTTCGCCAGGGCGAGTTTGTCCGCCAGCCGATCCACCGCGATGAGCCGTTGCACGCCAATGGCTTTCGCGGTCAGCAGGGCGGCCATCCCGACGCCGCCGAGCCCGACCACCATGAGGCTGTCCTGGGGACGCGGATCGGCCACGTTCAGTACCGCCCCGCCGCCGGTCAGCACCGCGCACCCGAACAGTGCCGCGATCTCCGGCGGCACCGAGTTGCCGACCGGCACCAGGGAGGCCCGGTCCACCACGGCGTGTGTGGCGAAGCCGGAGACGCCCAGGTGGTGCCGCACCCGGTCGCCGCCGCGCGACAGGTGCCCGGCATGGTGCAGCAGTTCACCGGCGGTATTGGCGCGGGTGCCCGCGGTGCAGGGCAGCTGCCCGTCCCGCGCGCACGCGTCGCACTCTTCGCAGCGCGGCAGGAAGGACATGACCACTCGCTGTCCGATGAGCAGATCGGCGACCCGCTCGCCGACCGCCAGCACGGTGCCCGCGGCCTCGTGGCCGAGCAGCATGGGCAGCGGGCGGGGCCGATTGCCGTCCACCACACTCAGATCCGAGTGGCACAGCCCGGCCGCCTCGATGGCGACCAGCACCTCGGTGGGCCCGGGATCGCCGAGTTCGAGCCGGCACACGGTGATCGGCCGCGACTGCGCGTAGGGCCGCGCCCGTCCGATCTCCTCCAGGACCGCGCCGCGAATGTGCATCAGATTTCGACCATCTGGTAATCGGCCACGTACCCGCCGAGGTAGCGCAGGTGGTCGGCGGAGTCACCGAGGGTGTGCTCGATGGCGGTGAGCCGCGCGGTGTAGTGGCCGACGGGGTATTCGTCGGTCATGCCGATGCCGCCGTGCATCTGGATGGCCTCCTGCCCGATGTGCCGGGCGGAGCGTCCGATCCGCAGTTTGGCGCGGGAGGCGACGACCGGATCGACGATGCCGTCGGCCAGCGACATGGACGCGTACATGCTCATGCCGCGGGCCAGTTCCAGCGACACGTACATATCGGCGGCGCGCTGGGTCAGGGTCTGGAAGGTGCGCAGCGGCACCCCGAACTGCTTGCGCGTCTTCAGGTATTCCGCGGTGAGCCGCAGGGACTCCTCCATCGCGCCGATGGCTTCGGCGCACAGCGCGGCCTGCGCCCCGGCCAGGGCGGCCTGGATGGCGGCGGCGGCATCGACCGGCTCGCCGAGCGGTTCGGCCACCGCGCCGTCGAATGCGATGTCCGCGCCGCGCAGCCCGTCGTGGGTGGCGTAGCGGGTGCGCCGCACGCCCGGGTCGGCGGGGTCGACGAGGAACAGCCCGATACCGTCGTCGAGCGCCGCGCTCACGATGAGCAGATCGGCGCAATCACCGTGGGAGACCGGGTGTTTGCGGCCGGTGATGCGCCAGCCGTCCGGCTGCCGCACCGCCTGGGTGGCGGTGTCGGTGGCGGGCCAGCGCAGCCCCGGCTCGCCGTGTGCGAAGGCGAGCTTGAGCTCCCCTTCGGCGACGCGCGGCAGCAGGTCCTTACGTTGTGCGTCGGCGCCGACGGCGGAGATGAGCCCGCCCGGCAGCAGTGCGCAGTCCAGCACGGGTTCGGGGGCCAGGGCGCGGCCGATCTCGGTCATGACCAGCATGGCCTCGATGGGCCCGGCGCCCATGCCGCCGTCCTCCTCGGCGAAAGTCAGCCCGAGCAGGCCGATTTCGGCGAAAGTGGCCCAGATCTCGGCATCCCAGCCGAGTTCGGTGCCGACGATGTCGTTGCGGCGCTCGGGGGTGTAGCCGCGGGACAGCACGTCACGCACGGTGTCGCGCAGCATGTCCTGTTCGGGGGTGAGATCGAAATCCATGGTGCTGCCTCACAGTCCGAGGATCGTCGAGGCGATGATGCCGCGCTGCACCTCGTTGGATCCTCCGTAGATCGATGTCTTGCGGTAGTTCAGGTAGGTGGCGGTGCTGCGGCGGGCCCAGTCCGGATCCGACTCGTCCTCGCGCGCAACGGAATCCGGTCCGGCGATGTCGACCAGCAGCTCGGTGACGGCCTGCTGGAGTTCGGTGCCGCGCAGCTTGAGAATCGAGGAGACCGGGTTGGGCTTGCCGTCGGCCGAGCCCGCGGCCACCCGCAGCTGCACCAGTTCCAGTGCCAGCAGCTCGTTTTCGAGCTCGGCGAGGCGAGTCGCGAAGAGCTGATCCTCGAGCAGGGTCTTCTCGCCCAGGCGGGTCTGCTTGGCGTGCTCCTTGGCCAGCCACAGTTTCACCTTGGTCTGGCCGACCGCGGCGATGCCGGTGCGCTCGTTGCCGAGCAGGAACTTGGCGTAGGTCCAGCCCTGATTCTCCTCGCCGACGAGCTGATTCGCGGGTACCCGGACGTTCTCCAGGAACACCTCGTTGACCTCGTGGCCGCCGTCGATGAGCTTGATCGGCCGCACGGTCACGCCGGGGGTGTCGAGCGGGAACAGCAACATCGAGATGCCGGCCTGCTTCTTGGGCGCGTCCGGGTTGGTGCGCGCCAGGCAGAACATCCAGTCGGCGGACTGGGCGGCGGTGGTCCAGGTCTTCTGGCCGTTGATCACGTAGCTGTCGCCGTCGCGGACCGCGACCGTGCGCAGTCCGGCCAGGTCGGAGCCCGCCTCGGGCTCGGAAAAGCCCTGGCACCACCAGATGTCGAGATTGGCGGTGGCCGGCAGGAAGCGTTCCTTGAGCTCCTGGGCACCGAAGTGCGCGATGACCGGGCCGATCATATTGGTGTTGAAGGTCAGCGGTTCGGGCACCGAGGCCAGCTGCATCTCGTCGTGCCAGAGGTGGCGCTGGATGGGGGTCCAGTCCTTGCCGCCCCATTCCACCGGCCAGTTCGGGGTGGCCAGCCCGTGCGCGTTGAGGATGCGCTGGGTGGTGACGATGTCGTCCTTGCTCAGTTCCTGCCCGTGCCGCTGCCGGTTGCGGATGTCGGCCGGGATCTCGCTCCGATAGAACGCGCGCAGCTCGTCGCGGAAGGCGAGCTCGTCGTCGGTGAGCGCTAGTTGCATGCGTTGACCTCCAGGTTCATGGCTACCCACGCCATCGCCGGATATGATACACAGAGACACGAGTGTCTCAAATAGGGTCGTATACTCGAACGGCCGCGCGCACCACCGAGATCCAAGGGAGCCATCCGTGCCCGACCACGACCGCACACTCGGCGTCGGCGAGCTCATCGCCCACCGGCATCGCGAGGGCAGCGCGCCCGGGCAGCGCACGGACTCGCATCGGCTGGCCCTCGTCATCGAGGGCGGCTCCTCGCGCGGCGCGTACTCGCACGGCATGGCCATGGCCATCGAGGAATTGGGCATCCTGCCCTGCTTCGACGCGGTGTACGGGGCGTCGGCGGGCGCGTTGAACGCCGCCTGGCTGCTCTGCGGGCGCGCGGTGGATTCGCGGCGGGCCTGGAATCCCGAAGTGATCAACCGCGTGATCAATCCGGCCCGGGCCCTGCGCGGCGGCCGCGTGGTCGATACCGAGTACCTGGTGCACACCGTGTACGAGCGCATCGTGCCCATGGATTTCCCTGCGATCCTGGCCAATTCGATCACCTTCCACCCCATCGCTACCGACGCCGACACCGGCGCGGCCGTCGATCTGCATCCGGAGCTCAGCGATGTGCGCTCGGTCCAGACGGCGCTGCGGGCCTCGACCTGTCTGCCGATCCTGGCCGGGCGGCCGGTGCGGATCGGCGCGCGCCGGTACGTCGATGCCGGGCTCTCCGAATCCGTCCCGGTGCGAACGGCATTGACGCAGGGCGCGACCCGCGTCCTGGTGCTGCGCACCCGCCGCGCCGGCGAAACCATGCGTCCTCCTTCGGGTCTGGAATCCCGGGTGGTGGCCCGCTTCCTGTCCCGGCACGCGCCCGGAACGGTCGGACCGTGGCTCGATCGGGTCCAGCGACACCACAGCGACGAGGGGGACTTCGACTCCGATCCGGCCGTGCTGCAGATCCGCCCGCCGCACAGCGCACCCGATATCGGGCGCATCGACCGCGATCCCGGGGTGCTCCAGCAGGCCCTCACCCTGGGGCGGGTGGCCACCGCCCGCACACTGTCGGCATACCTGGCCCCTAAGCTGTCCGCGTGACGCGCGCGGAGGGAACCAGAGCACCGGGCCGGCCCGCCTCGGCCAGCCGGGACGATGTGCTCGAAGCCGCCATCGCCGTGTTCCTGAGCGGAAAACGGGTGGACGTCAATGCCATTGCCGCCCAGCTGGGGGTGGGCCGCGCGAGCATCTACCGCTGGTTCGGATCCCGGGACGGCCTGCTGGGCGCGGCCGTGGCGCGGCAGCTGGAGCGAGTGGTGGCCCATGCCGATCGGCGCTCCCGCGGGGCGGGTGGTGAACGGCTCGTCGCGGCACTCAACCGGACCATCGATCTGCTGGTCGAGAACGACGCGCTGCGTTCGTATTTCGACAATGAATCGACCGCGGCCCTGCGCCTGATCACCCGCGGTGACGGAATCGTGCACCAGACCGCGGTGGCCCTGGTGGAGCGGTTCATCGCGCGCGCCGAATCCGAGGGCTACCAGCCTCCCATCGAGCGCGACACCCTGGCCTACGCCCTGGTCCGGCTGTGGGAGGCGTTCCTCTACAACGACGCCGTGGCCGGCTTCCGCGGCGATGTGGACCGCCTGCGCAAGGTCCAGACCGCGCTACTGCGCACCTGAGTGCTGCAGCGAGCGCCGCACCCACTTGCAATCAGGGTGTGACTATGAGGGGGACGAGTTGCTCGGCCGAGGTGCGGGCGCCGTGGTGGCCAACGAGGGCGGACTCCAAGGGCTCGAGGGCCGGGCGGACCAGGACCGCGGCGCCCTCGGCGACGGCGACGAGATCGCCGATGCGGGAGGCGATCACCGGTATGGGCGGTGTCGGGCCGAACCAGTGCTCGTCGAGCGCCTGCTCGCGGGTCACGACCGTGGCGTGCGTGGACAGTTCGGCGGTCCACACGGAGTGGGCGTCGGCCAGGGCTTCGGGGCGGTCGAGGTAGATGTGGCGGACCCGCGCCTCGCCGCCGATCAGCCGGACGTCGCGATGCAGCGCGGGCCGCGCGTCCAGATCGATGACGGTGTCCACGTGGATCATTCCGTGATCGCCGGTGATCAGCACCGTGCAGGTGGACGGGAGCTCGGCGAACAGGCCGGCGAGGCAGGCATCGATATCGCGGAGCACGGCCAGCCACTGCGGAGATTCGGGTCCGTACAGGTGACCGTTGGCATCGAGATCGGGGAAATAGGCGTAGGCGAAGCGGGAGTTCGTGCCGGAATGCCGTGCGACAGCGAGGATTCCGGCGCGCAGCTCGTCGAGGGTGGCGGCCGGGTGCAGGGCGCCCGGCGCGCGGAAGGCGGCCCGGGTCAGACCGGAGGTGCGCTGGTAGGCGGGGATCACGTAGTGCAACTCGACGCCGTGGGCGGCGAGCTCCTCCAGGCGGCTGGTGTGCGGCTGCACCGACTCCGGCGGGTACGCGTCGCGGGCGTCCTCGCCGGTCGCGCTGTCGAAACTCCAGCGCAGCGCATTCAGCAGGCGGAGACGGTCGCGGTCGGGCACGGCGAAGCTGTAGCCGATGATGCCGTGTGTCGCGCAGGGCGCGCCGAGGGCGAGACTGGCGAGACTGGTCGCGGTGGTGGCGGGGAAGCCCGCGGTGAGGGTGGTGCGGACGTGCGCGGCCAGGGTGGGCGCGCTGTCGGCGTGGCGGGCGAGGAGTTCCGCGCCGAGGCCGTCGATCAGCAGCACCACCACATCCCGGTTGGGCGCGAGGGCCAGCGGATTGCGCTGGTCGAGCCCGAAGGACGCGGCGACGGACGGCAGGACGTCGGCGAGCGTGGCCGGCGACGTCCCCGAGGGTGAACTGGCCATTCGCCGACTCTATTGATCTCGGCGCGATAATTCACCGGTGTTCGAATCCGCCGACTTCTCGATCAAGCCCACCCTGACCGGCGCGAAAGTTCTCCTGCGGCCGTTCATTCCCGAAGACCTCGACGCCATCCGCGCGGCCCTGCGCGATCCCGATGTCCGGCGGCTGACCGGCAGCGTCCACCAGGAGACCACCGAGCCCGTGCCGGAGGATCCGGCCGAGCACGAGCGCTTGCGCGACTGGTACGCCACGCGCGAAACCCAGCCGGACCGTCTCGATTTGGCCATTGCCGACATCGCGACCGGCCGCTGCGTCGGGGAGGCCGTCCTCAATCGGTGGGATCCCGGCAATGGCAGCTGCAACTTCCGCATCCTCATCGGCCCCGATGGCCAGGGCCGCGGGCTGGGCACCGAGGCGACGCGGCTGATCGTCGGCTACGGGTTCGAGAAGCTCGGCCTGCACCGAATCTCCCTGGAGGTCTATGCCTTCAACCCGCGCGCCCGCCGCGCCTACGAGAAGGCCGGCTTCCGTCCCGAGGGCGTCCTGCGTGAATCCCTGCGCTACGGCGACGAGTGGATCGACGCGACCGTCATGTCCGTCCTGGCCCGCGAATGGAACGAGCACCGCGGCCGTCCCGCGTAACCCTGCCCGCATACGCGAAAACCGCCTCCGAGGAGGCGGTTTCGCGCGTTGTGGGGCGGATCAGGCCAGGCCCCACGCCTTCAGGATGTAGGTGATGTTGGCGGCGATACCGGTGACGGTGTTGGCCAGGTTGATGGCGGCGGAACCGAGGTCGATGACGGGCATTTTTCAAGTCTTTCGGGCCGGGAACATGATGCAGTCCCACTGTATTAGCACCAGCTAACTCTCAGCATCATGAATCGACTCACCCCTCGGCCGAGGTGTAACCCAGCGCACAGCGGTACCGGTGCGGCTCATTCCCGTTCGGGCAGGCGCAAACGCTTCAGGGACAGGGCGTTCAGGGCCACGATGATGCTGGACCCCGACATGGACATGGCGGCGATCTCCGGTCGCAGCGTGAAACCGAAGGCAGGCTCGAAGACCCCGGCCGCGATGGGCAGGGCCAGGCTGTTGTAGCCGACCGCCCAGGCCAGGTTCTGGTGCATCTTGCGCAACGTGCCGCGGCCGATCCGCAGCGCGGTGGGGACGTCCAGCGGATCGGAGCGCATGAGCACCACGTCGGCGGTCTCGATGGCGACGTCGGTGCCCGCACCGATGGCGATGCCGAGATCGGCCTGGGCCAGGGCGGGGGCGTCGTTGACGCCGTCGCCGACCATGGCGATCTTCCGTCCGGCGGACTGCAATTCGATGATCTTGGCGGCCTTGTCACCGGGCAGCACCTCGGCGATGACGGTGTCGATGCCGAGTTCGGCGGCGATGCGCTCGGCGGTCGCCCGATTGTCGCCGGTCAGCATCACCACTTCGACGCCCATATCGTGCAGGTCCGCAACGGCCGCGGCGGAGCTCTCACGGGGCGCGTCGGCAATGCCGATGACCGCGGCGGGCTCGCCGTCGACGGCGGCCAGCACCGCGGTCCGGCCAGCGCCCGCCACCCGGTCGCGGGCTGCGGCCAGCTCGCCCAGGTCGACGCCCTCGCGGTCGAGCAGGCGGCGATTGCCGATGACCACGCGGCGGCCGTCCACGGTGGCGATCGCACCGTGACCGGGGATGTTCTCGAAGTCCACCGCGCGGGCGTCGGTGGGGCCGTGCTCCTTGGCGTAGCGCACCACGGCGTCGGCCAGCGGGTGCTCGGACTCGCGTTCGACGGCGGCCAGCAGGGGTAGCAGGTCGGCCTCGGAAAGCCCGGGGCCGGTGACGATTTCGGTGACCTCCGGCTCGCCCTTGGTGAGGGTGCCGGTCTTGTCCATCACCACCGTCCGGATGCGGGCCGAACTCTCCAGTGCCATCGCGTTCTTGAACAGCACGCCGCGTTTCGCGCCCAGGCCGGTGCCGACCATGATGGCGGTCGGGGTGGCCAGGCCGAGGGCGTCGGGGCAGGTGATGACCACGACCGTGATGGCGAACAGCATGGCCTTGGCGACGGTGGCCCCCGCCAGCAACCACACCGCCAGGGTCAGCGCACCGCCGATCAAGGCGACCAGCACCAGCCAGAAGGCGGCCCGGTCGGCCAGTCTCTGGCCCGGGGCCTTCGAATTCTGGGCCTGCTGCACCAGATTCACGATCTGAGCCAGCGCGGTGTCCGCGCCCACCCTGGTGGCGCGCACCCGCAGCGTGCCGTTCTCGTTGAGGGTCGCGCCGATGACCGCCGAGCCCGGCTCCTTGTGCACCGGCAGACTCTCGCCGGTCACCATGGACTCGTCGACCTCGCTGGTCCCGTCCTCCACGAGGCCGTCCACCGCGATCTTCGAGCCCGGGCGCACCAGCAGCAGATCGCCGACTTTCACCTCGGCCGTGGGGATTTCGACTTCGTTCCCGTCCCGGATCACCACCGCCTGCGGCGGCGCCAGATCCAGCAGCGTGCGAATCGCGTCATTGGCGCCGCCCCGCGCCCGCATCTCGAACCAGTGGCCGAGCAGCACGAAGGTGGCCAGCATGGTCGAGGCCTCGTAGAAGACCTCGCCGCCGCCGGTCAGCGTAATGCCGAGGGAGTACAGCCATCCCGCCCCGATGCCGACCGCGACCAGCACCATCATGTCCAGCGTCCGCGCCTTCAGCGCCGCCCACGCCCCGGTGCAGAAGATGGTCGAGGAGTAGAAGATCACCGGCAGGCTGAGGATCAATTCCCAGATGTCCGAACGCATTCCGAACGGCACCGGCAGATGCCACCCGAACATGTCGGTGGCCATCGGCGACCACAGCATCACCAGCACCGAGAACACGGCGGCCACCACGAACCGGTTCCGCATGTCAGCGGCCATGTCCTCCATGGACATCCCCGCATGCCCGGCATGCGCACCGTGCCCCATCGCGGCACGATCCATTCCCGCATGCGCTGCATGATCCATAGCGGCGGGTGCCGGGGCGGCGGGTTCGGCCATGGGGTCGCAGACATGGTTGGGGACGGATTGGCCGGCGCAGTGCAGGCCGCATTCCTGGATCCAGGCGCGGAGGTCGGCGACGGAGGTGTGGGCGGGGTCGAAGGTGACGGTGGCGGTTTGGGAGACGGGGTTGGGGTCGACGGCGAGGACGCCCGGCCGGCGGCCGAGGACCGCCTTCACCACGTTCTGCTGGCTGGCCCAGTGCAGGCCCCGGATGTCCAGGACCGTGGTCCGCTGGGCGCTCTGCCGATCCATCTCGCACTCCTCCGCCGACTCGCTCTCACCGTCCTCGACCATATACCCCATAGGGGTAATTGGCAGGGATCCGGCCGGAACGAGCCGTCAGGGCGGGCACCGGGCCCGGTGGGGTGCGGGCCCGGACGCTCAGGTCAGGACATGGGGACGGGTTCGCCGACCTCCACGCGGCCGCCGTAGGTCAGGCCCGGGCAGCCGGAAGCGAGTTTCACCGCCGAATCCAGGTCGTCGGCCTCGACGGCGACATAGCCGGAGAGCCGGTCCGGCGCGGCGGGGTTGTCGCCCAGCATGACGGTCTGGCCGACGCGACTACCGAAATCGGTGACGCGCTCGCCGATCTCGGCGAACCAGTCGGCCCACAGTTGCTCCTGCTCGGGCGTGGCTGCGCGGTCGGGGTCGTTGCGGAAGGCGAGGATGTAGGTGGACATTGTCGTTTCTCCTATCGGTTGGACGGCCCGGTCGGCCGACTCGTGAATCCGTCGCGCGGCTCCGGCCGGGAATCGACAATCTGATCGAGAATTTTTTCGCGACCGTGTCGATTTCTCCGCCATCCCGAACGACGGGTTGAGCGACAACGACGTCGGCAGTGACACGGCAACGGAGCCGTGCGATCCACCCCAGCGAAGGGAGCAGTGCCATGCCCGAGTACCTGCTGCTGATCCACCAGGACGAACAAACCTGGCTGGCCACGGATCCGGCCGTTCGCCAGCGCACCCTGAACGCGCATCTCGAGTTCATGGCCGCGCACGCCGACCGGCTGCGCGGCGGTAACCGCCTGCGCCCCACCTCGACCGCGACCACGGTCCGGCACGACGAGCACGGCCGCACGGTCATCACCGACGGCGTGTTCGCCGAGACCAAAGAGGTTCTGGGCGGCTACTACCTGGTCGAGGCGGCCGATCTGGACGAGGCCATCCGGATCGCCGTGGACGTGCCGTCGCCGTTCGGTTGTGTCGAGGTCCGGCCGATCCACCCGCACGACGAGCCGTGACCACGCCGGAGGTGGCCGCCGCGGTCGCCGACGCGCACCGGCGCGAGTGGGGCTTCGTGCTGGCGGCGACCGTGCGGGTGACCCGCGATATCGATCTCGCAGAAGAGGCTGTACAGGAGGCGTTCACACAGGCTCTGCAGGCCTGGCCGGAGTCGGGGATCCCGGATCGCCCCGGCGCCTGGCTGACCACGGTGGCCAGGCGGCGCGCCCTGGACGCCCTGCGCCGCGACATCGCGTTCGAGCGCTCGATTCCGCTGCTGGTGGAGGATCCGGCGCCCGACCCGGCCGCCCCGGACTCGGTGGCCGACGATCGGCTGCGGCTCATCTTCATCTGCTGCCACCCGGCCCTGTCGATGGAGGCGCGGGTGGCGCTGACCCTGCGCCTGCTGTGTGGTCTGTCCACGCCGGAGATCGCGCGCGCCTTCCTGGTCGCGGAACCGACCATGGCGGCGCGGATCACGCGGGCCAAGAAGAAGATCGCCGAGGCGCACATCCCCTATCGCCTCCCGTCCGACGAGGAACTGCCCGACCGCGTCGACGCGGTGCTGACCGTGCTGCACCTGCTGTTCACCACCGGCCACACCGCCCCGGCCGGCGCCGAACTGGTCCGCCCCGAGCTGGTGGAACGCGCCCTCGACCTGGCCCGCATGCTGCGCCTGCTGCTGCCCAACGACCCGGATGTGGCGGGCCTGTACGCGCTGCTGCTGCTCACCGACGCCCGCCGCGGCACCCGCACCGACGAGACCGGACGCTTCCTGCCGCTGGCCGAGCAGGACCGCGCGCACTGGGACCGCCGGGCCATCTCCGAGGGAATAGCCTTGGTGCGCAGGTCATTACGCGGCCGCGCGCCGGGCCGTTTCCCGCTCATGGCGGCCATTGCCGCCGTCCACGCCGAGGCCCCCGCCTTCGACGCCACCGACTGGCACGAGATCGCCGGTCTCTACGACCATCTCATCGCCGTCTGGCCCTCCCCCGTCGTCGCCCTCAATCGCGCCGTCGCCCTCGGCCACGCCCACGGCCCGCAGCGCGGCCTGGACGAACTCGACCGCCTGGCCACCGAACCCCAGCTCACCGCCTACCACTACCTCCCCGCCGCCCGCGCCGAATTCCTCACCCGCCTGGGCAGATTCGACGAGGCCCGCCTCGCCTACCAGGAGGCCCTGCTCCTCGCCGAGAACAAGATCGAAGCAGACTTCCTCACCTCCCGCCTACACGACCTCGACCGGTGAATCGGATTGCCGCATCGCGCACCGGAGGTTAGATTGCCGCTCATGGGGATCCGCGGGGCAGTGGCACTGGGGGCGATGGCGCTGGTACTGGGGACCGGCGGCGTGGCCGCGGCGGAGCCCACCGTCGAACGCGAGTCCTTCGCCTTCCAGTTCGGAGATTTCACCGGCTCGGGTGAGCTCGACTTTCCTGCGGGGGCGCACAATGCGCCTGTGGTGGTGCTGATTCCGGGGTCGGGCCCCGAGGATCTCAACGCCGACCAACCGTCCGGCTCCCATATCTTTCTCGATATCGCGGACGACCTGACCAGCCGCGGCTACGCCGTCATGCGGTACAACAAGCGCTATGTGCGCGGCCCCGGCGATGTCGACAATGCCGACTACTGGACCAAACTCGACCTGAACGACATGCGGAACGACGCCGATCAGGTCCTGCGCGCCGCCGAGCAGGATTCACATGTCGACCCGCACCGTGTCTTCGTCTACGGCTGGAGCGAGGGCAGCACCGTCGCGGCCGCCCTGGCGACGACCCATCCGGAATTGGCCGGAACCATCTTCCAGGGCCCGGTGGCACTGCCCTGGCGCGTGACCTTCGGTTATCAGGGCGAGCAGGTCTACGCGCCCTACCTCTCGCGGTTCGCGTCGAACGGCCTGCTCGGACCGGACGAGCTCGACCGCGCCTTCCACGGCGACGGCGGCCTCATGGCCAAGCTCGCGCTCCGCTTCGCCTGCGTGAACGCCGATGCCGGAGACTTCACCGTCCGCCCGACCTGGGATCTCAACCGAGACGGCAAGCTCGACGTTGACCTCGAGTTTCGCCCCGTCTACCAGTTCTACCTGGAGTCCGCGATGCGCCCCGGCGGCATCTACGACATCTACGACCCGGCCCGCGCCCTCCCCAGCCTCATCGAACAGGCCCCGAAACTGACTGCGCCCGTGCTCATCCTGCAGGGCGTGGACGACGCCAACGTCCCTCCCGCGGGTTCGTCCAGCCTCGACGCCGCCCTGGCCGCCGCCGGCAACCGCGACCACACCCTCCATCTCTTCCCCGGCCTCGGCCACTCCCTCGGCCCCACCACCGACGTCCTGCACGACAACTTCCAGCCCATCGACCAGTCGGCCCTGGACACCATGGCGCACTGGCTGGACAACCACCGGTGACCATCCCGCACGTCTACCGAACCAGCTGTGCCGAAACGGTTTTCCCGCCATACTCTCCGCCCCACCGGATTTCGCCGACCGCCACCGCCACGGCCGGGACCGCATCGCCGATCAACTCGCCACGGCGCTGACCGCCGGGCGCTTACGCGATCGACGCTCCAGCACCGCCAACAGCCCGGTCGGCAGGAGGGCGAGGGCGGAGCCCGCGAAAACCCAGGCGAAGGTCATCGCGAAGGCGTCCCCTCGGCCTGGCCGGCCGATCCCGCCAGGCAGGTGCCGTTGCAGGATCACTACGAAGGCGGCGGTGCCGATCGAGCCGCCGATACGCTGCATGACGGTGAGTTGTGGTGTGGCGTCGATGATCTGGGACGGAGTGAGCTCCCGCATGGCCGCCGTCATGGCGGGCATGGCGGCCAGTCCGATACCCAGGCCGCGCACGATCATGGCGAGGCAGAGCAGCCAGTAGGGGGTGTCGTCGGCGAGCAGCATGAACGGAACGGTGGCGACGCAGCAGACGAGGGCACCCAGCAGGCAGGTGAGGGCGCCGACGCGCTCATAGAGGCGCGCGGACAGGCCCATGGCAATGGCCGCGCCGACACCCTGCGGTGCCATCAGCAGGCCGGTATGCGCGGCGTCCTGATGGCGTATCAGCTGAAAGTACAAGGGCAGCAGCACCATTGCCCCGAACGTCACCGCGCCGATCACGAGGGTCGAGGCCGTCCCAGCGGCGAAGTAGCGGTCCCGCCACAGGCGCAGGTCCAGGATCGGATTCCGGACCCGCAGCGAATGCGCGACGAATACCGCGACCAGAATCACACCGCCGCACAGTGTTACGAGCACCTTCGGGTCGGTCAATCCACGTGACGCCGCCGCAGACAGTCCGTAGGTGATTCCGACCATGCCCGCCGAGACCAGGATCAGACCGAGCGCATCAAGCGCCTCGGCGGATTCGGCGCGCTCATCCCGCGGCAGCAGCCGCGCGGCCAGCACCAGCCCGATCGCGCCGACCGGCGCGTTGATCAGGAAAATCCATTGCCAGCCCGCGTATTCCAGCAGCAGCCCGCCGATCGTCGGTCCGATCACCGGGGTCAGCACCATCGGAATGCCCGCCGCCGCCATGGCTTTCGCCATCCCGTCCCGCCCTGCCGCGGTGACCAGGATCATCTGCCCGACCGGGATCATGATCCCGGCCCCCAGCCCCTGGGCCACCCGGGCCGCGATCAGCGTGCCGACGCTCCCCGCGGCGGCACAGGCCACCGAGGCGAGCGTGAACAGCAGCAACGCACCGAGATAGAGCCGTTTACGTCCGACGCGCCGTGCGGCCCAGCCGGTCACGGGTAGCACGGCCGCCTGCACCAGCAGGTAGACGGTGACGACCCACTGAATCGCGTCGAGCGTGCCGCCCAGATCGGCGGCCAGCGATTTCAGGGACACATTGACGACGGTCGCGTCGAGGAAGGCGAGTATCGCGCCGACCAGCACGACCGCGATGGCCCGGCGCGCCTGCGGAGTGAGCGCGGCCCGATCCTCGGCCGCGCCCGGCATGTTCGAGATAGTCACACGTCGAAGTGTCATCCGTTCGGATAAAAGTGTCAACCAAATGGATGACATATGGAGGTATGACACAGTCGGCTCGGTGGATGACACAGTCATCCGCCGCATTACGATGGTCGGATGGCAACCGCGCCCGACCCCGACACGGACCCCGGCCCGCCTGCCGCGGGCCGCCGGCCCCGGCGCGCGCCCAGCGCCGCCGATCGCCGGCGCGACGCCGAGCGCTCTCGCCAGGCCCTGCTGGACGCGGCCCTGGACGAGTTCGCCGCCAAGGGTTTCGACGGTGCCAGGGTGCAAGAGATCGCCGATCGTGCCGGGGTCAACAAGCAGCTGATCGCCTACTACTTCGGCGGCAAAGAGGGCCTGTACCAAGAGATTCAGCGTGGCTGGCCCGCGGCGGAAGCCGAGCGTGCGGATCCGGAACTGCCGCTCGACGAGGTCGCAGCCCGGTATCTGTCCGCGGTGCTCGCCGATCCACGCCCGGCCCGCCTGCTGGTGTGGCGGGGACTCACCGGAAGTGGTTCTGCCACCGACTATTTGGACGGGTCGGCCACTGTCGACGCCGATCTGGAGAACCTGACCCGAGCCCAGGAACGCGGGGAGATCTCCCCCGGGATCGACCCCGCCTTCATCAGAATGGCCATGATGGGCATCATCCTGGCACCCGTCATGCTTCCCGAGACTGCCCTGCAGGCGACTGGAAAGCAGCCCGGCTCACCGGAATTCGAAGAGTATTACAGCGCGCAGCTGCGCAGATTGATCCAGCTACTCGGCCGGTGAGATTTCGGAATTCACTGCGAGAGCGGCGGTTCGGAGCGATCCCGCCCAGGGCGAGTCAGGATTTTCGACTGCGGGGGGATTATCTGCAGACGGTGGAATAGGGGGTGCACACCGTCCAGCCGGTGCCATCGGGGCGGGCGACGGGCATCCAGGTGTGGTCCGAACCGCCGGTGCTGAGCCGGTTGGTGGTAGCCGGGTCGGGGGCGACGGGTTGTGGGGCGGGGTCGACGTATTCGTACTGGTAGGAGTAGCCGTAAGGGTCGGTCGAGTAGGTGATGACGGTGTGGTGGGATGTGCCGGGGGCGGTGGATCCGGCCCCGGAGCCGCCCGAGATCGTCGAGCCCGGCGGTTCGGCCGCGGCGATGCCGGCGGCGGTGGCGAACAGGGCTCCGGCCGCGACCAGGCAGGTCAGCGGTTTCCGGACGGCGATCAGGGCGTTGCTGGTGTGCATTGAATGAACCTCCTCGTTCGCCCTAGATACGACGCCGGGTTACGTGGTGGTTCGGTAGTTGATCGAACAGTGAAGCCCGACAGTGGATTACGAGATCAGAAGCCGGGTCCGGGCGGCGGCGACAAGCGGCGCTCGCGGGGGATCAGCAGGAGCAGTAGCGACAGCACCAGCCCGCCGCCGACCAGGTACAACCCCCAGGTCCCGCTGAGCAGATGCCGATAGTCGGTGCGCAACTCGTGATCGAAGCGCTGGTCGAGCCGCCAGGTCAGCACGCCGAGCCCGGCCAGGCCGACGAGGACGCCGATCCAGCCCAGGATCCGCGATCCGACCAGCGCGGCCACCAGCACCACGGCCGCCACCCCCAGCAGCCCGATGGCCAGGGAGGTCGTGAAGGACCCTGAATGCCCGCCGATCTGGTCCAGTGATCGGCCCGAGGCGAATCCGCTCCGCAGGTCGGAGAACTGGACATTCCGCGCGTCGACCGTGCCGACCAGCGGACCGAAAACCCCGACCGCCACCGCGATGGCGGCGGCGAACAGCAGCAGATGAACGAAAGTGCGCATACTCCACGGTATTGCGCTTCCGGTCCCCCGGCACGTACTCGAACCTTACGGTCCGAAACACGCCGGAGGACCGGCGGATGAATCAGGCGCGACGGTCCACCGCGGCCCACGCGGCCACCGCGACCACACCGGACACCACCGCGACCGACGGCCAGGCGCCGATCTTCTTGGCGAGCGGGTGCGAGGCGCCCATCGCGCCGACGGCGAGCCCGGTCAACGCGGCCGCACCACCGGTGCCGACCGTCTTGCGCCAGCGCGGGAAGGCGGCCGCCGTGCCCGCCGCGAACACCGCGCCACCGAGCTGACGCTTCTTGGTGGCCTGAGCGAGGGCGAAGCCACCGGTGAGCCCTCCGGCCACCAGCAGCGAGGTCGGTACCGCGGGAATCCCTGCCATTGTCACTACCTCCAACACACAAGCGAACGAATTATCCCCTCGACGGTAACCGGAGCCGATTCCGCCGTTTTCCCGGGGCGGCGAACCGCCGATCAGTCGCGGTCCGGATCGGCCAGCAGCGAGCGGTTCAGCTGCTGCTCGCTGATCGGCGGAACCGGCAGCGGGTGAGCGGCTTCCGCGCGCAGCCCATCGAGCATGAGCGCCAGATTGCGCCGCCAGGCCTCGGGTGCGATGCCCGCGGTCTGCTCCACCACCCGGGTGTGCGACCAGGTGATGAACGCGATGTCCTCGAGCGCCCAGTCCGCCCGCAGCACCCCGGCATCCTGTGCGCGCGTGATGATTTCGCGCATGATCGCATGCCCGCGATCGCGTTGCGCGGCGATCTCCGGGCTGGGCGCGGCCCGCAGCGCCAGCTCGTTGAGCAGCCGGTCGTAAGCCTGTAGCTCACAGATCTTTTCGACGAGATAGACGAACGACCCCCACGGATCATCAAGTGCCAGCGCCTCTTCCGCAATGCGACCGCCCGCCTCGATGCGATCCTCCACGGCCGCCGCGATCAGATCGTCCCGGGTCGGGAAGCGGTTGTACAGCGTGCCGATGGCCACGCCCGCGCGGGCGGCGATCTCCTTGAGCGGCGCGTCGAGCCCGCGTTCGGCGAAGACCTCGCGCGCCGCGGTCACCAGCGCGTCGCGATTGCGGCGGGCGTCGAGGCGGAGGGGTTTCTGCGCGGGCATTCGCCGATCCTACAAATCGGGCCGCGGATTTAAGTTGAGCATAGGTTCAACTTCATGCTAGCGTCGGTCACATAACTTGAACCATGGCTCAACTTAGTGAGGAACGAGCATGAGCAAGACCATCGCGATCTTCGGATTCGGCCCGGGCCTGGGCATGGGCGTCGCCCGGCGCTTCGGCCGGGAGGGCTTCCGGGTGGCCGTCATCGGCCGCAAACCCGGCAAGGCCGAGCAGCACGTCGTCGAGCTGAAGGCCGAAGGCATCGAGGCCGCCGCCTTCCCGGCCGATGTGACGGACGCGGCGCAGCTCACCGATGCCGTCGCGACCATCCGAAAGACCTTCGGCGACATCGATGTCGCCCTGCACGGCGCGGCCGGCGAGATGACCGATCGCATTTCCGCCACACTCGCCCTGGACCTTCCGGACCTGCGCGTCCCGATGGCGCTGAAACTCCACTCCCCCGTGCTCATGACCCGGGCCCTGGCGCCCGCCATGATCGAGCGCGGAGAGGGGGCACTGCTGTACTCCTCCGGGTCGTCCGCCCACACGGTGCTGCCGTACCTGGCCAATATCGGTGTCGCCCTGGCCGCCCAGCGCGGCTACCTGCTGCAGCTCGCCGAGGAGTTGCGCGGTACCGGCGTGTACGTCGGCCTGCTGAATATCGGCGTACTGATCGGCGACAGCCGGGCCGAGCAGATGGTCGACGAGCATCCCGAGCTGGTTCCGCCGGGCGTGAGCATCCCGCGCATGACCAATAACGAACTGGGTGATCGGTACTGGGACATGTACACCCGGCGCGACCGCACCGAGGTGGAGGTCGGCTTCACCGACTGACCCGCATCCCCGGCCGCGGGGGATTCGTGGGATGTGTTGCGGGCGAAGCGAGTCATACGATAAGAACCTGACGAAACACGGTCCGGGGGGCTCCGGGCGCGTCCGTTCACAGAGTTCCGCTCAGCCGCAAAGGAATAACTCGACCATGACCGGTCCGGTCGTCTTCACCAGCTACTACCACGACGAATCCAATGACGACGGATTCCAGTGGGAGTTCCGCTGTGATCGCTGCAGCACCGCCTACAAGTCGCCGTTCGAACAGAACTACTTCTCCCGCGGCCGGGGTGCGCTGCGTGTGCTGCGCGACCTCTTCGGCGATCAGGTGCGTGCCATCGACAAGATCTCCAATGCCGCGGAGAGCTACTCGAACCACTGGGGCGGCTCCTCCTCCAGCACCAAGGACAAGGCGTTCGCGCGCGCGGTCGAGCAGGTGCGCAACGACTTCCGGCTGTGCGGCGGCTGCGGCCGCTGGGTCTGCCACCGGGTGTGCTGGAACGAGCAGGTCGGTCAGTGCACCAACTGCTCGCCGCAGGTGGCGCACCAGATCGCCCAGGCACAGGCCGAGGCCCGCGGCTCGCAGATCCGCGAAGCCGCCTATCAGCAGGACTGGGTGTCCCAGCACGATGTGGCCACCCCGGCCCGGGTGTCCTGCCCGACCTGCGGCGCGCACACCACCGGCGGCAAGTTCTGCTCCACCTGCGGCACCGCCCTGTCCCTGCAATCGAATTGCCGCGGTTGCGGCCATCAGGTGCAGGTCGGGGCGGCCTTCTGCGCCAACTGCGGTCAGCCGCAGTAGCGTCCGGTCAGCGGATGCCGGGGGTCGCCGGGTCGGTCCCCACACAGCCGAGGATGAAGCAGCCCGGCGGCCAGTCGCCGAACGGCGGATACAGCGGCTTCCCGAGGCATTCCAGAATGCCGCAGCCCGGGTAGGCCATCGGGCCCAGGCCCAGAGCGGACAGCGTGGCGTCCGGGTTCATGAACATCGGGTCGGTGAGGCTGGTGTCCGGCCGTGGTACGTACGGACCCGGGTCGGGCAGGCTCGGGGTCCGGAACGCGGTGGTGAGCCCCCGCAGCACGTCGTGCGGAAAGCTCACCGCGCCACCGGGAACCGTGACACCGGTCCAGCTGACCAGCAGGCCCAGGCTGGGGACGATGAAGTTGTCCTGGCGCATCATCCCGGCCATCTGGATGGCGTCCTTGGGCAGTCCCGGGAACAGGTCCTCGCAATCCGGGCCGTTGACGGTGATCAGGAAGCCGTAGCAGGGATTGACATCGTTCGGCGTCGTGGCCTCGGCCAGGTAGCCGGTGGAGATCAGCTGCCGGCCATGCCAATTGCCGCGATTCACCAGTAGCAGGCCGAGTTTGGCGTAGTCGTCGGGCGGCAGCACCAGGTGGGCGTGCCCGTAGGTGTTGCCGCTGCGGTCCCGCGCCCAGAGATAGTCGGACTTCTCGATGCCCAAGGGGTCGAACAGGTTCCGCTGCGCGTACGTCTGGAAGTCCTCGCCGACGGCCTGCTGGACGACGTAGACCAGCAGGTCCACGGCCCGCTGACTGTACTGCCAGGTCTCGCCCTGCGGATGCTCGATGGGCATGGCCAGCGCCTGCGCCACCACGTTCGGGTCGAGCCGGGCCAGCCCGGTGACGCCCTCGGAGGCGATGGCGACCTCCATGCCGGAGGTCTCGGTCAGCAGGCTGCGCACGGTGATCGCGCGATGTTCGGCGTCGCCGAGCCCGGCGGGCAGGTAGACGTCGATCGGATCGTCCACGCGCAGTTCGTGTGCGTCCACGGCGATCCCGGCGACCATGGACACCACGCTCTTGGTGCCGCTCCACAGATTCCAGGCGACGCCGCCCGCGCGTTGATTGGTGGGCCCACCGCCGATCAGGCAGTTGTTGCGGAACACCTGGACGGTGAATCGGGTCGGGTCGGAGGCCAAGTCCACCGCCTGCCGCAGCGCGGCCGAATCCAGTCCCACCTCTTCGGGTTTCGCGGTCTCGGGCTGCCGGCCCGCGCTGACCTCGCAGTGGCGCAGGCCATCCGGCTCGGCGCGGCCGATCGGCCCCGCGATCAATGCCAGGGCGGCCGCCAGCGCCGCCACCACGATGCCTGTCACGATTCGCGCCATTCGCGCCCTCCGCTCCCGATCTTTCGTGAGGCTTCATCGGAAAGCTGGTGGGGCCGTTATCCTTCCGTGACCCGTGACTTCCTGGGGCGATAGTTCTGGGGGCTCAGCCGTTCCGGCGACTCAGCGGCGGGCGTCGACCGTGGCGAAGGCGGCCCAGATCAGCGGGGAGTGCTGAATCTCGCCGGTGCTGCGCCAGGCGGCCAGATGCGCGCGCTGCCACGCGTTGAGAGCGGCGACCGGATCGGGCGATTCGTGGGCGGCGTCGATGGCGCACACCGCTTCCTGGAAGGGGTGCGTGGTGGTGGGCGTGCCCGCGAAGCGATGGAAGGCGAGATCGGTGGGCAGTGGCCAGCGTCCGGCCGTCACCACTTCCGCGCCTCCGGTGAGCATGGCCGCGACCAGGCCGAGGGGCTCGGCGAAACGGAGGTCGCCGCCGCTCTCACAGGCGATCAGGGCGACCCGGCTCGGGATCGGCCAGATTTCGGGCCCGGTGCGCGGAACCGCCTCTCCGTGCCCGTTGCCCGAATAGTCATGGCCCGCACCGTCCGTGAGCGCGTGTGTGCCGAGCAACAGGTCGCGGGCCGAGAGCGGGCGATGGTCACGGTAGGCCGGTGCGCAGCCCGGACTGGCGGCGGTGCAGGACAGGTGCAGGGTGGCCGATTCGCTGCGGCCGGATTCGGGGGCCGCGGCGGTGACGTGACCGACGTACAGCAGGCGGGCCGCGCCCGCGTGCAGGGTGCGGCTCAGCCAGGCCCGGTCCAGATCGGTCCGGCGGAACGCCGCGAGGGGATCGCCGACGGCCGGGCTCAGCCGATCGGCCGCGGCGTGCGTGGCGACCAGGGCGGCGAGTGGCGCGTCCGCAGCCATCCGGCCGAGTACCGATCCCAGTGCGGAGTCGGCGCGGAAGCCGGGCACCCGCGGATCCAGGATGGCGACCACCGGCAGCGTCCGGGTGTCCGCCCACGACCGTGTCGCCCGGGCGGGCGCGTGCACGATGCCGGTGGGCGCGAGCACGCTCACGTCGGCGATCTCCACCAGTCGCACCTCCGGATCGGGGGCGATGAGCTCCCACGGCACCTGCGCGGTGCGCGGCGACGGCTGGATGCGGATGCGCGGCCGGATGCCCTGCGAATAGAGCTCGTGCAGCCGCACCGCCAGGTTGTAGGGCAGGAAGGTCGACGAGAGGTATTGGGCCAGCGTGTTTTCCGCCGGATAGGAGGCCAGTTCACCGGTGGTGAGCGCGGATTCGAGACCACCGGCCACGCCGGGCGCGGGCAGGGCCGCCGCGAACCGGGCCACGGCTCCCGCGACCTGGTCCTCCGGCACCACGCCGACGCCGCCGGGCGCGCTCTCGTCGGTCCAGCGCCAGGTCAGGTAGAGGTCGCCCGCATCGGCCATGCGGACGCAGACGGTCGGTGTCATACGGGTATCACCCGTTCGGCACGGACGCGACGGCCGTAGCGTTGCTCGGCGGCATCCAGCCAGGCGGACAGGGCGATATGGCCGTCCGGCGGCACGGAGACCCGTGGCGGCGGGCTGACGGGCAGGCCCGCGCCGGCCGCCACCACCGCGAGCGCGGTGCCGAGTTGCAGCGCGTCCTGAACGGCGGCCGACTCGGACGGCGGTTCGAACGGCTGGAACAGATCGAGCGGCGCGGGTGGTTCCGCTGACAGCCTGTCGATATCCACAATTGTTCCCGCACATTGATTTTCGATGAGATCGGCGACCAGCCGGGCATCACCGGCCAGATACGAGTACCGGAAGGCCAGGCGCAACGCGGGATTCACGATGCGACGGTTCCAGGTGTCGCGCTGGGCGCCGTCGGGTAGCTCGTAGCGGACGGCGTCCAGGGCCAGCGCCGCCGGAACCGCGAGATCCACTGCCCGCGCGAGCAATCCGGGCACCCGGGCGACGAGCGGCTCCAGCAGCCCCGCGTGCCAGTAGTCGAGCTGCGCGCAGTGCAGGCCCAGGCCGCGCACCGCGTAGATGGCGCGGGCGGCGGCCAGTTCGGATTCGCCCTCCTCGAACCGCCCGGCCGCGAATGCGGTGGTGGCCGAGCGGAGTCGCACATCCGCGGTGTCGATGACCGCCCCGGATTCCTCGAATCGGCGCAGAGCCTCGCGATACCGGGCTTGCGCCACCTCCGGCCGACCCCGGTGCTCGGCGATGAATCCCATGACCTTCAGCCCGATTCCGGCGCGATGCGCCGCGCCGGCCGCCTCGAAGTGCTCCTGGGCGGCGGCGAGCAGCGGTTCGGCCTCATCGAAAGATCCGGTACGCGTGTACATCAGCGCCAGGTTCTGCCGGGTCTGGGCCACCCCCGCGCTGTCGTTCACCGCCTCGAAGGCCGCCAGGGCTTGACCGGCGAAATCCTGTGCCAGCTCCCAGCGCCCGGTCTCGAAGTGGGCGGCGGCCAGATTCATGAGCGGGTGCCCGACCCGCTCGGGATCGAAACGCCGTGCCGCGTCCAGGGATTCGACCGCCAGATCGAGGGCCCGCCACCAGTGCTGCCGATGCAACGCCACCGCCGTGGACGACACCAGGCATGCCAGGCGCAGGTCCCCCGGCGCATCCGCGCGATCCAGGGCCGACCGAGCCCGCTCGAGCGCCTCCTGCGCCCCATCCAGATCCCCGAGGTTCTGCATGGCCTGCGACAACCCGATCAGCGCACCCGGATACATCCGCCGCGCGTCCGAAGACATCTCCCCCAACGCTTCCCGAAACCGCTCCACCGCCGCCGCGTGCTCCCCCAGCTGATCGGTCACCACCGCCACGTCCACCAGCGCGCACAGCCGCAGATCCCCGGTCTCGGTCTCCGCGGCCTGCTCGAAGACCCGCAGCGCCTCCCACAACTCGCCCCGCGCGACCGCCTCCGCCCCGGCCCGCAGCAATGGACTCTCCGCGGTGTCGCCCACCGACTCCACATGCGACATGTCAGTAGTCCGAATCCGCCTCTGCGGCCGCGATTTCGGCGAGCAACGGGGCGAGCGGGCCGGAGTCGTCGACGGCCGGGCCGGCCGCTGTGCGGAGCCGGGCGGTCGCGAAGTCGCGGATCTGCCGGCGCAGGGCGGCCGCGGTGTCGGTGGCCGGGCCATCGGCCGAGGCCGGGCCGGCCTCCGGATCCGGCCCGAAACCGGGGACGTGGATGGCGACCCGAACGGCGGAAGCCGGTGCGGACAGCACGGATTCGCCGATCCAGGTGTCGTCGGCGGCCCGCAGCTCGGTGTCGAGCTCGCCGCGGCCGGTATCGATGCGGGCCCAGGGCCGCAGGTGGGCCGGAACCGCATCGGGCAGGCCCGGATGCGCCGCCACCGCGATGGCCACGCTGGTCGCTCCGGCGTCGCGGACGAGTTCCCAGGACACCGCGGATTCGGAGGCGTCGACCAGCCCGGGCGGGCAGCGACGCCAGTCCCACCCGCCGCTACCGCGGGCCAGCACCAGGGGGCCGCCGGGCCTGGCCTCGTCACCGGCGGCAAGGGCGTAATCCGAAGCGCGCAAGGATGTTTCGAGATAGGCGGGAGCGGGCGGGGCGAGCGCGTCCACGCCGTCCACCAGGAGTTCGCACTCCTCGGTCAGCAGGGCGATATCGCGGTCCAGCAGCGCCGGGTCGAGGTCGGCGATGCCGTCCAGGGTGGACGCCGGCCACCACCGGGATGCCCAGTGCGCGTATGCGAGTCGGCGGGCGCTGACGGCCTGGGACCGGAGCGCGGGAGCGGCGGGCACCTCGACCGGGCGCGCGTCCGTGGCGACCGCCGGTACCGGCTGCTCGTCTGCTATCGCTACCGGCCCGCCCGGCCGGACGGAGTCGAGGGCCAGGGCGGCGGATTCGCCGTAGAGCGCCCACACCCATTCCTGCGCGGCATCCACATCGTCGATCAGCGCCGCCGGAAGTTCTTGTCCGGCAAGCACACTCCAGATGAGGTGGCCGCCGACGACCTCGAGCACCATGGAGTCGGGCCCCGGGGCGGCGTGCAGGGCGGCCGGGTCGCCGACCGGGACTATGCCGCGCAACCCGTCGGGGTAGCGGTGGATCGTGACCGCCGAGTTCGTCATCCCACCCTCGATTCCCGATCGCCGGGCTCGGCCGCCGCGCCGGCGGCCAGGGCCCGTTTCACCCGCATCCGGTGGTCCAGGATCACCGACCGGGCCACGCCGTCCAGTAGATCCCAGAGCTCGTCCACGGCGTACACGGGGAACTCACGGACGTCCCGCCCGTGCAGTCGCGCCCATAGTCTGCGCAGGTAGGGGCGCCACGGCACGCGCAGATCCGCCGCTATCGCCCCCAGTGGACCGTCGACCGCGTCCACCCGCACCGCCATGCGCCGGGCCTGCAGCACATAGGCCTCGCGCTGCCATCGCCCATTGATCAACCGCGCCGCCGCACCACCGCTCGCCGGCGCGCCCGGCCGGGTCGGACCGGCTGCGGCACTGGTCAATCCGGCGACGGCGCCCGTCACCCCGGCCGCGGTACCCGCCAGCCCGGTCGAGCCGGCGAGCAGCCCGGCGGCCGTGCCGGTCAGGCCGACGGCCGCGCCCAGCAGACCGGTGGCCGCGCCGGCCAGGGTGACAGTGGATCTGGGAGCGGGGGTGGCGTCGCCGTCCGGGGCGTAGCCGATGGGAAGCGGTGCGCCGAGGGGGCGGAGGTCGACCGCCAGGGTGGCACCGGCGGCAGCGGCCACCCGGAGGGATTCGTCCAGCAGGGCCCAGGGGGCACAGGCGCGGGCGATCTCGGCGGCGACCAGTTCGGGGATCGCAGGCAGGTCGGACCGTTCGCTGGAGGCTTGCAGAACGGTGAAGACGCGCTCGTGGATGGTGCGGTCCAGGGGCAGGCCGAGGGTGGCGGTGGAGGCCGAGAAACCGACCTGGGGCGGGAGCGGAAGGGGGTACAGCGTGAGTCCGAATTCCTGTGCGGTGCATCCTATTTCATTGAGCCACAGCCGGATTCCGGTGTGGGTGCCGACGTAGGCGTCGATGGCGGCGTCGAGATCGGCGGGGTCACCGGCGCTGTCGAATCTGGTTGCGGCGCAGTCCTCCAGGAGTCCGGCCAGCAGCTCGGAGTGGTCGGGCACCTCGGTCAGCGGGCGCCGCCGCCACGCCGTCTGGATCAGTTCGGTCAGCTCGCCGACCCGGGCGGGCTCGGACAGGTATTCCTTGAGCGCCTGGGTGGTGCGGCCGGCGGCGAGCCCGTGGATCTCGCGCAGCGCGGCTTCCGCGGCGGGGCGGTCGCCGACCGGGTCCGGCGGGCCCGAGACGGTGGCGAGTTCGAAGCAGCGCTGGAAGTACAGGTCCTGGGCATTGCCCTCGGTGATCCGCAGCGCCCGGCGCGTCTGCTTGAGCAGGGTGAACCAGGCCGCGGTGGCGCGCAGGACATCGGCGGCGGCGTGAATCCGGGTGGCCAGCAACACCGCTCCGTCGGCGGAGAGCATCGAGCCCGCGCACTGCGGGTGCTGAACCGGGCGGATGACCAGCGGATCCAGGATCAGCTTGACGGTCCGCCGCAGGGGCCCGCCGTGCGGTCCGCTCAAGGGTTCGACCCCGTCGAGGCGGCGCCACACCTCATCCAGCACCATGGCCCGCGGTCGTCGCATTCGCCCAGGTTAGCCCAGTTCCACCGCCTTTCGCGTGCCGGAAGTTGGGATCGGTAGGCCGGGTGCCGATTTCTACGGTTCTGGCATCGGTTCCACCACGGAGCCAACATCACGAGAACGAGGAATGACCATGAACTCCAAGCCCGTCCGCCTGACCACCGCCGTCCTCGCCGCCACCGCCGCGGCGGCCCTGCTGGTCACCGGTTGCTCCAGCAACTCGAGCAGCTCCAAGTCCACCCCGACCACCGCCCCCGCGGCCACCTCCGCCGCGGCCACCTCGGCCCCGGGCTCCGCGGCCCCCGCCGGCGGCGCGTCCTCGGCCTCGGTCGACGGCAAGGCGATCACCGCCAAGTTCGAGACCACCTGCGCCAAGCAGGGCGGCAATCTGGCGCTGGCACTGACCGACAGCGGCAACTCCACCTACGGCACGCTCGGCGCGAGCGCCACCATCACCGGCGACACCACCGTGCAGGCGGTCGGCATCACCGGAACCAAGGGCGGCGACAACGGCCAGCCCTACGCGCTCGGCTTCGGCAACGGCATGCCGGGCGGCAACGCCAAGGTGACCAAGAGCGGCAACACCTACACCGTCACCGGCGAGGGCGTCGGCACCCCCGATCTGTCCAACCCGATGGCCGGCCCGAAGACCGAGAAGTTCGAGATCGTCTTCGCCTGCAGCACCATCGTCGGCGGCTGAGCCGGTCCGTCCACCGGCCCCCGACGCGGGGGCCCTGTTCTCCCCGCTCGTGCCACCGGGCATGAGCGGGCTCTTCCTCCCCCACGTCTCCGATCCGGAAAGCTCATGAAGAACCAAATCCGCTACGCAGCACTCGCTCTCGGCGTCCTGGCCATCGGCTACTACCTGTGGCACGGCCTCACCTCCGACAGCGTCTTCGGCTGGGTCGGCCCGCAGATGGCCCTGCCGATCATCGCCCTGACCATCGTCCCCATCGCCTTCGCCTTCACCGGCGACGGCATCATGTCGGCCTTCACCGGCAACAACAGCTCCCAGTTCCGCAATGGCCTGGTGGGTCTGGGCACCGTCGAGGGTGTCCGCCAGACCGGCGTCTACCTCAACGAGCAGCCGCAGGTGCGCATCGACTTCCGGGTCGAGGGCGCCGACGGCAAGGTCTTCGCCTCGCACGCCAAGATGATCGTGCCGCTGACCCAGCTGGCGCTGTTGCGGCCCGGCGTGGTGCTGCCGGTCCGCTACCTGCCCGACCGGCTCGAGAAGGTCGAGGTGGACATGTCCGGAGATACCTCCGCGGCGCAGGAGGCCATGAACGCGGCCAACATCCGCAAGGGCTTCACCACCCCCGCCAAGCTCGATATCGCCCGGCGCGGGATCGCGGCCCAGGCCGTGGTGCGGTCGCTGTCGGTGCCCGGGGAGATCCGCGACGGCCACTCGCGACTGGATCTGGTGCTGGTGGTCACCCGCCCGGACGGCAGCGCCTTCGAGACGCGTACCGAGAAGTTCCTGCCCCCGGCGGCGGTCTCGATGGTCCAGGTCGGCCGCGTGGTGAACGTCCACTACCTGCCCGAGAACGAGCAGGAGGTGGTGCTGTCGCTACCGGTCAACACCGCCAACTGACAGTGGTATCGGAAAAGAACAGAGCCGCAGGCCTATCGGGCCGCGGCTCTTCGTCATTCCCAGGGGGTCTTTGCCGTATCCCGTCAGGGACGTTCGTAGAAGCCGTCGATACGGCCCCGGGCGTGCGCCCTGGCAGCGGCGAGTACCGCTCGCGGCTTGGCCGATTCAGGAGCGCCGCCGCCGGGGATGGCGACCGGCTCCGTCAGCGCGAAGACCTGGAAGACGTACCGGTGCGGCCCGTGCCCCGGGACCGGACCCGGACCCACGTATCCGCGCCCCCAGCTCGAGCGCAGCACCTCGACACCGTCGACGGTGCTGTCGGAAGCCAGTGCGCCACTGGGCAGTTCGCCGACCTTCGGATCGAGCAGTGCGAGCGCGTGCACGAACGGACCGCCGAACGGCGCGTCCTGATCCTCCACCACCAGCAGCAGCTGCGCGGTGCCCGCGGGGACTCCCGACCAGGCCAGTGCGGGCGACAGGTCCTGTCCCCCGACCCGTTTCATGGCGTGCCGGACATCGAGCGCCGCCTCGTGCTCGAAATCCGTGCTGGTCACCTCGAAGACGTCACCCACTGCCAGATTCGGCCGGCACCAGGCCAGGTCCTCGGGCGCGGCGCGCCGGTTACGCAGCAGCCTGCCGATGATCGCCATTCCGTTCTCCTTTGGCGGATAGAGCTTTTCAGAGCTTGCGGGCGTCCGCTGACAACAACAGCGGCTCGGCGAAGCGCCAGATCTGCTCGGCGGCATCGAATTCCAGCGACACGGCCGAGCCCGGGCTGCCGGCCCAGGGCTCCGGCACCGGTGTGCCTGGCCAGGTATGGCCGCCGCCGAAGACCGTCCACTCCGATACCACGGTGCCGCCCACGCCCTGGCTCACCGTGGTGCGGGTCGACCGGTCGGTGGTGACGATCTCACCGGGCCCGGCACAACCGTCGAGCACGCGCCAGTATCGCGCGGAGTCCGCCAATCCCTTGGTGCCGCCCCGCGATTCGCCGTTCGGACCGAGATTCCGCGAGTAGCCGCCGGTGATCGGCACCACCGGATCGGCGTCGCCGTTGATGAGCATGGCCGACACCGCGTGCCCGGGCCGGATCCCGGTCAGCGCCTCCGGCAGCCCGCCCGCGACGGCGGCGAAGACCGCCACCCGATCGCCGGCCTCGAGGGCCATCCGATGCGACATGAACGCACCGTTGGAGATGCCGGTGACGACCGCGCGATCGTCCTGGCTGTCGAATTGCGCAGCGCACCAGTCGATCACGGCCCGCAGGAAGGCGACATCGTCCACGCCCGCCTCGTCCGCCGTGGTGACCCCGCGACCGTCGGCCCAACAGCCTTCCCACCCGTCCGGGTAGACGACCCCGATCCCCCACTCGTCGGCGTGCCGGGCGAAGCTGGTCCAGTCGTACATCAGCCGCTCGGTCGCCGCCGGCCCCTGGTTTCCGTGCAGCACCAGCACCAGTGGCGCGTGCTGCCGCCGCGGTGGACGCACCCCGAAGGTCCGGCGCAATCCATCGATACTCAGTTCGCCTTCGACCAGGTCAGCAGCCACGGTCGTCCTTCCTGCCAGGACGGCGCGGCCTGATGTTCCGCGAACCCGAACCCATGGTCACTATGTGCGCCTGTCATGGTAGTTCAAGTCGAATGTCCGGCTGGACCGGATATTCCGGGCTGCGCGCGGTGGGACCGAATATGCAGATTCGGCTGATTATGGAAGTTGCTTTGGGGCAACATGTTCGGACTACTATACGGGCTGGGTTGCGCTTTGTAGCGTTGCAGGACGCCGGAGGTGCACGACCGGGTCGGGGCGGGCAGCATGGCTGGTGTGGGGCGTGTACATCGACGAAGGAATGGAATTCGACGTGAACGAGACCGGACCGGTGATCCGTACCGATATCCCGCATTCGGCGCGGATCTGGAATTTCTGGATGGGCGGCAAGGACAACTACGAGATCGACCGGGAGGTCGGTGAGCAGAGCCTGAAGATCGATCCCGACATCGCGACCATGGCGGTGCAATCGCGCGAGTTCCTCATCCGCGCGGTCAGCCACCTCGCCCGCGAAGCCGGGATTCGTCAGTTCCTCGATGTCGGCACCGGCCTGCCCACGATGCAGAACACCCATGAGGTCGCCCAATCCGTGGCGCCGGCAGCCAAGATCGTCTACGTCGACAACGACCCCCTGGTACTCGCCCACGCGCGCGCGTTGCTGACCGACACCACCGCCGAGGGTGTCACCACCTATATCGAGCGCGACTTCCACGATCCCGAGCAGATCATCGCCGAGGCCCGCACCGTGCTGAACTTCGAGCAGCCCATCGCGGTGATGTTCATGGGGGTGCTCGGGCACGCCCGCACCTACGACGACATGCTGCGGATCGTGCGCACGGTCATGCAGGCAGTACCGTCGGGCAGCTATCTGGTGCTGTGGGACGGCACCACCGACAGTCGGCCGTACGTGGAGTTGTGCGAGGAATACGCCAAATCCGGTGGCGTCCCGTACTACCCACGTACCCAGGAGCAGATCCGGGCAGCCTTCGACGGCCTGTCCTTCGACGAGCCGGGGTTCGTGCGCATCACCGAATGGCGCATCAACCCCGCGCGGATCGGCGAACCCGCCCCGATCGCCGCCTACGGCGGCCTCGCGCACAAGGCGTGACCGTCCTTCACTCGGAGCCGGAAAGGCAGTCGCAGCCGGCACGATGCGACACATCCGAGACCGGATCGCGGACGTGGCCAGCGTGGTGATCCGATAGAAGAAGGTGACACGACGCTCACTCGAAGGTGTAGTGCGCCTCGTCCATGACCGCCTCGAATCCGATGGCGCGGTAGATCTTGTTCGAGGTCGGATTGTCGATGTCGGCGTACAGGCAGACCTCGGCCCCGGTCTCGCGCAGCCGCCGGGAAACCTCCGCGACCAGTGCCGAGGCGTAGCCGTGGCCGCGTGCAGCCCGGGGCGTGAAGACCGGCCCGATCCGGACCCAGCCGTTGACCGGGACCTGGTGCGCCGTCAGGGACACCGGTTGTCCGTCGCCCTCCCACAGCCACCAGCGTCCGGCCTCGATGCGGGCGCGGATTCCTTTGTCGTTCATGGCCAGGTGCTTGTCGCCCAGTTCGCGGGCCATCTCGGCGAGCCAGCGCCCGCTGACATCGATATCCGCCGCGGTGGCGGGGCGAGCCCTGCCCGGGGGCACGAGCGGCGGGCGCAGCGGCCCGAGCCGGTACAGCCGCGCACCGTGGTCCGCGTGATACGCCCTGCCGCGCAGCGCACTCCACGCCGCCGCGAACGGCCCGGCCAGTGGTTCGGTGCCGTGCACGTCGTCGATCTGCGGCAGGAGCTCGGCGAATCGGGTCACCAGGAGCCGCACCGCGTCGATCGGCAACTGCCCCAGCCACACTCCGCGCCCGGCGCTCCGCATGGCAACGCCCACAACGTCATCCGCGTGCACAGACGCGAAATAGGACGGCTCACGGGCGATGGTGAGACCGGCGATCTCATTGGCGAGGACCGTCGACATCACCGTGTGCCGCAAGGGATCACGCCCGAGAAACCCGGCCACCCGCCGCTGGAATTCCACCGGATCGCTCGTCATCTCCACCCGCACCGGCCCAACTTAACGCGACGATCCGAGAGGTCACAGCCGAATCGCCCGGCAATCACAAATTTCCCCGAAACGATCTGTCGTCATGGCGGCGCCGATGCCCGCACCGTCGGATTCGAACAGCGTGCCGCCGGGATCGCGGTGATGCTTCGCCTCGGGCCGGATCTATTGCCCGGTGAGATCCAGGCGGAACTGGGTCGGGGTGGTGGCGGTGTTCGCGCGGAAGAACTTGGTGAAGTTGGCGGGGTCGTCGAAGCCGAGGCGGCGGGCGCATTCGGCGGTGGTGACCGGCTCGTGGGCGAGCAGGCGTTTGGCTTCGAGGGTGACGCGGGCGTTCAGGTACTGCTTGGCGGTGGCGCCGATGGCCGATTGGACGGCGCGCGAGAGGGTGCGGGGCGAGTAGCCGAGTTGGGCCGCGTACCAGGCGACTTCGCGGGTTTCGGCGTGGTACCGCTCGGCCAGGCAGGCGAAACGGTCGAAGAGGTCGGTGGGGTCGGGCAGGGCGGGCAGACCCGCGGCCAGCCGGAGCGTCACCGCGCTGAGCAGGTGGTGCAGGATGGCCGCGTTCGGCGGATCGACGGCGTATTCACTGATCAGATGTTCGAAGGCGGAGTCGGTCAGGGGATTCGCGGTCACCACCGGGGGTGTGGCCGGGGACGGCAGATGTCCGAGGGCCGCGGCGGGCACCAGTTCCGAGCGGCACAGGATGAGATCGCCCTTCAGCTCGGCGATATCGTCCCAGCGGTGGGTCCAGCCGGGCCGGATCCAGGCGACCGTGTCGGCGGCCAGGTCGTGCGCGACGAAGTCGATGGTCATGCGCCCGCTTCCGGCGGTGCAGCGGGCCAGGACGTGGAAGTCGCCGCGGATCACCTCGTGGCCGGCGGCCACCGGCATCCGGCGCAGCTGGTCGAAGGTCAGCAGTTCGAGACCGGTGGGGGAACCGGCCGTCGGCGCGTACTGCAGTGTCCGGATGGGCTGTCCAATTTTGACCATGAGCGGTGCCGAATCTACCGGGCCGGCCCGGGTTTCGGGCCCATACCGCCGAGCCTCGTCCCGACGTCCGGGGTGGTCTGCCATCGTGGATATCCGGAATAAATGGTCGCCGATGATCATTCATGTCCCCGTCAAGATTGATCTCCCCCAGAGGAGTCCGCGATGGCACCGCTCATCGTTCTCGTCGTCGTCTCCGGTCTGGCCCGCCTGGCCGGGTGGCTCGATCTCGCCGATTGGCTGAACTCCTGGCCGCACGCCGCCCGGATCGGCCTAGCCGCCATGTTCGCGCTGACCGCGTCGGCGCACTTCCTCCAGCCCCGCCGTGACGGCCTGATCGCCATGGTTCCGCCGCGCCTGCCCAATCCGGCGGGCCTGGTGACCCTGACCGGTGTCCTCGAATTGGCCGGAGCCATCGGCCTGCTCATCCCGTGGGCGGCGCCCCTGGCAGCCGTCTGCCTGGCCGTCATGCTGGTCTTCCTGTTCCCGGCCAACGTCCGGGCGGCCCGCGCCGACCTCGGCATCAAGTCGATGCCGCTGCCGCTGCGGGGCCTGGTGCAGGTGGTCTTCATCGCCGCCCTGGTGCTGGCGGCGTTCTGAAAGGTGTTCCCGGCCGGTCTATTTGATGGCGATGGGGCTGATCGGGCTCCCCACCGCACCCGGGATCCGCAGGGCGGGCGCGCACAGCAGGAAGTCGTGGACGCCGTCCTCGGCGCAGTCGCGGGCCAGGGCTTCGAGGTCCCAGATCTCGCCGAGCGGCAGCCCCATGTCGCGCAGCGCGAGCATGTGCAGCGGCATCATGACGCCGTCCTCGGGGCGCATGACCTCGACGGCCGGATTGTCCACCGCGACCGCGGCGATATCGTGCTCGTGCAGCCATTCCGCGCAGCGCCAGCTCAGGCCGGGGCTGCCGCCGAACCATTCTGCGGCCCTTCTGGTTTCGAGGAATCGGGTCCACCAGCCGGTGCGCACCAGCAGGATGTCGCCGGGGCGCAGCTCGACGTCCTGCGCGTCCGCCGTCGCCTGCAGGTCCTGCGGCGTGACGACGGTCCCGGCCTCGAGCCGATCCAGGTTGTGGTGCCGGGCCACGTCCAGCAGCACGCCGCGGCCCACCACGCCGCCGCGCTCGGCGACGTGTTCGATGCCGAGCTTGGCGGCGCCGAAGCTGGTGACGGCCGCGGCCGGATAGCCGTTGTAGAGCAGGCCGTCGTAGTACACGTGGGACAGCGCGTCCCACTGCGTGGCCGTCTGCAGCGGCATCATGATGTAGTCGTCGTTGTAGCGCATCGGGCCGGCGGCGTACATGCCCGCCACCTGTGCCTCGTTCCGGCCACCCCAGCCGTCCAGGGCGGTCGCGAGGTCGGCGTCGCCGCCGTCCACGGCCATGAGGTGGATGGGGTTGCGCCGGAAGCCGCTCGAGCCCTGCGGTCCGTACGCGTCGAACGGGATGCCCAGCTGGATGGTGCGGCCCGCGCGCGCCCGGGTGGCGGCAAAGGCGATGCGGTCCGGGGTCAGCAGGTTCAGGGTGCCGAGCTGGTCGTCCTCACCCCAGCGGCCCCAGTTGCGGACGCGCTCAGCGACTTTGCGCCATTCTTCGGTCACGGGCACCTCCACTACGACGGGTGATTCGATCTTCGTGCGGTACGGCCGGACCTGTCGAGGATCGGTCCCGGTCGCCGGTCTGGTTGGATGGGCGCAGTGACCAGCGTTCCCTTCCGCCTGATCGGCGACCAGCGTATGGACCGGGTGATGCCGGCCTGGGCCGAACACTATCCGCAGTTCGACACGGTGGTCGGTTACTCGGATCTGGGGTGCGCGTTCCTGATGAGCAGCCGGACCGGCGAGTACGGGATCCTCGATCCATACAGCCCCGGCGTGAAGCCGTACGGCGTCTTCACCGAGATCACCGAGTTCGTCAGCCGGGTCCTGTTCGACCCGAACGTCATCACCTATGTCCTCCAGCCGGGGCACGTCGCCGAGATCCGCCGGCGCCTTGGCCCGCTCGCCGACGACGAGGTGTACATCGCCACCCCGTACCCGTTCCTGGGCGGATCGGAGACACCGGACGCGTATCAGAAGGGCGGCGTCTGGGTGTTCTTCGATCTGGTGGCGCAGGCGCACGGGATGGAATGACGGCGGTATGGTCGGGGGGTTGCCCGCCGAAAGGGAGTGATGGCCATGCCGATTCGTCGCAGGTTCGCAGCCGCTGTCCGGCAGGCCGCACTGGCCGCGGGCACGATGAGCGCCTGCGCCGCGCTGACCGCCACCCTGGCCGTGACGGCGGCGCCGGCCACGGCCGACAGCAATGATCTCGGGCGGCTGAGCGGTATCGAATTGCTCAATGGCGCATGGTCTTTCGACAGGGCCGCGGAGTCGCTCGGCTTCACCTACACCACCGTCGATCAGCGGGAGAATCCGGCCCGGGCCGGCGCGGCGCTGTATCTGCCGTCCGGGCTGCCGCCGCAGGGTGGCTGGCCGCTGGTGGTGTGGGCGCACGGCACGACCGGGATCGGCAATGACTGCGCGCCCTCGCATCGGCCGCAGTCGGATCGAAATCGCAGCTATTTCAACCAGATTCTGGACCGGGGCTACGCCGTGCTGGCGCCCGACTATCAAGGTCTGGGCACCGGCGGCAATTTCAGCTACTACAACACCGCGGTCGAGGGCCGCTCCATTCTCGACTCGATCACGGCGGTCCGCGGTCTGCCCGTCCCGCTGTCGGCGCATTGGGTGCTCATCGGCCAGTCCGAGGGCGCGCACGCCGTCATGAGCGCGGCCGCCCTCTATGCCCGGAACCCGGCCGCTGTCAGGGGACTCACCGGCGTGATCGCCACCGGCCTGCGCACGAATCCGGCCAAGAGCCTGCGTGAGATGTTCCGCCGCGGCTCGACCGGCTCCGAGAACCAGGTCGGCTACGCGGGCTACTATCTCGCCGCGCTGGAGGAGCTCGCGCCCGGCACCGTGACCCCGTACCTGTCCGACTTCGGCAGGCAGTACGTGGAAAAGGCCGCCACCGCATGCCTTTCGGATCTGGTGGCCGCCGCCGGGGGCCGCCGCCCCGAGGCGCTCGTCGCCGATCCGGACAACCCCACCCCGACCTTCGAGACCGACATCAGATCGCTGGTCTCCTATCAGGAGGACCTGGTCCCCGCCGACCTCATGATCGGCTACGGCACCGCCGATATCGACGTCCCCCCGGCCGACACCCCCGCCTACGGTGCCGCCCTCCAGGACCACAACCCCTGGGTGCACGTCACCGTCACGGCCTACCCCGGCAAGGACCACAGCGGCGCGTTCCTCGCCTCCCTGCCCGACGCGCTCTCCTTCCTGCAATCCCACCTCCCCTGACCCCGATGTCACTCCTCGGGCTCCTGCTTCGTCATTCAGGTAAGAGCACAGCAAACCTGAAAGGACGTGGCTCCCATGAACCTCGCCTACCACATCGTCGGTGTCGTCTCGGCCCTCTGGATCGGCTTCTCCGGCTACTCCCTGTTCACCGGGCAGCAGTTCGTCGTGGACCCGCTGATCGACTATGGCGTCCCGCGCACCTGGTGGAACTGGCTGGCCCTGGCCAAATCGGCCGGCGCGCTGGGCCTGGTGGCCGGTTTCTTCCTCCCGCCCCTCGGCATCGCGGCCGCCATCGGCCTGATCCTCTACTTCACCGGGGCCGCGGCCACCACTATCCGCGCCCACTCCTACAAGACCACCCCCTTCCCCCTGCTCTACCTGGCCCCGGCCGCCGCCACGCTGGCCCTGCAACTGGCCCGGTGAGCCGCGGCCGGTGCTAGCGTCGGTCCATGCCGAGCCGACGCGATCTGCAACACGCCATGGTCACGACATTTCAGCGGAGGGTGGGCAACCCGATCCTGGGCCGCCTACCCATCCAAACCCTGCTGGAGACCACCGGCCGGGTCAGCGGCCGCCCACGCACAACCCCCATCGGCGGCCGCCGCTCCGGCGCGTCCTTCTGGCTGGTCTCCGAATTCGGCACCCGCTCCCAGTACATCCGCAATATCGAAGCCGACCCCCGCGTCCGCCTCCGCCTCCACGGCCGCTGGTACACCGGCACCGCCCACCTCCTGCCCGACGACGACCCCATCGCCCGTCTGCGCACCCTCCCGAAGGCCAACAGCGCAGCCGTCCGAGTGATGGGCACCGACCTCCTGAGTGTCCGCATCGACCTGGATTGAGGCACCGGATCAGCCCTCCCACAATGGAATTCGAATGTTCTTGGCGCGGGCGACCGATTCCGCCTCCAGGTATCCGGCGTCCACGTGGCGCAGCACGCCCGTGGCCGGGTCGTTGGTGAGGACCCGGTCGATCTTCTGGGCGGCCAGCGGGGTGCCGTCGGCGACCGTGACCTGACCGGCGTGGATGGAGCGGCCGATACCCACGCCGCCGCCGTGGTGGATGGAGACCCAGCTCGCGCCGGACGCGGTATTGACGAGGGCATTGAGCAGCGGCCAGTCCGCGATGGCGTCGGAGCCGTCGGCCATGGCTTCGGTTTCGCGGTACGGCGAGGCGACCGAGCCGCAGTCGAGGTGATCGCGGCCGATCACGATGGGGGCCGCGACCTGACCGCCGGCGACCAGCTCATTGAATCGGAGTCCGGCGGACCGGCGTTCGCCGTGGCCGAGCCAGCAGATGCGGGCGGGCAGGCCCTGGAACGCGACCCGGTCCCGCGCCAGGCGGATCCAGCGGGCGAGGGACTCGTTCTCGGGGAAGAGCTCGAGAATGGCGCGGTCGGTGGTGGCGATATCGGCCGGGTCTCCGGACAGGGCGACCCAGCGGAACGGCCCCTTGCCCGCGCAGAACAGGGGCCGGATATAGGCGGGCACGAAGCCCGGGAAGTCGAAGGCGCGCTCGTATCCGGCCAGCTTCGCCTCGCCGCGAATGGAATTGCCGTAGTCGAAGACCTCCGCGCCGCGGTCCAGGAAGCCGACCATGGCGCCGACGTGGATGGCCATGGAATCCCGTGCGCGCCGGGTGAATTCGTCGGGCTTGCGGCCCGCGTAGTCGTCCCAGTCCTCCAGTGCGACACCGATCGGCAGGTAGGTCAGCGGGTCGTGGGCCGAGGTCTGATCGGTGACGATGTCCACCTCGACCTCGCGGCGCAGCAGTTCCGGCAGCACCTCGGCGGCATTGCCGATGAGCCCCACCGACAGTGGCCGCCGTGCGGCCTTGGCGGCGAGCACCCGGGCCAGGGCGTCGCCGATGTCGTCCGCGATCTCGTCCAGGTACCGGGTCTCGACCCGGCGGCGGGCATGCCGCGGATTGCATTCGACGCACAGCGCCACGCCGCCGTTCATGGTGACCGCCAGCGGTTGCGCCCCGCCCATGCCGCCCAGACCCGCGGTGAGCGTGAGGGTTCCGGCCAGGGTGCCGCCGAATCGCTTGGCGGCCACGGCCGCGAAGGTCTCATAGGTGCCCTGCAGGATTCCCTGGGTGCCGATATAGATCCACGACCCGGCGGTCATCTGCCCGTACATGGTCAGCCCGGCCGCCTCCAGGCGGCGGAACTCCGGCCAGTTCGCCCAGTCCGGAACAAGATTCGAGTTGGCGATGAGCACCCGCGGCGCCCACTCGTGGGTGCGCAGCACGCCGACCGGCCTACCGGACTGGACCAGCAGGGTCTCGTCCTCGCGCAGGTCGAGCAGGGTCCGCGCAATGGCGTCGAAGCTGGGCCAGTCCCGGGCCGCCCGGCCGGTCCCGCCGTAGACGACGAGATCCTGTGGCCGCTCGGCCACCTCGGGATCCAGATTGTTGTGCAGCATGCGCCAGGCCGCTTCGGTCGGCCAGGTGCGGGCGGTGAGCGTGGCGCCGCGGGCGGCCCGGACGATTCGCGTCATGACGAAACCCCGCGGTCGAGAAGGTGATCCGCCGCACCCGACCGCACCAGTGCGGCCACGGTGGCGATATCCGGTGCGAGGTGGCGGTCGGGCCCGGGTCCCGGCACCCGTGCTCGCACCAGATCCCGCAGCGCCCCGGTCACCGGAGCGGGCCGCAGAGGTGCGCGGAGGTCCAATGCGCGTGCGGCGGTGAGCAATTCGATGGTGAGCACGGTGGTCAGCCCGTCCACCGCGCGCCGCAGCTTGCGGGCCGCGGTCCAGCCCATGGACGCGTGGTCCTCCTGCATGGCACTGGACGGGATGGAATCCACCGACGCCGGCACCGCAAACCGCTTCAGCTCGGTCACCACCCCGGCCTGGGTGTACTGGGCGATCATGTAGCCGGAGTCCACGCCCGGATCGGCGGCCAGGAATGCGGGCAGCCCGTGTGATCGGTGCACGTCCAGCATGCGGTCGGTGCGGCGTTCGGCCATGCCGGCCACGTCGGCGACCGCGATGGCCAGGAAATCCAGTACGTAGCCGACGGGAGCGCCGTGGAAGTTCCCGTTGGACTCCACCCGGCCGTCGGCGAGCACCACGGGATTGTCGATGGCGGACCGCAATTCGCGTGCGGCGACGGTCTCGGCGTGGTCCAGGGTGTCCCGCGCCGCGCCGTGCACCTGTGGCGCGCACCGCAGCGAATACGCGTCCTGTACCCGCGGGCAGTCCTCGCCCCGGTGACTGGCCACGATCTCGGACCCGGCCAGCGCCGCCAGCATGCGCGCCGCCGACACCGCCTGTCCGGGATGCGGGCGCAGCTCCTGCAGATCCGCCGCGAACACCCGATCGGTGCCCAGCTGCGCCTCCACGCTCATGGCCGCCGTCAGATCGGCCAGGTCGAACAGCCGCCGCAGGTCCTCGATGGCCAGCACCAGCATGCCCAGCATGCCGTCGGTGCCGTTGGTGAGAGCCAGGCCCTCTTTCTCCGCCAAGGTGATCGGCGTCAGTCCGTGCTCGGCCAGCGCGGGCCCGATCGGGCGCGGACCGCCGGGCCCGAGCACCGACCCCTCCCCCATGAGTGCCAGCGCCACCGCCGCCAGCGGTGCCAGGTCACCCGAGCAGCCCAGCGAACCGTATTCCGGCACAACCGGAATCAGCCCGCTGTCCAGCAGTCCGGCCAGCGCCCGCGCGGTCCCTGGCCGCACCCCGGTGTGCCCGGACAGCAGGGTGCGCAAGCGCAGCAGCATCATGGCCCGCACCACCTCCGCCTCGACCGGTGCACCGGCCCCGGCGGCGTGCGAACGAATCAGCGAGCGCTGCAGGTCGGTTCGCCGGGCCGCCGGTATGTGCCGCAGCGCCAGCGCCCCGAACCCGGTGGACACCCCGTAGACCGGCCGGTCGCTGTGTGCCAGCGCGTCGATGTGCTGCCGCACCCGCGCCAGCTCCGCCAGCGCATCCGCGTCCAATTCCACTCCCGCGCCGCGCCGGGCCACCGCCACCACGGCCGCCCGTGTCAGGGGTCCAGCTCCCACCGGCACCCGTTCGGCTCCGATTCGAGTCATGGGCACCATTCCAGCGCTTCCGGCCGCGCAGATCGAGCACCCTCGGCCCGGTTTCGCGAGCTTTTTCCGACGCCTGGCAGGTTGCCGAGAAGCTCCGCGTTTCTCTCTGGCGTGCGCCGCGAATTGTTACGATCGGCGGGGATGTCGAGGGAGGTGCGGTGTCTGAGTTCAATCGAGCACCGGTGGGCGTGGATCCATTCCGGCCCAACGCTGCTCGCGTGTACAACTACATGCTCGGTGGCAAGGACAATTACGACGCCGACCGCGCACTCGGCGACAAGATGCTGCAGGTCGCCCCGGACACCCGGGAGACCGCCTGGCACAGCAGGCAATTCCTGCTGCGGGCGGTGCGACGCGCGGCAGAGGAAGGCATCCGTCAGTTCGTGGACATCGGCGCGGGCATTCCGATCAGCCCGAATGTGCACGAGGTGGCACAGCAGGTCGACCCGTCCGCCATCGTCGCCTCCATCGATTACGACCCCGTGGTGTACGCCCACAGCAATGCGCTGCTCACCAGCGCACCGGGCGTCACGCCCATCCTCGCGGACGTTCGCGAACCGGACAAAATTCTCGAATTAGCGCGCACCGAGGGCGGAATCGACTTCTCCCTGCCGGTTGCCGTCGTGATCGTCGGCGTCCTGCACTTTGTCATGGACGACGAGAAGCCCCACGAGGCCGTGGCACGCCTGCGCGACGCCATGGCGCCGGGCAGCCTGCTGGTCATCCAGCACGCCTCCACCAATACCCACCCGTTCTTCCAGAACGCCTCCACCAGTGACACCGTCGGCAGCCCCTCCCAGGTCGACTTCCGGCCGCCGGAGCAGGTCGAGCGCTTCTTCGAGGGCTTGGAGATGCTGCCGCCCGGCCTCGCGCCCGCCAATGAATGGCTCGAAGGCGACCTCCAGCCCACCCGCCTGGTGGTCCTGTGCGGCATCGGCCGCAAGAACTGACCGCCGGGACGAAAACGGCTGCGGCGCAGGCCAACCCACTGCAGCACCGCTCAATCCACCGCCGCCAGCGTATCCGCCCGCGTGACCAGCGCATCGGCGATCGGGCGGGGACGCCGGCCCAGGCCGCAGGCGCCGGCGACGCCGTCGACCGGTCGGCCCAGCGCCGATTCGATGGTGCGCAGCGTCTGGATCTGCTGGGCTTCGGTCGGGGTCTCGTGCACGAAACCCGCATAGAAGCGGGTTGTCGGCGGTAGGTCCAGGCCCGCGAGCGGGGCATAGAACTCCGGGCGGGTGGAGGGCGGAATCTCACCGGCGGCGAGCGGGCCGTGGATGAACTCCAGGGATCGGCCCGAGGGCCATTGCCGGGCAATAGAATTGGCCAGTTCGACCAGCGGGCGGGTATCACGCAATGTGGTCCGGGCCTTGTTGCGCATGCTCCCGAGACACAGGTGCACGCCGATGCGGGTGCCCTTCGGGGTGGCCGCCGCGAGCTCGGCGATGCTACGGCCCAGGCCCAGCGCCGCATCGATACGCCGGTGCAGCGGCTGGGTTTTGGCCATCAACACCATTTCGGCGGTGGCCTCGAACTGCAGTACCACCTGGTCGCCGGCCCGTGCGCGAATGCCCTCGATATCGCGAATCATGGCGTCGCGGAAGGCTTTCCGATACCGTCGCACCCCGCCCGCCCCCATCGCGATGAAGGCCATCGTGAAATCGGTCGGCATGCCGATCTGGAGTGACAGCTCGGGTAGATCCCGTTCGGCGCGTAGGGTTTCGAAGGTCGGCAGCGCTTCTTCGGCCTCGCCGCGGTAGCCGAACTCCATCATGTCTCCGGTCAGCCCGGCGTCCCGGGCAGCGCGGTGGATGGTCCGCTCCCGGCTCGACGACCATGAACCGCTGCGTTTCACTTCCAGCGCACCCTGAGTAACCAGATCGTCGATGATCGGCTGGATGTACCACTCGTAGCGCCTGGTCTCCCCGGTCGGCAGCGTCCGCAATCGGGTGCCCGCACCGTCGAGCATCGCCCGCATCGCATCGCCGGTGCTCTCGGCCGGAAAGCTCCCGACGAAGTGCACATTTCGCGCGCCCATACCGTGCATAGTAGATCTCCGATCACGTTCCCGAATGCACCGTTCACGGATCATTGTGTGGAGTATCGTCATTCGCCAGAGAATGGCCGGACTCGGAACCGCTCCTGGGAAGAATTTCGGTGATGAAGAAGCTCTATGCCCGTCTGATGAAGGCCTCATGCCCCGTCGATCAGGAGTCGATGGCGGTCAATCTTCCCATCATCCAGGGCGAGGTCGTCCCGTACGCCATGTCGGATCCGGGTGCTCGCCAGATCTTCTTCTTCCTGGACGAGCAGGACGGGACCATGTTCTCGATCACGCTGTACGACACCGAAAAAGACCTCGAACACGCCATGCGAGACGCCGACAGCGAGCACCGCCACACGACGCTGGCGCGGCTGGGCTGCACGCCCATCGACGCGCGCACGCTCGAGGTGGTGGCGGGCGCGGTCGCCGACGACGCCGCGAAAGTCGACTTCAGCCAAGGGATTTCCTGACGTGCGCACCTCGTTGCGGGCGCTGGCCGTCTGCGCGGCCACGACCCTGCTCTCCCTCGCTCCGGCACTGGCGCAGGCCGATCCCGCGGCCCCTGCCGATCACTGCCAGGACGTGACGTTCCCGGTTCCGCAGGGCACCATCGCGGGCACCCTGTGCCTGCCGGAGGGGCCCACTGACACGGTGATGATCCTCATGTCGGGATCCAACTACAACCACCTGTACTGGGATTTCCCGTACCAGCCCGACACCTACAACTTCCGGCGCGCCATGAACGCGGCCGGTTACGCGACGCTGGTGGCGGACCGGCTCGGCAATGGCGCGAGCAGCCGGCCGCCGAGTCTCAGCCTGACGGCCTCCGAGACCGCGGAGGCCCTGCACACCATGGTGCAGGCGCTGCGCGGCGGCTTCGCGGGCAATGCCCCCTTCACCAAGGTGGTCACCGCCGGTCACTCGCTGACCTCCGGCACCTCGGTCATCGAGGCCACCAGTTACCACGATGTCGACGGCGTCCTGCTGACCGGCTATTCACACACGCTCAGCGTGCCGGACGTGCTCGGCGTGATCAGCACCTATTATCAGGCGGTCAATGATCCCGAATTCGCCGGGCGCGGTTACGATCCCGGCTATCTGGTCACCCGCCCGGGCACCCGCGCCGCCGATTTCTATGGCATAAACCCCGACCCCCGGGTCGTCGCGCTCGACGAGGCCAACAAGGAGACATTCTCCCTGACCGAGTACCCCGACGGCCTGCTCTCCACCCTGCCCGGCATGTCCAGCTTCATCACGGCGCCGGTGCTCATCGTCAACGGGAGCCGGGATCGCATGACCTGCGGCCCGGGTTTCGGCACCTGCACCGACACGGCCACCCTGGATGCGGCCGAGCGCCCGTACTTCTCCCCCGCGGCGAAGCTGCGCACCTTCGTGCTCCCCGACAGCGGCCATGCCATCAATCTCGCGCCGAATACGGGTGACTATCGCGCGGTGGTCCTCGACTGGATGAAGTCGCTCGCCAACTGAGTTCAGGTGCGGGCCTGCCGAACTCAGGTCGAGAAGGGCGAGCCCGCGCCCTCGGCCCGGGCCGTGCCCTCGCGCCGGGTGGCCGCCAGTGGCAGGGCGATGTCCTCGAGCGACCGGCCCTCGGCATCCACCGCGAGGAGCTGGGCCACCACACCGCCCGCGATCATGACCGCCGCGCCCAGCAGATAGCCGAGGAACAGCCGGACCGGATGTGAGCCGTCGCCGATCAGCGCACCGTAGATCACGGGCCCGAGCGCGCCGAAACACTGTGCGATGGCGAAGAATACGGCGATCGCCTTGGCCCGGACCTCGAGCGGGAAGATCTCGCTCACGGTGAGATAGGCCGAACTCGCGCCCGCCGAGGCGAAGAAGAAGATGACGCACCAGCACGCCGTCTGGGTGATCGCATTCAGGACCCCGGCGTAGAACAGCACCGCCGAGATCGCCAGCAGCACACCGGAGAGGATGTAGGTGCCCGCGATCATGCGACGGCGGCCGATGGTGTCGAAGAAGTGCCCGATGGTGAGCGGCCCGGCCAGGTTTCCGACCGCGAAGGCGATCAGATAGATGGGCGTGGAACCGGAGGGCACCCCGTAGAACTTGCCGAGCACCAGCGTGTAGGTGAAGAAGATCGCGTTGTACAGAAACGATTGGCTGATCATGAGACTCGCGCCCAGGATCGCGCGCTGCGGATACTCGCGGAACAGCACCCTGGTCAGTGCCAGGTAGCCGATGCGATCGGCGGGTTTCAACGCCATGGCCCGGGATTCGTCGACCGGCGGCAGCGACACCCCCGTCGCCTCCACCTCGCGCTCGATCTCCGCGATCGACTCCTCCGCGTCGCGGGCGTGGCCGTGCATGATCTGCCAGCGCGGGCTCTCCGGCAGATGGCGGCGCACGAACAGGATCACCAGGCCCAGCACCGGGCCGATGAGGAAGCCCAGTCGCCAACCCAGCGACAGGCTCAGGTGATTGAGCAGAATGTAGGTGCCGAGGGTGCCGATAATCGCTCCGGCCCAATAGGTTCCGTTCACCGCGATGTCGACACGGCCGCGGTAGCGGGCCGGAATCAGCTCGTCGATGGCGGAATTGATGGCCGCGTACTCGCCGCCGATGCCGGTGCCCGCGATGAAACGGGTGACGTACAGGAAGGCCACCCAGCCCGCGCCATTGCCGAGAGTCGCTGCGGTGAGCCCGCTTCCGAGCAGATAGATGCCCAGGGTGATCAGGAACAGCTTGCGCCGGCCCAGACGATCGGAGAGGTTGCCGAACACCAGCGCGCCGACCACCTCACCCACCAGGTACACCGTCGCGATCAGGCCGACCGCGGTCGAGGACAGGTGCAGGGTCTCGGGTTTGGTGAGAGTGTCGGCGACCGCACTGGCCACCGTGATCTCGAGGCCGTCGAGAATCCACGCCACTCCCAGCGCGACCACCAGCCGGGTGTGGAATCTCGACCACGGCAATCGATCGATGCGGGCGGGCACCAGGGTCCGCACCACGCCGCCGCCGTCGAGCGCCTCCGCCATCACGACTCCTGAGTCCGGTTACCGCGTCCTCTGTCCACCATCGAATGCCCCGACAAACGATAGGCCAATCCTCGAAGATCACCGCTCGAACTGCGAAGATGCGGGTCGATCGGAGCCGGAAACGTGCCGGTCCGAATATTCCGCGATGAGTTTCGCGGAGGCTATGGCTAGCATCGGCGTTCGTGCGTTCAGTTTCCGGGGGAGTTTTTCCAATTCGACTGATCGCCCTCGTGGCGGGGGTGCTCGGTGTTCTGCTGGCGGTGCTCACACCGCTGCTGCCGGTCCGGCAGGATCGGGCCGGCCTCGATTGGCCACAGGCACAAGCGGTTCAGATGACCGCGCCGCTGGTGGATTACGTGCCGCTGTCGGTGGATATGAGCGTGCCGTGCGCGGTGCTGCGTGACATGCCCAGCGGGACAGTGTTGTCCACGGTGCCCACGCAGGCCCCCGGCGCCGCCGCCACAGGTCTGATCGCCCGGGTCGAGGACCGGCCGGGCACCGGCCGCACCCTGTCGGTGACGCTGCGCAACGTCCCGCTGCTCACCGCCTCGATCTTCGAAATGACCGGCGTCGGAACAGCTTCCGACCCGGCCATCACCTCTCCGTCCAGCGTCACCCCGCAATCCGGCACCACACCGACCCCGACACCCGGAGCCACGCCGCCCGCGAACGCGAACCACACGCCCGGAGCCACGCCGCTGCCGAGCGCGAATCCCGCACCCGGAGCGGCACAACCGTCCGGCGCGAACCCTGCACCTGGAGCGGCACAACCCTCGGGCGTGAACCCTGCACCCGGCGCTGCACAACCCTCGGGCGCGAATCCGGCCGCGGGAGCGACACCGCCCCCAGGCGCGAATCCGCCTGCCGGAGCGACACCACCGCCAGGGGCCACGCCGCCGGCGGGAGCCGCGCCGGTAGCGGGCTCGAATCCGGCGCGAGGAGCAACCCCGCCGGCCGGTGCCACACCGCCGCCGGGAGCGACTCCGCCTGCCGGAGCGACTCCGCCGCCGGGTTCGACTCCGCCGTCGGGTTCGGCACCGCCGCCGGGAGCCACGCTGCCGGCGGATGCGCCGCTGCCGCCGGCCGGTAGCACCGATCCCGGTGCGGCTGCCGGGCCCGGGGCCGGGAGCGGGGCGAATCCGAATCTGGTGCCGCACGCCGGTTGCGGTGCGCTGGTCGTGCATTCGAGTGCGGAGGTCACCACCGCAGAGTTGACCGGGTTGACCAAGTCGGACGGTTCGCCGTTCCGGACCACGATCACGCGGGATGTGCGGCCCCAGATCGTCGGGGTGTACACCGATCTGGATCGGACCCGGCTGAGTGATGCCAAGTTGCACGCCGAGGTGGATTCGCGGTTCTCGTCGAGCCCGAGCGTGCTGAAGCTGGCGGCTATGGCGGGCGCGGTGCTGTGTACCCTCGTCGCGCTGGTCTGCCTGTATTTCATGGACGCGGCGGACGGCAGGCGCAGGCGGCGGTTCCTGCCGGCGCGCTGGTGGCGGTTCACGCTCACCGATGCGGTCGTGCTTGCGACGCTGGGTGTCTGGCATGTGATCGGGGCCAATACCTCCGACGACGGTTACATCCTCACCATGGCGCGGGTATCCGAGTACGCGGGATACACCGCCAACTACTACCGGTGGTACGGGGTGGCGGAAGCGCCCTTCGGATGGCCGTATGAACTGCTGGCGCAGATGACCCGGGTGACCGATGCCGGTGTCTGGATGCGGTTGCCGGCGCTGCTGGCCGCGGTGCTGTGCTGGTGGGTGATCAGCCGGGAGGTATTGCCGCGCCTGGGTTCCCGGGTGCGCGCCGCATCGGGTCCGCGCTGGGCGGCCGCGCTGGTGTTCCTGGCGCTGTGGCTGCCGTTCGACAACGGTCTGCGGCCGGAGCCGCTGATCGCACTGGGCGCGTTGCTCACCTGGTGCTCCATCGAACGTGCGATCGCCACCGGGCGCTTGCTGCCGGCCGCGGTCGCGGTGCTGATCGCCGCGTTCTCGCTGGCGGCGGGACCGTCCGGATTGATCTGCCTGGCAGCCCTTTTCGCCGGTTCACGACGGGTGCTGCGGATTCTCCTCACCCAGGTGCGCGCGGAAGCCGGCGGGCTCCCGAGCCTGCTCGCGCGCATCGCTCCGGCGCTGACGGCGGGCACCCTGGTCCTGACGGTGGTCTTCGCGGATCAGACCCTGGCGTCGGTCGCCGAGGCCACCCGGGTGCGAAAGCTGGTGGGCCCCAACCTGTCCTGGCCGGACGAACCCACCCGCTGGATCTCGCTGCTCTCCCTGACCCCGGACGGCTCCCTGTCGCGGCGCTTCGGCGTACTCGCCATGCTGCTGTGCCTGGCCGTGTGCGTCGCGGTGGCGCTGCGCAAGGGCGGCCGGATTCCGGAGACCGCCCGCGGGCCGGTGGCGCGGGTGCTCGGCATCGCCGTCATGTCGCCGCTGCTCATGGCCTTCACGCCGACCAAGTGGACCCATCACTTCGGCGTCTATGCCGGGCTGGCGGGTGCACTGGCCGCGGTGACCGCGGTCGCGGTGGGCGGCAAGGGAATCCGGCTGCCGTACCTGCGTTCGCTGTTCGCGGCGGCGGTGCTGATCCTGGTGGCGTTCTGCTTCACCGGTTCCAACGGCTGGTGGTACGTCTCCGGCTACGGCGTGCGCTGGCCGGATCGCGCACCCGTGGTGGGCGGTACCAGCGTCGCCTCGCTGATCCTCGGGCTGGGCGCGCTGTGCCTGCTGGTGGCGGCCTGGCAGTACTTCCGCGAGCCCTATCGACCGGCAGGAACCGGTGCGGCAACACGGGTTTTCGATCGGATCGCGATTCGGCCGCTCACGGTCGCCGCCGCTCTGGTGGTGCTGTTCGAGGTGGCGACCATGGCCTCGGCGGCGTGGACGCAGTACCCCGCGTACTCGGTCGCGCTGTCGAATCTGCGAGCCCTGCAAGGAAAACCGTGCTCCATGGCCGATGACGTGCTCGTGGAGACCAAGCCCGAGGAATCCCTGCTGACGCCCTACACCGGCACCGCAGCCGACGGACTCGCCGCGGACAACAGCGGATTCACCGCCAATGGCGTCGGAGACCTCGCGCCCGAGGGCGGTGGCCCCGGCGGCGGCAGCGGCCCCGGTGGCGGCAGCGGCGGCGGGAGCGGCGGCCCCGGCGGTGGCGGTCAGCAACAGGGCACTCCCCCGCCCGGCGGCGGCCCCGCGGACAAGCCCAAGGCCGACCCCGGCATCAACGGCAGTACCATCGCCCTGCCCTACGGCCTCGACCCTAAGCTCACGCCCATCCTGGGCAGCTACACCGCGGGCCAACCGCAGCCCGCGCATCTCACCACCCAGTGGTACCGCATGGATCTCGCTGCGGCACAGCAGGACTCCAGCTACCACATTCTGGTGCTGACCGTGGCCGGCCGCATCGCCGGTGAGGAGCAGGGCCACCGGATCGACGGCGCTCAACTGCGCCTCGAGTTCGCCCACCGAGCCGACGACGGCACCATCGAACCCCTCGGCACCCTGACGCCCCCGACAGTCGGCGGCGCCCCCGGCTGGCGCAACCTGCCCATCCCCCTGGACCGAATCCCCACCCACACCACCGCGATTCGCCTGGTGGCCACCACTGACGACCCGACCGGCAAGCAATGGCTCGCCCTCACCCCACCCCGCCTGCCCCACCTGGCCACCCTCGACACCGTCGTCGGCCACGACACCCCGGTCCTGACCGATTTCCATGTCGGCCTCGCCTTCCCGTGCCAGCACCCCTTCGACCACCGTGACGGCATCGCCCAGCTCCCGTCCTGGCGCATCCTCCCCGACAAGCTGAACGCCCAGGTCTCCGAAACCTGGCAGGGCGATACCGGCGGCGGCCCCCTCGGCTGGTCCAGCCTCCTACTCCGCTCCCAGCCCGTCCCCGCCTACCTCGACCACGACTGGACCCGAGACTGGGGCGAACTCCAGAAACTCACCCCCTATATCGACGCACCCCCCGCCACGGCCACCGTCCACCTCGAAACCCGCTGGGGCTGGACCGACGACACCCCCATCAAGGCCGCCCCCGACCCCACCCAAACCCACTAGAACTCGACCGAGCCGGGCCTTCGGGCCCGGACTCGGCCGTGTATCAACGGAATTCGTGAACGACTTCGATCGGGCCCACTATCGCCACACAATTCGCGCGCGCGGGGCCGAGCTGACGAGAAGAGACCCGCCGCCGTCCGAATGCTCGGACGGCGGCGGGTCTTTCGGTGCGGCCTTGTCGATTCGGTTGGGCCCGGTCAGTTTTGCGGGGCCGGGGCTCCGGCGGGCGGGGCGCCGTTCGGGGGCTGGCCGCCGCCCGGGGCGTCGGCCGGGGGTTGGGCGGGCTGAGCGCCCGGGGGGAGGGGCTTGCCGATGTGCTGGGCGATGTCGGGGAGCATGCGGTTGGCGACCTGCTCCCAGTTGCCCCAGTTGTGGACGCCGATGCTCGGGAAGTCGTAGCTGACGTTGTCATAGCCGAGGGACTGCAGGCGGGACTGGAAAGCCTTGGTGTTGGCCAGGGCGATGCCTTCCAGGGGCATGCCCTGGATGACCGCGTCCGCGGAGGACAGGTCCTGCTGGGCGGGGACGGCGCTGCCCGCGGCGATATAGAGGCGGGTGTTGTTGTCGATCAACTGCTGCACGAAGCCGTACGGGTCCATCCGCTGCCACTTGGCGCTGCCCGCGGCGGCCATGGAGTCGATGTTGTAGCCGCCGGCCGCGAGCAGGGCCAGGCGCAGGGCGTCACGCATGCCGGGCGCCGACATGTACAGGTAGCCCGACAGCGAACCGGCGTAGTTGAACTGGCCGGGGTGGTAGGCCGCCATCAGCAGGGCCGCGCTGCCGCCACTGGACAGTCCGAAGATGCCGTTGCGAGAGTCGCTGAACCCCAGTCGATCTCGCAGCGCATTACGCAGGTTCTGGGAGAGGAAGGTCTCCCACTGGTAGGTGTAGGACTTGCCGGAGGTCTCGTCCCAACCCGCGACCGCCGAACCGGAATCCCGGCTCGGGAACAGCGACGCATCGGGATTGGCGCCGCCGAAGCTGCTCGGGGCATCCCAGTCCTGATAGAAGCTGGATTCGCCGCCGACCGGCATCACCACATTGATATTGAACTTGGCCAGCGCGGCCGGGATGCTGGTGTGAATCTCCCAGCCGTTGTAGTCGTTCTGCGCGCGCTCGCCATCGAGCAGGTACACCACCCGGTCGGTATTTCCGTCGGCCGCGCGCACGATCCGGGACTTGATCGAACCCATGCTGGAGTCGACATAGAAGTCGAACGCATCCGGATTCGTATCCGCCGCAGCCGGTCCGGCCGTCAACGCCCCGAACGGCAGCAATACGGCCACCGCGGCTCCCGCCAGGCCCCGCTTGGCCCATCCACCCCGCATATCCTGTTGTGCCTTTCACTCCACGGCCGAACCCGGCCGCTCCCCTCGATCCTCCCCCGCTCCTCTGTTCCCGGCGCGGTGGTTCGCCGAGCAGCATAGCCGCTGCCGATGGATCGGGTCCCCCCGAATCAGATTGCGGCACTGGGCCGGATGGGAATGCGCGCTAGGCCAGTTCGACGCGGATGGGGTCGCCGCCGCGGACCGTGGCGAGTAGACGCGGGTCGCCGTCGATGCGGCCGAGGATATTGCACGGGCTGGCCAGACGGCATTCGCCGGCCCGGGACACCGGGGTGGGACCGAACGGGAGGGCCAGGGCATCGCCATCGGTCCAGAAGGCGACGGTTCCCGGGTCGACCACCTGTTGGGCGTCGGGTTCACGCGGGACGCTCACGTCGGTCTCGAAGTAGACCTCGTCACCCCAGGTGCTGGCGACAGCGGTGATCGGGAGAGCATCGAGCAGCGCCCGCACCGTCGGGGTGTCGTCGAGGGTGGCGGTCAGGCGGTTGCCGGGCCAGCTGATGCGGATGCGGGTCGAGTGCGTCACAAGTCACATTCAACAAGATGTTGAAGAGTTCTTCAACAAGATGTTGATACCTGTGCGGCGCACTGATCCACCCGACGCAACGCGCTAATCGACACCGGCGGATTCGGCGGCCTCGGGATCGACGGTGAAAACCGGGCTGCGGCCGCGGGCGTCCAGCCGGCCGTCGCCCCAGCTGGCACTGCCGTAGGCGTCGATATCGATGGCGTATGCGCCGGCGGGGAGCGCCTCGGGCAGCTGGATCGAGGTTCGATCCTGCCCGTCGACCAGCCCCAGATAGGTCCGGCAGGGCCGGGAACCGAGCGCCACCAGGAAGATTCGCGCTGATTCGAACCGCCGGTCGGCCGCCGCGTCCACCGACCAGCCCACCCCCAGCGACCGATGGGCCGCGTCGGCGAAATCGACGGTGACGCGCAGCGCCGAGTGCTCCCCGAGTCCTGCCCGGTCCTTCACGGCTGCCTCCTCGAGCACCCGGCCGGACGCACATCGACATGCCCGGGCAGATGTCCCACTGCAACCAGGCTGGCACGGACCCCGCGGCGCGGCAACGCGAATCCGCCCGGGGAGACGCTCAGCCGCGTCGTACCGCGTTCTCGAGATAGGCCATGGCGTGCGCACCGTCGGCGGCGAAGTACACGAGGTCGGCCAGCGGCACCGGCAGGAAGCCCTCCGCCTCCATGCGCTCGAACTGCTGCATCAGCCCGTCGTAGAACCCGGCGGTGTTCAGCAGGACCACCGGCTTCCGGTGCATCCTATGCTTTTTCATCTCGAGGATCTCGGTGGCCTCGTCGAGGGTCCCGGTGCCGCCGACCATGATGACCACACAGTCGGCGAGCTCGAGCAGCTTCGCCTTCCGCGCGGCCAGATCGGGGGCGATGATCATCTCGTCGGCGTTGGCACGCGCCTTGCCGCGCAGGAACTGCGCCGACACCCCGACCAGCCTGCCACCGCTGTCCTGGACCCCGTCGGCAACGACCTTCATCAACCCGGCTTCGGACCCGCCCCACACCAGCGTGTGCCCGCCCTTCCCGATCAGCTCCGCGAACTCGCGGGCGGGCCCGGTGTAGCGCTCGTCGAGGTCGGCGGCCGACAGAAACACGCAGATGTTCATGCAGCCACTGTATTGCCGAAATGGGCCGCGGCCCGGCCGCGGTGGCGCTCAGGCCTTGTCGTCGAGGGTGACCCGAACCGAGACGCTGCCGTTGTCGCGCTGGGTCACCGCGTGGCCCGTACGGTCGACGCCGTTCAGGTGCAACGAGATCGGCCCGCCCTCGCCCTGGAAGTTGCGCCACCAGCTCTTCTTGTCCGGCATGGCGACGCCGATGACGAGTTCGTCGCCCGAACGCCGATAGTTGACCGGCGTGGAGAAAGTCTTGCCCGAGCGGCGGCCGGTGTAGGTGATGACGACGAATCCGCGGCCCATGACCGAGCCGATCACCGGGAGCTTGGTCAGCGCCACGATACCGGCATTGACCCCGCCCACCACCTGCGCCACAACATTTTTCACCATGTGCACCCTCCTGTTCCGGGGGCACGGTAGCACGGGCGAGATCGGGGGCCCGGGGCGGCGGACCGCCCCGGGTCGGCGGCTCTACGGGAGGAACCACTTCGCGATGAGGGTGTTCACAGCGTCGATGAAGTCGCCGATGAAGTGCGGAATCATGGGCCTTTCCTCCTTTGTGGAAAATGCTGAACAAATAACCGTTACCAGTCGGTTCGTAGCTGAACCGACAACGGTGCTGGTCACCTATTCGTTGCCGGAGACTGGACGGATGGCAATCAAGTCCATTCCTGCCGGAATAGTCCGGGAAATGCCTTGGAAAGGAACAAAATTCGCTGCCCGACCGCACCTTTCACCCCGGCAGCGTGTTTGCTACGAATTTCCCAGACTATCTCGTCCCCGGTGCCGCATCGTCACGGCAAATCACGATGAATAATTCGGAGTATTCGATCATCGACCATGGCCCGCCACGAATCTCGTGTATGTCAGCCGACGCGGATCGGATCCGCGACCGCTGCCCGGGGCCGCTCGACCTCGGCGCGGCGCGCCACCGACAGGCCGTACAGCAGGGCGAACACGTACACGATCACGTGGGCGTTCTCCAGAATCGGTTCGGTGTGCCAGGGTTTGGGCAGGACGAAGACGCCGACCGAGGCGAAATCCGGAGTCCACCGGTACGTCCAGGCCCCGGTGGCCACGAACAGCAGCGCCGCCGCGAGCCACCACGGCGGCCGGGTCTGCGCCCGGTGCACGAGATGGACCAGCAGCGGGACGAACCACACCCAGTGGTGTCCCCACGAGAACGGCGACACCGCACAGGCCGTCATCCCACCCAGCGTGACCGCGAGCAACCGCTCGCCGCAGCGGTCCAGCACGGCGACGAGCGTCAGGCCCACACCCGCCACCACGCCCGCGAGGATCAGCCACGACCAGACGGGCGCGCCACCCCCGGTCAGATGCGCGAGCACGCCGCGGACCGACTGGTTGGCCGGCTCGGTGTCGGGCGCGATGCGCTCGGAGTGGAAGAAGGTCGAGAACCAGTACTCGCGGGAATCACCGGGCGAGACGAGCCAGGCCAGGGCGACCGTCGCCGCCAGCGTCACCGACGCCGTCGCGGCCGAACGCCATTGGCGCAGCACCAGATACTGCACGATGAAGAAGGCCGGCACCAGCTTGATCCCGGCGGCCACCCCGACGCCGAGGCCCCGCAGCCGCCCGCCCTCGGGCCGTGCGAAGTCCCACAGCACCAACAGCATGAGCACCAGGTTGATCTGCCCGTAGAACAGCGTGGTGCGCACCGGTTCGAGGAAGACGCACGTAATCGCCAGCAGCGCACCGATACTCGCTACGCGTGCGTTGATCCGGTAGCCGAGCATCCGCTGGCACAGTAGGACACAGGTATACAGCACAACGAGATTCACCAGCAGAAACGCATCGGTGATCCAGGCCGCGGGCACGGCGAGCCCCGGGATGAAGACCATGGCCGAGAACGGCGTGTAGGTGTAGAGCAGCCCGCCGACGGTCTCGTCCCGATACAGCGAATGCCCGTGCAGCAAACGCCAGGCGCCCTCGCGGTAGATGTGCACATCGAGCCCGCCCGCGAGAATTCCCGCCTTCTCCAGCCAGGGATCGACCGTCGTGAACACCAGCGCCAACGCCAGCAACGCACTCAGTGCGAGCACGAAAAGCGTTGTACCGGAGCGGGAAACCTCCATCGAGCGTGAATCCGACACAAGCGATCAGCCTAGTGAGTGACCTGGCGCGATCACGACCGCCCGTTCGGCGCACCCGGCACCGTGCTCGCCTGGGCGATGATCGCCGACCCCATCCAGCGGCGCAGGTATCGCCGCAACTCCGCGTCTCCGCGCGGCGGATTGCCCGGCGAGATGAAGAACGACTGCATGGTGCGCAGCAGGAATTCCACCAGCTCGCGCAGGGATTCGTCGTCGTAGCCGTAGTGCCGCCAGTCCACGTCGAAGCGTTTGATCATGGTGATGCCGAAGGCCTGCGCCTCCGCGGAGGTGATGCCGGCGGGGTCGGCATTGGAGTAGGTGGCGGCCAGCAGGATGCCCAGGTGCGGCGTCCGGCGCACCTCGGCGAGGGTGTAGACGACGCCCTCGGTCATGGCCTCGACCGGATCGGTCATGCCGCTGACCTGTGCGGCCAGCCGGTCCAGGAAGTCGTCCACCGAGGCGATGGCCGAGGCCCGCATGAGCGCGTCCGCACTGGGGAAGTACCGGTACACGGTCTGGCGGATCACCCCGAGCGATTCCGCGACGTCCGCGATGCTGATCTCCGCACCGGTGCGCGCGATCAATTCGACTGCGGCGGCGACGATTCGACGGGATGCCTCCTCGTCGTTCTCCGGCGGACTCCCGCCCCACCCGCGCCTTCGTGCCACGGCCCGACCGTAACACGCGGGATCGTCCCGTCCAGGACGGCATACGGTCTGAGCTGGGTTTTCCAATCATACACTTGTACGTGCCTGTGTATGTTTGTATGTTCACAGCGGCATCGGAGCGCGCGACCGGGCCACCGGACCCATCCACCTCCGGAAGACGAGGTATCGCCCGACATGACGGATTTGATTGTGCGGAAGCTGACTTTCGCGTTCGAGGAACACGAGGTGCCGTTCCTCTGGAATCCCGACAACCCGGCCTTCTCCAGCATGGCCAACGCGGTGTCGTTCCTGGCCATCGGTTTCGAGAAGATGATCGTGCAGATGATCACGCAGGCCAAGCCGCAATTCAGCGACCCCGCCGTCGCCGAGGAGGCCGACGCCTTCATGCGACAGGAAGGCCAGCATTCGACCGCGCACCGCCAGCACGTGCGCGGATTGATCCGCGCCTATCCGGGATTGCAGGAGACCCTCGACGAGGTGGTCGCCGAATTCGACCGGCTCACCGCCGAGACACCGCTCAGGTATCGGCTGGCCTACACCGCCGATCTGGAAGCCACCTTCACCTCGGTCTTCAAGCTCATGCTGGACAACGAGGCGTCGCTGTTCCGGCCCGGGGACGACCGGGTCGCGTCGCTGTTCATCTGGCATTTCGTCGAGGAGGTCGAGCACCGCAGTTCCGCGCTCATCATCTTCGATGCGCTGGTGGGCAGCGATTTCTATCGCATGCGGGTGGCGCCGTCCATCTTCCGGCATGTGCTGCGGGTCGTGCGCATCGCCTGTGCGGGGTTCAACAAGCATGTGCCACTGGAGGATCGGAAGATCGACGCCATGTCGATGTTCGCGACCTACCGCTACCAGCAGTTGCTGGGCAAGCTGCTGCCGCGCTTCGCGCTGCCCTACGCGGGCCCGGGGCCGCGGGCCTTCGACAGCCTGCCGCTGGGCGAGCAGCTCGCCGCGCTGCGCGGCATCATCCGCAGCCAGCTGCCCAACCATGATCCGGCACACGAGAACACGCCGGCACTGGCCGATGTGTGGTTCGAGCGCTACCGCGACGGGTACGACGTCACCCGCTGGTACACCGCGGCCGCGACCGGGGCGGAGGCGAACTGATGGCCGGTCACTGCGCACCCACCTTCGACCAGCTCGCCCGATCGCTCGGCTTCTCCTGCGATTCGGCGGGCGGGCTGGTCGAGGTGAGAAGCCCGCTGGCACTGGAGAACTGGACGCTGCCCGTCCTCGAGCTGACCGTGATCCTCGGCTCGGTGCTCGCGCTGGTGTGGGCCATCGTGCGGCTGCGCCGCCACGGCGATCCCACCAACCTGGTGCTGTGGTTCGGCGCCACCGCGTACCTGTTCATCATCGAGCCACCGCTGTATTTCCCCGCGGCGTTCGGTATTTCGGGGCAGGTGGACACGATGTTCGCGCACAACGTCTTCACGGTGGATTTCCTGTGGGGGCGGTTGCCGCTCTACATCGTGGCGATCTATCCGTTCATGGCGACGCTCGCGTACGAGATCGTGCGCATGCTGGGGGTCTTCCGGACCTACGGCGCGATCGCCGGGGCGGCCTGCGTCGGATTCGTGCACCACGCGTTCTACGAGATCTTCGATCAGATCGGGCCGCAGCTGCGCTGGTGGGAGTGGTCGACCTCGAACCCGCTCAACCAGCCCATGTTCGATTCGGTACCGCTGCCGAGCGTCGTGGTCTTCGCCGCGCTCTGGCCGATGTCCCTGGCGTTCTGCGTGTACTGGTTCGTCGGGCGCCGCGTCGACGGCGGCGAGCGCTTCACCGGCCTGCAACTGGTGTGGCGCACCATCGTGATCGGCCTGCTGGCCTCACTCGGGACCTTCATCCTCCCGCTGCCCGCCACCGTGCTCGGAGCCGGCAGCACGACCGTCCGCGGCATCATCTACGCGCTCGAACTGATAGTCCTCACCCTGGCGGCGATCGTGCTGATGTATCGCCAATGGACACAACGACGACAGCCCGGATCGACCGATCCCGGCTACGACAACCGGTTCGTCCGCGCCTACAGCATGGTCTACCTGCTCGTCATGGCCGTCCTGTGGGCCACCGCCCTCCCCGACTTCCTGGACGCCACCGGCGGAGTCACCCGCAACGGCGACCCCATCGGTAACCTCTGGTACACCCTCGCCTGCTTCGCCATCGGCATCCTCTGCGTCGCAGCCGTTTTCACCCTGCCCACCACCGCCGCTTCGGAGCAGGAGGATTCACCCGCGACCACTTGATCGAATGCGGTACCGGCGCACCCGATCCCGATGACTAGGCGACGCTCTGCTCGGAGCAGAGCGTGGAACCGACGAAAGCCCGGATGGTTTCCAGCATCCGGTAGCGGCGGCCGTCGAACTCGACCAGGGACTTGTTCACCAGGCGGCTCAGCGGGGCCAGGATGTCGCCGGGGCCGACCTCCTGGAGGGTGTCGAGGGTCGCGCCGTCCGGGAACAGCCAGAGGCGTTGGGCCAGGCGACGTTCCGGCGCGGCGAGGGTGTCCCAGCTCCATTCGATGGCGGTGTAGAGGGAGCGGTGCCGTTCCACGGCGGAGCGGGTGCCGGCCAGTAGGCGGAAACGGTCGTCGAGGCGGCGCAGGATCTGGGCGGGGGTCATGGTGTGGACGCGGGCGGCGGCCAGTTCCAGGGCCAGCGGGATGCCGTCCAGGCGGCGGCAGATGGCGGCGATCGTCTCGTAGTTCTCGTCGGTCAGCGTGAAGCCGGATCGGACGGCGCGGGCCCGGTCGAGGAACAGGTGTACCGCGGCGGAGCCGAGAGCCTCGGCGGGGGCCGATCCGGCTGGCGGCGACGCCAAAGGCCGCACCGGGAACAGGGTTTCGCCATTGATGCCGAGGGGCTCGCGGCTGGTGGCCAGCACCGTCAGGCCGGGGCAGCGGCTGAGCACGTCCGCGACCAGCTCGGCGATATCGAGCACGTGCTCGCAGTTGTCGAGGACGAGCAGCAGCTGCGCGCCGACGGCCGGGCGGTGCATCGGGCAGGCGTGCACCGAATTCGGCTCGGCGCGCAGCCCGAGCCCGGCCAGCAGGTGCTCGCCCGCGGTGGCGGCGTCGCCGATCGCGGCCAGCTCGACCAGGCGGCAGCCGTCCGGCCAGCGGGGGGCCAGACGGGTGGCGGCCTCCAAGGCGAGGCTGGTCTTGCCGATCCCGCCGGGACCGGTCAGGGTCAGCAGCCGGGTCGAGGGCAGCAGGGCCGCGAGTCGGTTCAGGTCGGGTTCACGGCCGATCAGGCTGGTCAGGCGGACCGGCAGGGCGGGCGTGGGAGCGGCTGCGGGGCTCTGGCCGCGGTCGAGGGCGAGGACCAGCTCGCGGGACGGCGGCACGCCGAGCTCGCGGCGCAGCTGCGTACGGGTGGCGTCGAAGACCTCCCGGGCCCGGCCGGACCGGCCGGCGGCGGTCAGCGCGTGAATCACCCGCACCGCCAAGGACTCTCGCAACGGCTCGTCGCGCAGTTCCGCCTCGAGGGAGGCGACCAGCTCCCGTGCCCGTCCCAATGCGAGGTAGGCGTCGGCGCGGGCCTCGACCGCGTGCAGGCGCAGCTGGTTCAGCCGGTCCGCGTGCCAGTACAGGTCCGGATGGTCGGCCAGGTCCGCGAAGGCCGCCCCGCGCCACAGGCCGAACGCGACATCGAGGGTCCGGGCGGCGGCGGCGACCTCGCCGGCCGCCGACCGGCCGATGCCCTCCTCGGCCAGGCGCGTGAAGCGGTGCATGTCGATGTCGTCGGCCGCGATACACAGCCGATACCCGCCGCCGTCCGATTCCACCGCCGTGTGCTCCGGCAGCACCGCGCGCAGCCGTTTCACCAGTGTCTGCAGGGCATTCGCCGGATCGGCCGGCCGGGTGTCACCCCAGATGGCGCCGATCAGCGCGTCACAGGCCGTCGCCCGGCCGGGCTGCAGGGCGAGCAGTGCCAGCAGTGTGCGCACCCGCGGGCCACCGACCCGCGTCACCTGCCCATCGGTCGAAATGCCCACTCCACCAAGGAGCGTTATCTGTCCCACACTTCCCTCGCTCGACATCAACCCACTCGATTCGGCCCCCCGCATCGTCAGTTTCATGGGACGACCGGTCGGTCGACCAGGGTTGATTGCGCCAATTACAAGGCAAAAACGTGCCAATCCGGACGAGAATGCGTCAGTCCTGCCACCGTTCCACCGCGCGGCGGGCCGACCGAAGATCCTTGTAACCGAGTAATTCCGCCTGTTCCGACCGGGTGAGCGGGCCGTCCATCGCGGCCCGCTCGTACCGCCGGCGCCGGGCACGCTCGAGCTCGGTGCGCCAGGTCGTGCCGTGCTCGGCCAGCCGTCGCTGCAGCGAGCGGCGGCTCAGGAACAGGCGGGCGGCGACCTGGTCGATGGTGACCGAATCCTGCTCCAGGGCAGCCGAAATGACCAGGCCCAGATGGTCGGTCCAGGTGGTGGCGCGCGGCGGCACCACGGGCTGGGTGGTGGCCGCGTATCGCTGCAGGATCTCGGCCAGCCGCGGGTCCGCGGTGCGCAGCGGGCGGGCCAGATCCGCGGTGCTGACCGTGATGCTGTCCGCGGGTGCGCCGAAATCGATGGCGTCGGTGCCGAACAACTCGACCAGCCGGTCGTGGTTTCGCGGTGCCGACTGGTGGAACGCGATACGGACCGGGCTCACCGGCCCGTCCATGACCAGCCTGCTGCGCGTGAAAATCGCGGCCAGGCCCCACTGCGCCGCCAGTTCCCGGCCCCGGCCCTCACCATTGATCATGCCGATCTCGAAGGTGACCTCCTCCTCGGTCTCGAGGCCCGGATCCATGCGGAAGTTCGTGGTGATGGCCCCCAGGTACGTTCCGCACAGTTCCAGCCCGGTCCCCAGCGTCGGCGCGGTGCTGAAAAGGTAGTCGTACAAACCCACTTGGCCCAGGACGTAACGCTCAGCGATCTCGAGCGCCACGTCCGGGTCGCCGAGCCCGTGCTCGACCACCTCCCAGGTGCGCAGGTATCCAGCGCTGGGGACGCGATACTCCTCGCCGTCGCTCAGCGACCAGGTGGGTACCCCCGAATCCCGGGTGAGCTGTCGCGGTTCCAGTCCCGCCGAAACCGCGTGCCGCAGTATCGATTGCGGCAGCCGGACATTGTCGGTCGCCTCGACCTGCACGCGGAGCTCCTCCTCCGCCGCCGAAAGCGCAACCATCGGCCTACCTCCCTACCTCGCGCACCCGCCAGGTTCAGCGCGTTCGCTCTCACCTAGCTTGTGGCGCGACGGGAGCCGGAACAAGAGCGATCGTTGAAAGAGCGGTTCAGCCAACCGCCGGCCTACTGGGCGAAGCAGGTGCTGCCCAGGTTGACCCCTGCGCCGCCGACCTGCACGGTCGTCGTCGCGGGCGCCTGGTCACCGGTGGTGAACAGGGCCGTGATGACGTGGGTGCCGGTGGTGGAGGGTGTCCAGGCCAGCGAGGCGGTGTTGCCGGAGACCTGGAGGTTCTGGTTGCCGCGGATCGGATAGTCGTTGTCCATGAAAGTGATTCGGTAGGCGTCCTCGTCCACGGTGGCGGACACCTGGTAGCTGCAGCCGGTGCCGTAGCCGCCGCCCAGGCCGGGCGCGACGGTGACCGCGGTGATGGTGTGCGCCGCGGCCTGTGGCGCGGTGACGACCAATCCGGCTGCGACGGAAGCGAAGACGGCGATCGGGGCGATGCGGTGCGCGGCATTCGGCACGGTTGACTCCTTCAGTTGATGCGGATGTCGGTGTGGTGGAACGGCTTTCATATAACAGGACGGCCACTGACGGTGATCGGGAACCTCCTCGCGCAGATCCCGATGCGCGGCGATGCGGTCGTGGGCGACGCGGAAGATGTCGACCACGGCGGTGCAGCGGTGGCCGTCATGCCCCGCAGTCTGCGGGACCGTCCTGGCAAGCCGCTGTCAGCGCGCCGGCATCCGCCGAGCGGCCTATCCTCGCGCTCTCGACGTGATCGGGGTAACAGGCTAAGCTGACCGACTTATGAGTCAGTCTGCTTGCTTCGGATGGCGGAGACGAGCGAAAACCCTGGAAGGAAACTCATGCCTGAATCAGATCTGCTCAGCGGCCGGACCGCCGTGGTCACCGGCGCGGCCGGCGGGATAGGCGCGGCGCTCGCGGCGGAGCTGGGCGCGCGCGGAATGTCGGTCGTACTCGCCGACATCGATGAGATCGGTGTCCGGAGGACCGCCGCGGAGCTGCGGGACCGTGGCGTGCGGGCGCTCGGCTACGGGGTCGATGTAGCGGATCCGGGGTCGGTGGCGGAGCTGGCCGCGGCGAGCTATGAGGAGTTCGGATCGGTCGAACTGCTGTGCAACAACGCGGGGGTGCTGCTGTTCGGGCCGGTCGCCGACGCGACGATCGGCGACTGGCGGTGGCTGTCGTCGGTGAACGTGGAGGGGATGCTGAACTGCCTGCACGCCTTTCTCCCCCGCATGAGCCGGGCCACCGGGTGGCGGCACGTCATGAATACCGCGTCCACGCACGCGTTCCTGCCGGACACCGCCACCAGCGCGCTGTACAGCGCCACCAAGCACGCGGTCGTCGGCGTCACCCTCGGACTGCGGAGCGAGCTGGCCGACGAAGGCATCGGCGTCACCATGCTGTGCCCGGGACAGGCGGCGACCCGCATCCTCGACGCGCAGCGCAATCGGCCCGACAGTTTCGGGCGGCGGGCGCGGGAACCGTTCGGCACCGGAGTGATTCCCCTGGCGATCGAACCGCACGAGGTGGCCCGCGCTGCCGTCGACGGAATCCTGCGTAACGAACCCCTGGTCTTCGCGTTGCCCGAGTTCACCCGCGACACCTTCCGCAGTCAGGTCGAGGAGATGTGGCGGATGGCCGATGACGCTCTCGCAGCTCCGGTCGAAACACCCTGCCCTTCCAGCGATTAGGGCGGGCACGAGATGGACGAAAAGCTCGCCGCCACCGCGATGCGTACCCCCGACAGCGCTCCCCCGGCCGACCGCGCGCTGAAACGACTGCTGGCCTCGGTGCCCTTCGCCAGCGCGAGCTCCGCATTGGGCTTCGCGGTGTCGGGATACTTTCTGGCACTACAGGTTCAGGCCGTCGACGCCGACGCCAAGGTCGGCAATCTGGCCCTGGTGCAGGCGGCCGGCGCGGTGGCCGCCATGGTCGCCCAGCCGCTGATCGGGGTGCTGTCCGATCGGACCCGCACCCGGGCGGGGGCCCGCTCCCCATGGATTCTGCTCGGCGCGCTGATCGGTGCGGCCGGGCTCATCACCGCGGGACTGTCGACCACCATCGCCTGGCTGGTGGTGGCCGCCATGACCATCCAATTCGGTTTCAATGCCCTGGCGGGACCACTGTCGGCCATCCTTCCCGACCGGATTCCAATTCCTTTGCGCGGCCGGTATTCCACGCTGTCCGGATTGGGATCGATCGCCTCGGCCATTGTCGGACCGGTGCTCGCCTCGCTGTTCGCCGACCGCATTCCGCTGGGGTACTTCAGCGCGACCGGCGTGATCCTGGTGATCGTCGTGGCCTTCCTCGCGGTGAATCCGGAGGCTGACAATCGCGGCATCCCACGACCCGGATTCTCGGTGCGGGACTTCCTCACCGCCCTGTGGGTCGATCCTCGCGAACATCCCGATTTCGGCTGGGCCTTCCTCGGACGCCTGTTCATTTTCGGCGGCTATTTCATGGTGCTCACCTATCAGCTGTATCTCGCGCAGGGCTACATCGGGCTCAGCACCGGCGAAGCCGCCAAGGTGGTGCCGCTGGTCGGCGTGGTGGGCCTGCCCGGGTTCCTGGTGGCCATCACGGTGGCGGGTCCGTACTCCGATCGCATCGGCCGCCGCAAACCCCTGGTGCTGGCGGGCGGGCTGACCGTTGCCGCCTCGACGCTCATCCCGCTCGCCATCCCGACGGTGGCCGGGCTGTTCGCCGCCGGCGCGGTGACGACCATCGGCTTCGGCATTTTCACCGCGGTCGATATCGCGCTGGTCTCCGAGGTGCTGCCCGCCAAGGACGACTTCGCCAAGGACCTCGGCATTCTCAATATCGCCACCACCCTGCCCAGCGTGCTGGCCCCGGCCATCGCCGCCGCCATCGTGCACCTGTCCGGCAGCTACGGCGCGGTCTATCCGACCGCAGCCATCGTCTCCGCCCTCGGCGCGCTCGCGGTGCTGCCGATCAAGAGCGTCCGCTGAGGACGCGGGGAACCCCTCCGAACACCGAAAACCCTTTCAGGGCAACGGCTTCACCCCTCTCCACTCACAATCCCTCGAAAGGACTACCTGTCGTGACCTCCTCTGCCTCCTTCGACGGCGCCGAACCCGCCCAGCAGGTCGAACCACCGGGGATACCGCAACCCGGCTGGAATCGGCGCGCGGTCTGCTCGCTGGCCGCGCTGGTCGCCGTCGTCGAGACGCTCGCCCTCAGTTATCCGCTGGTGCCGATGGCGGAACCCGCCATCACGGCGCACTTCCATACCACCCGGGCCGGCTGGGTGATGATGCCGTTCCTGCTGGTCGGCGCCGCCACGGCGCCCCTGCTCGGCAAGCTGGCCGATCTGCACGGCAAGCGGCGAGTCCTGCTGAGCTGCCTGGCATTGTCGGCGGCCGGTGCGTTGATGTCCGCGCTCGCACCGAGCTTCGCGATCCTCCTGGCCGGACGCTGCCTGTTCGGGCTGCTGGTGCCCTGCCTGTTCCTGAGCTACTCGCTGGTCCGGGATGTCTTCCCGCCCAGGACCATTGCGCTGGCGGTGTCGATCGTGACCTCGGCGGTGGGTCTGGCCGCCATCCCCGCGCCGTATCTCACCGAACGACTGCTCGACGATCACGGCTATCGCACCGTCTTCGGGTTCTTCTTCCTCGTCACCGCGCTCGCGGCGGTGGCGGTCGCGGTCACCACGCGGGAATCGACTGTGCGGCTACCGGTTCGGGTGGGCGTGCGCGGCGCGGCGCTGCTCGGTCTCGGACTGGTGATCGTGCTCGTCGGGGTGTCGCAGGGACCGGCGTGGGGTTGGGGCACGCCGTCCACCCTCGCCTGCCTCGGCGCCGGCGCCGCGCTGATCGTCGCCTGGCTCGTGACCGCGGCCCGGACCGGGGACGCCATGATCGACATCCGGCTGTGGCGGCGCCGCCCGGTGCTGCTCACCGCCCTCGCCGCCGGATGCGTCTATGCCGCAACGGGTTTGTACGCCATGGTGCTGCCGATGCTGATCCGGACCCCGGCCATGCTCGGGCTGGGCTACGGCTTCGGCGTGACGCCCATGGGCGTCGCCGAATATCTGGTGCCGATCGGACTGCTGAGCGTGGTCGGCGGGATCGCGGTCGGTGTTCTCGCCGGCCGTCGGCTGATCCGGCCCGGTCTGCTGCTGGCGCTCGGAATGCTCTCGACCGCACTGGGTTCCGTCCTCACGGCGTATTCCCACGACAGTAAGGACCTGCTGCTGGTCTTCGCCGGGCTCGTCGGCCTCGGCACCGGCCTGGCGTACGCGGCGACGCCGAATCTGCTGATCGCGGCGGTGCCGCCCGGTGTCCAGGCGTCGACGGCGGCGCTGGTCAGCGTGTGCCAGACCGTGATTCCGGCGATCGCGCCGATCATCGCGTTCTCCATCATGAACGGCTCCCATGTCGCCGAGCTGCCGCCGATGATCACGCGGATGCTCAATGGCGCGATCGTCTACACCGAAGAGGGCCTGAAAATCGGATTCCTGATCGCGGCCGCGATCGCCCTCGCGGGGCTGCTGTTCGCACTGCTGCTGCCTCGCACCATCGAGCAGGTGAGCATCGAGGCGATCGCGCCCGAACCCGCCACGCCCGAACCGGCGGCGGCCGAAGCGGCCTCACCGGAACAGGCGGCGGCCGAACCGGCCTCACCCGAACAGGCGGCGGCCGAACCGGCCTCACCGGAACAGGCGGGCTGACCTCCCTCGAAATGCCGCTGGCCGGAACGGATTCCGTTCCGGCCAGCGGCCTGTTGCGGGAGGGCTCAGCGTTCGAGGCGCAGGGCGGCGATGCGCGGCCGGAGCACCTCGATCCAGGCGGCATACCCGGCACCCGACAAATGCAGCCCGTCACGCGTGAATTCCTGCCGCAGCGCGCCATCGGCGTCGGCGAGGGCGGGCCACAGATCGATGTACACCGCATCGGCCTGCGCGGCGATGTCCGCAGCGACGGAATTCAATTCGCGAATCCGCTCGGCGAACTTCACCCGCCGGGGCATGACGCTCTGCACGAACAATGGCGCGTGCGGGGCCCGGTCGCGAATCTCGGCGACCAGCCCGCGCAGATTCTCGGCGACCTGACCGGGCGTCTGGCCCAGCCCGAGATCATTCGTGCCGACCAGCAGGAAGACGGCCGCCGGTGCGTCGATGGCGGTGTCCAGGCGGGCTCGCAGATCATCGACGGTATTGCCGCCGATCCCGCGATTGACCGGACGCACCTGCGGGAACCACTCGTCCCACAGGCCGCCCTCGGTGATGCTGTCGCCGAAGAACACCACCCGCCCGGTGGGCGCCGGCAGCTCGGCGAATTGCGAGGCGCGCATGGCGATGGAGGTCCGGAGCATGTAGCGGCGGCCCAGCTTGTAGATCAGCACGGTTGCGTCTCCTGGCAGGCGACGACGGGCAGTACGTTCTCGCGGGCGACCGAGCCCAGCCAGGCCAGGCTGGGTTTGGGTGCCCGGGCGAAGGTCTTGCGGTCCACCGCGATGAGCCCGAAAGTCGGCCGCCAGCTGCCCCATTCGTAATTGTCCAGCGCCGACCAGTGCAGGTAACCGCGCACCGCGACGCCGTCGGCCATGGCCAGGCGCAGGTGGTCGAGTGCCGCGGTGGTGTAGGCGATGCGCCGGGTGTCGTCGGCGGTGGCGATGCCGTTCTCGGTGACCAGCACCGGAGTGCCGCCGGTGACCCGCCAGGCATGACGCACCGCGATGCCCAGTGCGTCCGGCCGATAGGCCCAGCCGGTGAGGGTGTTGCCGGGATCCTCGGCGTGCGGGATGGGACCGTCGGGGCCCACCACCCGGCTGGTGTACGCCTGGGTGCCGATGAAATCGTCGTCGCGGGCGGCCTCCAGGTACGGGTCCTCCCACAGCCGATTCGCCTGTGCCAGTTGCTCTTCGCAGCCCGGAGCGGCGACGAACGCCTGCTGCGCGACACTCCACCCGACCGCGGCGTCGGTCTCGGTCTTCACGATCTCGGTGGCGATGTGGTGCGCCTCGATCAGGATGCGGGCGGCGTCCGGGTCCGGGTCGGGCAGCGCGCCGGAAGCGAAGGCCCGCACGGCTTCCGCGTCCGGAACCGCGCGCTGCACGCCCGCCATGGTGGCGACCATGTTCGGCTCGTTGATCGTGCACACCCAGGGCACGTCGCCCAGGATCGGCGCCACCGCGCTCACGAACCGGGCGAAATGTCCGACCGCGTGCGGGTTCGTCCAGCCGCCCAGTTCGGCGAACCAGCGCGGGCCGGTGAAGTGGTGCAGCGTGACGACCGGTGTGAGACCGCAGTCGAGCGCGGTGTCGATCATGCGGCGGTAATGGGCGAGCGCCGCGAGCGAGACCTGTCCCCGCTCGGGTTCGATACGCGCCCACTCGACGCCGAACCGGTAGGCGTTCAAGCCCGCTCCCGCGAGCAGGGCCATGTCCGCGGGATAGCGGTGATAGCTGTCGACAGCGTCCCCGCTGCGCTCCGGAATGACCGGGTGTTCGGCGTTTTCGAGGGCCCACCAATCGCTGCCGATGTTGTTTCCCTCGGTTTGATGCGGGGAGGTGGCCGCGCCCCACAGGAATTCGGCGGGCAGCTTCGCGGTCATGTGCCGGCTCCCTCATAGCGTCGATGCATTGTCGGAATCCTTTCCGCACGGAATGTGCCTATTTTCGTTTGGCGATTTTATAGCAGACTGACTCATCAGTCGGTACGCTCTCCGGCGGTAAGGCAGTACGAACAATCGAGGTATTCCCATGAAGAATCGTCGCGCGGGTCTGATCGCCGCCTGTGCCGTTGCCGGTGTGGCCGTCACCGCGGCCACCGCGAACGCGGCTCCCGAACAATCCGTCGCACCGGTCGGCTACCACGCCGGCCTGACCGACGGCACCGTGGTGGTCAGCCTGGACCACGGCACCTTCGCCCCGGCCGCCGCGGACGCCATCGGCATTCGCGATGACGCGGGCACCGTGCTGGACTCGCTGCCGCTGGCCTACACCGTCGACGGGCAGCGGCTCGCCATTCGCCAGCAGGTGTCCGACGACGGCCGCACGCTGCGCCTGACGCCCGACGCGGCGGCCGTCGACCGCTCGGCGCTGACTCCCATCGCGACGCCGCTGACCCCGGTCGCCTCGCCGCTGGAGAACCAGCTGGCCATGAACGACATGATCAACTCCGTCAGCATCGGCACCTCGGTGGGCAGCCTGATCGGCACCGCCATCGGCGCGGTCATCGGCATCGGCGTCGGGTTCACTGTGGCGGGCGCGTCCTGCCTGGTCCTGAGCCTGGGCTGCGTGATCGCCGTGCTGCCGATCGTGAGCCTGGTGGGCGGCGTCGGCGGCCTGGCCGGGTTGGTCATCGGCGGCGGGCCCGCGGCCGCCTACGCCGTCTACCAGTACATCACCGCGCTCAATGCGGCTCCGGGACAGAGCATTTACGCCAAGGACCTCCAGGGCAGGCCGGGCGTTCCGGCCGCGCCGGCCGAGGGCAACTGAGCCGGGAAGCACCGAGGAACTCCGAGATGAACCTTCGCGCAACGCTTTCCGTCGCGTCCCTGACCGTGTGCGCGGTCGCCGCCGGGACCGGCACCGCCCTCGCCGAACCCGCCGCCGAGCCCACTGCCCAGCCCACGGTCGCCGCCCGGGTGGTCGGCGACTCCGTGCTGGCCGTGCTGGATCACGCACTGTTCACCGCCACTGCCGACGGGCAGGGAGTCGAAATCCACACCCTGGACGGGCAATCCGCCCTCAGCCTGCCGGCCGGATTTCTGCTCGACGGCGTGCTGCACCCGATGCGGTACCGGGTCATGGACTCCGGGCGCGCTCTGACCCTGACACCGGACACCGGGCTGAAACCGGTCGCCTCGCCCATGGAGGAACAGCTGGCGGTCAACGACTTCGCCGCCAATATGGCCAAGGTGCCGCTGGGATCGATCGCGGGCGCGCTGCTGGGCGCGGCGGTCGGGGCGGTCATCGGTCTGGGCTCGTGCCTGGTGGTCGGGCCCGCGTGCCTGGCGACCGCACCCGCCGCCATCGGCGCCTTCGCGGGCGCGGGCGGGCTGCTGGGGACGCTCGTCGCCGGTGGCGCCGCGCTGGCCGACGGCGTGTGGCGTTACATCTCGACGGTGAATGCCGCACCCGGCGAGAGCATGTACGCCCACCAGGGCGGCGTGCTCGATCCGAACGGCACCGGCGTCCCCGACGCCGTGCTGCGCATGCCCCCGTCGATCGGGTCGGGCAGCAGCAGCGGCGGGTCCGGCAGCAGCAGCGGGTCCGGTAGCTAGACCCGGAACGGCCGGTGGGGCGGCGGGCCGACGACGATTCGACAATCAACCGAGAGAGTGCATTTCATGGTTTCGCGTCTTGTGGTCACTGCCGCACTGGCCGTCGCCGCGGCGGCGGCCACCGTGCCGATGTCCGCCACCGTCCCGGCATCCGCCGGGGAGCCTCCGGCCGTTTCCGTTGTGCCAAACCAGGATCCGTTCTACGCCCCGCCACCCGATATCGGCGCCCTGCGCAACGGCCAGGTGGTGGCGGGGCGGGAGATCGGCACCAAGCTGCCGGTCCCGGTGCGGGCCTGGCAGGTGTCGTATCGCACCAATGATTCGCTGGGGAACCCGGAGCTCGGCGTCACCACACTGCTGGTGCCGACCGCGCCATGGACCGGCCCGGGCTCCCGGCCCGCCGTGTCCGAACAGATTCCGGAGGACTCCACCGGCACCCGGTGCGCGCCCTCGTACGGAATAGCCACGGGCACTTTGCAATCCGGTGATCAGATCGCCGCCATGCTGGCCGAGGGCTGGGCGGTGGCGGTACCCGATTTCGAGGGGCCGAAGTCGGCCTTCCTCACCGGCCCGCAGTCCGGGCACGCCATCCTGGACGGGGTCCGGGCCGCCGGGGCATTCACGCCCGCCGGGCTCGGATCGGATACCCGCTGGGCGCTGGACGGTTACTCCGGCGGAGCGGCGGCCACCGGCTGGGCGGCGGAACTACAGCCCGCCTACGCGCCCGAGCTCACCTTCGCCGGAGCCGCCCTCGGCGGGGTGCCCGCCAATCTGCCGGCGGTCATGAAAAACGTTGACGGCGGGTTGTTCTCGGGCTTTCTGGTCGGCGTGCTGGTGTCGTATCAGCGCGAGTTCCCCGACGCTCGCATCGACGAGTTGCTCAACGAGCGCGGCCGGGCGGACACCGCGGCCGCCGCCGACGTGTGCGTCATCGAACTGCTGATTCGCTTCCCGTCCTGGCGGCTGGCCGCGGCCACCGCCGACGGTTACCACGACGACACCCGGCTGACCGAAGCGCTGCAACGGAATTCGCTCGGCGGCGGCGCACCGACGATGCCCATCCTCGACTACCAATCCGACTCGGACGAAGTCGTGCCGGTCGCCCAGGCCGACGATCTGGTCGCGGCCTGGCGACGCGGCGGCACGACCGTCGTCACCGTGCGCGACCCGATCGGCGAGCACGGCCTGGAGGCGTCGAATCGGCAGGCCACGGCGCAGCAGTTCCTGCGGGAACGATTCGCCGGTGGCCCGGTCGTCAATGCCGACCTGGATCGCCCGGTGGGACCGGGGCAGTGAGAAGGTCAGTCCTGATCCGGGGCCAGATCCCGGCGCAGCAGGCCGGTGAGCATCCGGACCGCGCCCACCATGTCCAGCGAGTCGTCGCGCAGCCAGAGTTCGGTAAGACCGGTCAGGGCGCCCACCAGCAGCAGCGCGGCGGCCTCGGCATCGACGTCGGCACGAATATCGCCGGCGGCGGCGCTCTGCTCGATCACCCGGGCCAGGTTGTCGCGGTAGGTCCGGATGCGCTGATTCGACCACTCGTGCGCCACATCCGGGGCATCGGCGGAGCCGAAGAGGGCCAGATGGCTCAACCGGGTGAGCTCCGGATCGGCCCGATTGCGCTCGGCCAGATCATCGACGATCTCGAGCGCGCGCAGCACCGCCGGACCCTGGTACTCGCGATCGACCTCGACCGCGTCGAACGCCTGCTGATCGCGTTCGGCCAGCACCGCCGACAGCAGCGCCTCCTTGCTGGAGAAATGGTGCAACACCCCGGACCGCGTGATGCCCGCCGCGGCCGCGACCGCCGCCAGCGAGGTGCCGCGGTACCCGTTCTCGGCGAACAGGGTCATCGCGGCGGCCAGGATCTGGCCGCGCCGCGCCGCGCCCGACTGTTCGGCGTCGCGTGTTCGCGCCATGCGTCCGACCTCCCACCCGCCGAACGGGTTTCGTTTGCACCGACATTGTCCTCGCCAGCCTACTGTCCAGTCATGCGGCCGGATCACGGGGGCAAGCGCCGCCGACTTCCCAGGAGAAGGAGCATCACATGATCACCTCGGGTGCGCGCCGCGCCACACGGGCCGGCCGCCGGGCGATCCTCGCCGTCGCGACGGCAGTGGCGGCCGGTGCGCTGGCTCCGGCCGCGGCGCAGGCGGATTCGCCGCCCGGACTCGGTGCTTCACCGTCCGGACTCGGTCCGGACTTTCTGTGGGGCGTCTCGTCGTCGGGATTTCAGAGCGAAGGCGCTGCGCCGGACAGCAATTGGAGCAGGCTGGCGGCCTCGGGCCGGATGTCCGACCCGTACGGCGATTCGGTCGACTTCTATCACCGCTACGCGCAGGACATCCGCCTCGCCGCGGACCTCGGCGTCAAGGTGTACCGGATCAGTGTCGAATGGGCGCGCGTGCAACCCGAGCCGGATCGCTGGGACGAGCAGGGATTCGCCTTCTACGACAGGGTGATCGCCGCGATTCGCGCCGCCGGCATGCGACCGATGATCACCCTCGACCACTGGGTGTATCCCGGCTGGGCGGACGATCGCGGCGGGTGGAGCGATCCCGGCATGCCCGACGCCTGGCTCGCCAATGCCCGGCGGGTGGTCGACCGGTATGCCGGCGCCGACCCGCTGTGGGTCACCATCAATGAGCCGACCGCCTACGCCGGACTCGCCGCGGCCTACGGCGGACTGCCGGTGACCGAGCTGCCCGCGATGTTCGATCGGCTGGCCACCGTCCACGAGGCGATCTACGACTACATCCACGCGCGCACCCCCGATGCCATGGTGACCAGCAATGTCGCCTATCTCAGCGGGCTGGAATCCCTGTCCGAGCGGCCCTTCGAGGATCGGATCGCGAATGCGCTCGACTACATCGGCATCGACTACTACTACGGCGACCCGCCGGGTCCCGAGATCGCGGCGGGCCGCCCGTGGGAGAGCGCGCTCCAACCCGAGGGCATCTACTACGCGCTCCGCCACTACGCCCGCGCCTTCCCCGGAAAGCCGCTCTACATAGTCGAAAACGGCATGCCCACGGAAAACGCCGAGCCCCGCGCCGACGGCTACACCCGCGCCGACAACCTGCGCGACTCCATCTACTGGGTCCAGCGCGCCAGGGCGGACGGCATGAACATCATCGGCTACAACTACTGGAGCCTCACCGACAACTACGAATGGGGTTCCTACACACCGCGATTCGGCCTCTACACGGTCGACGTCCGGACCGACCCCACCCTCACCCGCCACCCCACCGACGCCGTCCCCGCCTACCGCGCCATCATCACCGCCAACAGCGTCCCCGCCGACTACTACCCGACCCGTTCCCCACTCCCCTGCTCCATCGTCGACCCACCCACCAGCTGCACCGAACCGGTGCGCTGATCGGGGCCCGGCGCGGCAGGGTCGCGGCGCTCAGATCTTCTTGCCCACGGCGCCGTAGAGCGACACGACCTTGTCGTGGCCGGGTGGGTGGTCGATGCCCTCGCTGCGCCAGCGGTGGATCACCTCCACGCCGGGGGGCACCAGTTCCAGGCCGTCGAACAGGCGCTCGACCTCGGCGCGGGTGCGGGGGCGGACGGGAATTCCACGGTCGATGTAGACCTGTAGCAGGCGGGCCATACCGTCGGGATCCGAGTCGCCGTCGTCGAAGTCCGTTGTCACATGCGAGATCGCGAGGTAGGAACCCGGAGCCAGGGGCTGCATGAGAGTCTGGACGATCTCGTGGACGTCGCCGGGCACGAAATGGAGCAGCGCCATCAGGGAGACGGCCACCGGCTGCGAAAGATCCAGTGTTTCCCGCAGTTCCGGGGCTTCGAGGATATCCAGCGGGCGCGCGGCGTCGGCCTGGACGTAGGCGGTGCGGCCCTCCGGCGAACTGACCAGCAGTGCTCGTGCGTGCGCGAATACGAGCGGATCGTTGTCGACGTAGACAACCCGGGAGTCCGGCGCCAGTTCCTGCGCGACCTGATGCAGATTCGGCTCCGTCGGGATACCCGTGCCGATGTCGAGGAACTGCGTAATCCCCTGCCCGGCGAGATAGCGCGTGGCATGCCGCATGAACTCACGATTCGTGCGCGCGGTCACCCGAACCGCGGGAAACTCCTGCAATGCCTTTTCGGCGGCATCACGATCCGCCTCGTAATTGTCCTTGCCACCGAGGAAATAGTCGTACATCCGAGCCGAGTGCGGCACGTCGGTGTGCAGATCGATCTGACCGGACATCGGCAAGCCCCCTGTACGATGAGATCTGAAAACCCTTATACGGCAGGTATACCCCAGCCGGACATCCCACACGACACGATCACGAACAAGTGGCGCAACGGGTACGCCGCGTCGAGGGAGAATTCGGCATCCGCCACCGGCACCGCTGTTTCAAGGCTTTTAGAATCCCGGCGTGGCTCTTACTCTTGCCGACCTCGCCGGCTACACCGACCGTGATCTCGACGGCGATTTGGACCGCTGGTTCTCCGACGCCCCGGCGGTTCAGGTGCCGGAGGAAACCCGTACGGTGGCACCGTTTCTCGCGCGTCTCGCGGCGGGGGATGCCGCTGCGCTGGAGGCGTTCGATCGTCGAGTGCGGTCTGGCCGGATGCCGCAGTTCTTGGACATCTTCTTCTGGTCGTACGGCTTCGACTTCGCCGGAAACGATTGCGGTATTCGCGATTCGGACTACACCACCGAGCTCACCGACGACGATGTGTACTCGATCGGCGCGGACGGTGGCGGAAACCTGTACGTCGTACTGACCAATGGTCAGGTGGCCGTGTGGTTCCACGAGGAGGAGGTGCTCGAGGCCAACACCCGCTTCGACAACCTCGATGTCTTCCTCTGGTCGTTCGTGCGCTACCGCGCAGTGCGCGCGGGGAAGCTCCCGCTCTCGGCAGTCGAGGCCGACTTCCTCGCGCTCGGACAGGACGGTGCACTCGTTCCCGACCTCGGCCTGCTGAGGCTCATGAGGTAAATCGGGGCTCGGCTCGCACTGGAGAAACGACGGCGCGGCGACCATGGTGGTCGCCGCGCGGTTGTACGTTTGCCCCCGAACAGATCAGTCCCCGGTAGTCTCTACCGAAATCTCGAGTCTCAGTCGTCGCTGACCACTCGATTTTCCAATCGACTTGCCGGGGGCCTGGCCGAATCCTGTGGGCTCCACCGCTCATTTTGACGGACGTCTCCATCGCCATTGCGGCGTTCTCCGGTGTTTCGGTGTATACACAAGTGTCCTCCACCTTTGCCCGTAGTCAATACATGCGGGCACATCGGTGGCAATTTTTTTCTCGGCCGGCTACGGCGACCCGATCGCGGCGCGGATTCGGGCGACGAGGTTGTTCAGGCGGGGCTGGTGCGAGCCCTCCCAATAGATCCGGCCGCACTCCGGGCACTGGCGGAAGGTGTCGTAATAGCGGCGGGTGAGGGGTTGGAGCCGATCGATGATGTCCTGTTTGGGCACGTCGGTGAGCAGGCCGCCGCAGCGCAGGCAACGGGTGAAGGGGGCCAGCCGATCGGCCAGGTCGAGGCGGCGGATCACCTCCACCAGCTGTTCGAACGGGCGGTTCGAGCGGACGAAGACGCCGTGGGTCACGTTGCGCCGCTTCAGAAGTCCGCGGTCGCGGGTGAGCAGGATGCGATTCTCCGCGGCGGCCGTCGCGGCGAGAGTGGCGTCGTCGGCGTCCCATTCACAGCGAGCGTCGAGTCCCATCAGTCGCAGCAGTGGTCCGAGCCCGCCGAGATTGACGTCGACGACGAAACGCGGATCACGCAGCGGATGGGGACGTACCCGCGTCAGCGGGCCGATATCCAGCGTCTCGAACATCGGGTAGGCGACGAGCCGATCGCCCGGCTGCGGGTGGTGGCCGAAGCCGACGGATTCGCCGTTCACCAGGATCAGATCGACCTCGGTGTGCGGGATACCCGCAGCCTCGACGACGTCTTTCACGGTCTGATGGGGACGGATCGGCCGAGGCTGCGCCGTGTACCGGACGTCCTGGTGCAGGAAGTCGTTCAGCTCGGCGTACACGCGCAGTTGGACACTGCCGGTCATATGACCATTGTCGGCCCCGGCAGCGGCATCCGGCTGTCGAGCGGCGAGCCCCCGCGAGCGCGGCCTTCCCGATTCCCCCATCCGGTGCTATAAATTAGGGGAGGCTTACCTCTGAGTGGTGGGCCTCTTCGGAAAACAACTCCCGCCAGCGAGGCCCGCCCGTGTATGTCTGCATCTGCAACGCCGTCTCCGAAGACGATGTGCACGACTGCGTTTCGCGCGGCGCCCACTCCGTCCGGCAGGTGAAACGCGCTTGCGGCTGGCGACCGGGTTGCGGCAACTGCGCAAGGCGACTGGCGGAGGTTTTCAGCCAGGCTCAGGCGTCGTCCGGCGCCGAGTCGTCAGCGGCCTGATCCGACACGCGCGCTCGCACCTCGCCAGCCCGTGTGATCTGTGCCACGATCACGCCCATGAAGGGCGACAAGGACATCATTGCACTGCTCAATGACCAGCTGACGGCCGAACTCACCGCGATCAACCAGTACTTTCTGCATGCCAAGATGCAGGAGCACTGGGGCTTCCCGAAACTGGCCCAGCACACCCGTCACGAGTCGATCGACGAGATGCGGCACGCGGAAATCCTCACCGATCGAATCCTGTTTCTCGATGGGCTTCCCAACTATCAGAAACTCGGCCTGCTACGTATCGGACAGACCGTCGCCGAACAGCTGCAGGCCGATCTGCAGATCGAAATCGACGCCGTCGACCGGCTGCGCCCGGGCATCGAGCTGATGCGCTCGCGAGGCGACGCGACCTCGGCTCGCCTCTTCGAGCAGATCCTCGAGGACGAAGAGCAGCACGTCGACTACCTGCAGACGGAACTCGACCTCCTCGAGAAGCTCGGCGAAGCGCTCTATCTCCAGCGCTATACCGACGCCCCGGAGGACTGACCCTGCCTCGTCACAGTCGGCACACCGTCGACCGTGGCGACGCCCAGGCGCCGGGCCGTGAGCCGCGCGAGCGCGGCATCGGTGAAGACCGACAACCCGAGGTCGGGGTTGTAGCCGTGGATTTCCTTGACGTCGAGCTCGGCCAGGAAATAGAGGATCTCCCGCGAGATCACCTGACCCGGGACCAGCACCGGGAAGCCGGGCGGATAGGGGACGACGAAAGTCGTCGACACCAGGGTCTTTCCCTGGGCGATCCGGCGCCCGGCCTCGCCGAGCAGGACGTGCTCGCGGTCGGACTCCTCATATCCGGCGTAGAAGGCCGACCGCATGTCGCCGAACGAGCTGGCACCGTCGGGACGGAAGGCGGTGTCGAACTCGCTGAAGTCGGGTAGCGCGGGCAGATCCTTGGTGATGGCGTCGACCCGGCGCAGGTGCAGGGCGCGATCGGCCTTGCCGGCCGCGCTCTCGCTGCGCTCGAAGTCGGTGGCGATCCGCCGCAGCACGTCGAGCAGGTACTGCACGCTCGACCAGGTGACGCCGATCGTGAAGATCAACAGCACACTGTTGATCGAGGTCTTGTTGATCTGGATGCCGAACCGGTCCATCAGGATCTTCCCGCGGAACTCGTACCCGTTCATGCCGGTCTTGCCGATGAACAGGGTGACCCGTGTCGCGTCGAGCACGAACTGATCGGACCGCCACGCCTCGTTCCACTCCGCCAGCCCACCCTGCCTGACCTGCCGGTACGAGCTGACTTCGGAGGCCCGGAACTCCTCGGGCACCAGGTCGGCCTCGTCCAGGATGCGGAACCACTTGCCGATCAGCCGGTCCTTGCGGACCCGGTGCCGGAAGACCAGCGCCATGTCGTAGACGTTCCGGACCAGCTGAAAGCCCTCGATGTCGACCTGCCGGCGCGCCAGGTCCAACGACGCCAGCAGTTGCTGGTTCGGCGAGGTCGAGGTGTGGGTCAGAAACGCCTCGGTGAACATCTCGCGGACGCGGGCTGCGAAATCCTGGTCGCGGATATGGATCATCGACGCCTGCCGAAGCGCCGACAGCGACTTGTGGGTGGAATGCGTCGCGTATACGCGCACCCGCGCGCGCCCGGGGTCGGGAAGCAGCCGGCGGTCGGCCCACTCGGCACGGTCCACGCCCTCCATCGACGCCTGCCACCGGCGGTACTCCCGGGCGTAACCGGGTGAGGACAATGTCGATTCGAGTTGCTCGGCGGCGACCATCGCGGTCCGCTGCCGGGCCCACGGCACCGCGGTCGCGAACGCGTACCACGCCTCGTCCCACAGGAAGCAGATGTCCGGCTTGATCGCCAGCACCTCCTCCATCACCCGCCGGGGGTTGTAGACGATGCCGTCGAACGTGCAGTTGGTGAGCAGCAGCATGCGCACTCGGTCCAGCTGCCCGGCAGCCTCGAGGTCCAGCAACGCCTTCTTGATGGTGTGCAGGGACACCGCTCCGTAGATCGCGAACGGCGCGAGCGGGTAGGCGTCCAGGTACATCGGGTACGCGCCGGCGAGCACCAGGCCGTAATGGTGCGACTTGTGGCAATTGCGGTCGATCAGAACGATGTCACCCGGCCGGGTCAGAGCCTGCACGACGATCTTGTTCGCGGTGGATGTTCCGTTGGTGACGAAGTACGTCTGATCGGCGCACCACGTCGCGGCGGCCTTGTCCATGGCCGCCCGGATCGTGCCGTGCGGGTCCAGCAGCGAGTCCAGCCCGCCGGAGGTGGACGACGTCTCCGCCATGAAGATGTTGCGGCCGTAGAACTCGCCCATGTCCTGCAGCGACTTGGAGTTGAAGATGCTGGCGCCGCGCGCGACGGGAAGGGCGTGGAATTGGCCGACCGGTGCGGCCGCATAGGCCCGCAGCGCATCGAAAAACGGTGTGGCGAAACGGTTCCGGATGCCGGCGAGCACTGTGCTGTACAGGTCGGTGACATCGTTGAGCCGGTAGAACGTGCGGTCGTAGACGTCCAGCTCGCCCTCGGTCTCCGCGGCGATGGACTCGTCGGTCAGCAGATACAGGTCGATATGAGGCCGCAGTTTCCTGATCCACTCACCGCATTCGACCCAGTCGTGGGTGCGGTCGGTCACGACCACGTCCTCGTTGGCGCCGAGCAGCGTGTTCATCAACGGCACCCGGTCGCGGGAACGCAGCGGCAGGTCATGGCGGATGATCGCCGCCTGAATCTCGCCGTTCAACGCGACGGCGGTGATGGCGTCCTCGATGCTCGTGACGACGAGCAGCTCGAACTGCACATCGTCGGACGGGTCGCGCAGCGCCCGCAGGCTCTCCGCCAGGCTCTCGGGAGCCTCGGGCGGGGAATCGTCGCCGAGCACGACGGTATAGAACTGCTGCTGTTTGGTCCGGGCCACGAGCTCCTGATCGGCCAAGGGCGCGGAGGTGTCGAACAGGGCGGTGCGGTCGCCGTACTCGGAGAGCAGGCGCACGGCCAGCGACACCTCCTCGGTGAGCCGCGCCGTGGCCAGGTCGGCGACATATCTGTGAAACGCCGCCAGTCGCTCCGCTCCCGGATACAGCCAGTACCGCTCGTAGGCGCCGAGACGATCGAGGAGACGTCGCACCACGGCGGCTTCGTGTGTGGTGTCCTGACCGGCACGGTGGACATCGGCCAGCTGACGGCACGTGTCGTCGAGCAGATTCCACGTGTCGATGCGCGAGTACGACGGATTGGCGACCGCCGCCAGCGCGGAAACACTGAGCCGTTTCGGTCGCTCACCATCTCGGTGCATGTCGGTTCCGCCCCAATCAGTACAGACGAGGTGGGTCTGTCGAAAACGACAGATCGCTCTGGAACAGTCATCCCTGCAAGTATTGTGTCCCGTTGTCGAGCAAATTCCTAGCTCGCGTTCGGCGGCAGTATGCCGCCGCCGGGTTGCCCGGCGGCGACGCGCGGGGTGATGCCGTGAATATCGGATCTCGGGTTGTTTTACTGGCAGGGTGCTCGTTCAGGGCGGCCGTCAGCACGTCGCCGATCTCGATGCACGCAGGAATCAGCAGGAATCAACTGTGAGGAGGGCTAGTGACGAAGAACGTGATTCGCGGGGTTGCCGGCACGGTCGGCAAGCTGGGTTTCGCGGGTGCAATCGCAAGCGCGCTGGTTCTGGGGCAGCACGCCGTCGCTCACGCCGCGGAGACGACCACGTTCCAACTCCCATTGATGGAAGTATCCCAATCGATGGGAGGTCCGAAGCAATTCACGATCGCCTTGACGGCGACCGTCGGCGAGCAACGCGGCGTCACCACCTTCGGTATCGCCACCCCACCTCAGTTCGACGGTGGCAACATGCTCGACCCGACCGTCCAGATCCATTGGGCGAACCTGACGACCGGAAAAACTGGTGTGACCGACCTGCCCATTCGAGCAATTGCGCAGCAGCCCTGCGACTGCGCCCCGGCATCGGTGTCGGTGTTCACCGGAGCCGGCCGGATCGCCGCTGCCGCCACCGCCAACGGCGTAGCCGTCAACCTGTTCTCAGGGCTCGGTACGTTCACGGCTTCTTGAGCCCCGCGGTCTCCGCGAAACGCCTGAAGCTCGGTCAGCCGAGCTGGGTGGCGATCTCCGCGGAGAGGAGGACGAAGCCGATCAGCAGCAGCCATGAACGCAATCCCTGGAAGAACTCCCATTTGTTGCGGATCTGCTTCCAATGTTCCGGCGGCGCTTCCGCATTCCACCGTGCCGTGGACAGGTTGATGGGGACGTTGAAGATGACCGTCGAGATGATCGCCGCCGTGAAGGAGGCCGCCGAGGCCACGCCGAGTACGCGGGAGGCACCGCCGAGGTGCCAGACGTCGACCGCGTAGCTCACTCCGATGATCACGGTGATGATCATCAAGGGCGGCATGACCCGGCCGAATGTCCTCAGCAGGCCTTGCTCGACCTGGAGGTGCTCGGTCCGGGGCAGGCGTCGCACCACCGGGTGGACGAATGCGTAGGACCCGAATTCGGCGCAGGCGGTGAAGCCGGTGAGCACCAGGGCGGCGAATGCGAACCAATTCATGGCGGCCTCTCGGATCGGTGTCGGTTACTCGGGTCGGGTCGCGAGCGCGGCCGCGATACGCGGTCGCAACTCGGCGGCGGGGACGACGGCATCGACCGAGCCGACATCGACGGCCCGCTGAATGCTGTGGACCTCGTCGAACTCGGCGGCCACGGCCGACAGGTGTTCGGCCCGCACTCTGGTCCGCAGGTCGGCCAGTTCGGTGACCAGTTCGGCGCGCTTCCCGGCGTCATCGGTGGCATCGATGCGCTGCCGGAGTCCACGGACGCGGGGGTCGTCGGCGGTGCGGGCGTCGACGGTGCGGGCGAATACCACGGCGGCCGCGGGGGCGCCGCCGATCACCGAGGCGAAGGAGCCCGCGACGGCCAGGACCGTCATGTCGGGGTTGAGTGCCTTGGAGAAGACCACGAACGCGCCGCCGTGATAGCGGGAGATCACACAGAACACGATGCGTCCGTCGAAATTCACTATGGCGCGGCCGATTTCGGCGCCGTACTCCAGCTGCAATCGCCGCATCGATTCCGGGGAGCCGTCGAAACCGGACAGGTTCGCCAGCACCACCACCGGGCGGTTGCCGCTGGCGGCGTTGATGGCGCGAGCCACCTTCTTCGATGACAGCGGGAAGAGCGTTCCGGCGGTGAACGACTCGGGTCCGTCGGCGGGCGGGAAGCCGTGGCGGGCGACCTGCGCGGATTCGATGCCGATCAGGCAGACCGACCGGCCGGCGATGCGGGCGTCGGTCACCACCGCGGTGTCGGCCTCCGCCATGTCCGCCCACCGCTCCGAGATCGGATGGTCCTGGTCCGAAACCGCTTGCAGGACAGCGCGAATCGAGAACGGCTTCTTCCGGTCCGGGTTGGTGGCCGGACTGAAGATATGACCCACGGTGGTGAAATCGCTGTCGGGGTGGCGGTGCGGGAACTCGGTGACATCCCGGGTGACCGGGTCGGCGGTCGCGGCCCGGCGCGGGCCGGACTCGCCGGCGGCGACATACGAGTGCTCGTAGTGACCGATCAGAATCGCCTGTGCGGCAGCGATGTTGGGCGCGAAGTACTGGGATTGACCATTGGGGCCCATCACGCGGGCATACCCGCCGATGCCGAAGTTGTCCTCGGCGGATACTCCGCCGGAGAAGTCCAGCGACTGCTTACCGGTCAGCACCATGGCGCTCGCGGGGGTCATCACGAGAATTCCCCTGGTGTGCATCAGCATGGTGGCCTCGGCGTTCCAATATGGTTGCGCGCCCACATTGATGCCCGCCACGACGATATTGATCTCACCGCCGGCCTGGGTGAACTGGACGATGCGCCGCAGCACCCGGGCGACCCAATCCATGTTCTCGGTGCCGGAATCCATCGAGATGCGGGCGCCCGACGACAGGGCGTACCACTCCAACGGCACCCGTCGGCGTTGCGCCAACTCCAGCGCGGCGTCGATGCGGGCGCATTCGGGTTCACCGAGCGCGCCGAGTTCGCGGTAGGGGTCGCCGAGCAGCACGATCCGTTGCACCCCTTCCGGATGCAATTCGGTCGGCGTGGACACCGCGCCGACGACGATTCCGGCCCGGTTCCGGCCACGGGGCCGGTCGACCTCGATCAGCGCGGAGCCGTCGGAGTCGAGGTCGAGCTCGGTGAACCTCCCGCCCGCCCCGCGCACCAGGTCGACCAGCTCGTAGGGATAGATCGCCCCGCGGCGGCGCACGCGCAGCACCTTCTGGTCGTAATCCGTCAGCGGCGCCAGCGGTTCGGCGGGCGGCGCGTCGACGGTGACCTCGGTGCCGCCGGTCAGGTCGTAGCGGAATCGGGTGACCTGGAAGTCGTAGGAGCCGTCCGGCTGACGCACGCGGCCGTGGACGACCACCTCCTGGATGCCCGCTCGCACGATCTGGGGCGCGGTGGCGTGCAGCCAATCCGCCAGCGCCGCGATATCGACATCGATGACCGGCCGGATGTCGAGCCACACGTGGTTCAGTTCCAGACGGGTACCGACCGGATCGAGTTCCCGCTGTGCCTGTGCCACCACCTCCACGCAGGCATTGAGCACGGTCTCCGCACCGCGCACCGTGATGATCGCGCCGGCGCCATCGCGAACCGGCTCGAAGCGGCGCACCTGGGCCATGGCGACCAGCCGCTGGTCGGCCGGATTCTCCTTGGCCACCAGGTGATAGGCGGCCATGTCGGGCGGTGTGGGCAGGCGGTCGAGATGGAAATTGCGCAGTCGCCACAGGTGCAGTCGGCGGCCGACCAGCGGGTGCACACCGCGAATCACGGTGTCCTCCACCAGATCACCGGTGCGGCGGCGGAAGGTGAAATGCTCCAGCGGCGCGCCGTCCGGCGGCGCCAGCGCGACCGTGATCCGCCGCGTGTACGGCGCCAATCCGGTGCCGCGCAGTGCCGTGAGCAGATCGGCCGCCCGTTCGTCGATCGAGTCCGGTGCGTCGGGCCAGTACAGCAACAGATCGACGACATGGACATGGTCGGCGGGCGAGCCGTCGAGCAACCCGCACAGTGCGGTCACCAGCACGCCGGTCGGACCGTCGCGCAGATCGCTCATGCGGGCCACGGTGGCAACGCAGGTGGTCGGAACGGTGTTGCGGGGCCGCAGTTCCAGCCGGTAGTCGCACACCGCGAAGGCGCGTCCGGCGATCGTCACCGTGCGCACGCTCCGCAGGTGCTGTTCGCCGTAGCGGCGGCGGCACATCACTTCCAGGAGCGGATCCACGGGGGCGTGCGTGTCACGCCGCAACCGGGCCACCACGATGCGGTCCAGCGACTCCGGAATATCGGCGATGGCGGTGATCCGCCGCGTCCGCTCCGGCGAGTCTGGAATGCTCGCCAGGGCGCGCAGTTCGTCCGGGATGCCGGCCAGCATGGCGGCGCGAGCCGCCTCGGACTCGGGATGCAGGTACCAGCGGAACTGGACGCTGCGGGCCAGTTCGGCCAGCACCGGCATGCGTGCGCCCGCGATCCTGATCAGCCGTTCCAGTGCGTTCCGCACCGCCGGATCGGCGTCCGGGCGCGGCTCGGTCAGCCACACCTTGAGCAGTTCCTGCACCGCCCGGGTGGCGTCGTCGAATCGCTTGCCCGCGAGGACGATCCGATACACCGCCTGCTCCAGCTCGGGCGTGCGGTCGAAGTCGCCGACTCCGTAGCGGAGCAATCCGGCCGTCAAGGCCTGCCGGAATCCGGCGGACAGTGCCCCGCGCCGGACGTCCAGGCTCTGCAGGTAGATGTGCAGCTGCTCACGCCGGCTGCGGTGCGAGTCCTCTTCGGGCGCCGGGTCCGACAGTTCGGCCACATCGCAGAAGGCATCGATCACCTCGGCCTCGGCGACCAGCGGCGCGGAGTGGGCCGCCACGAGATCGTTGCGCCCGCGAAGATAGCGGGTCAGCGCGGAATCGGACTCGGTGACGTAGTCGAAACCCAGTATCGTGCAGGACAATTCCTGCAACGCGCCCAACGCGGTCGCGGACGGTGAGTGATCGTCGGTGAGGACCGGCAGCACCTGGCCCGCTGGTTCCTGCGGGGCCGCGTCGGATGCCTCGCCCATCGGCTCCAACTGAGCCATCAGCGTTCCGGTGGTCACCTGACTGCCGACGGAGACCAGCAGCGCGCGCACCCGCGCGTCGAACGGCGCCGGCAGCACCGTCTCCATCTTCATGCTCTCCAGCACCACCACCGGTGCTCCGGCCGCGATTTCGTCGCCGGCGGCGACCGGCGTGGCGACCACCAGCGCCGGGGCGGGCGCGCGCACGGCGCCGCCCTCGTCCCGGCTCACGCGATGGGCGACACCGTCGACCTCCACCACGTGCACGGTGCCGTGGACGGCCGTGACGATGCGGTAGGTGCGGTCGCCGACGGTCAATCGGCTCGAATAGCGATCACGCCGCTCCACGGAGGCGTCGAATCCGATGCCGTCGATGGTGATCCGGTAGCGGTCGGCGCCGGTCCGGGCCGCGACGGTGCGATGGGTGCGGCCGGAGAGCTTGACCTCCACCGCCCGCACGGCCTCGTCGAGGACCTGCGGGCGACCGCCGCGGCCGGTTTCCCACAGCCTGGCCCGGCGCGCCTGCTCGTCCTCCTCGTAGCCGGCGATCGCCGCCGCCGCCAACGCGATTCCGGCCTGCTGAGCAGGTACGAGGCCGCCTTCGCCGCGGACGCGGTCGACCCAGCGGGTGTCGGCGGTGGCGTCGATCACCTCGGCGGCTTCCAGGAGCGACATCAGCAGGCTCTTGTTGGTCGCGCCGCCCTCGATCACCACCGTGGTCTCCGCGACCGCGCGCCGCAGCCGCGCCAGCGCCTCGTCCCGATCCCGGCCGTAGGCAATGATCTTGGCGATCATCGAGTCGAAATCCGGTGGGATCTCATCGCCTTCGATCACGCCGGTATCGATGCGGATGCCCGGTCCGACCGGCCAGCGCAGCAGTTCGATCCGACCGGGGGCGGGGGCGAAATCGCGGTCGGCGTCCTCCGCATTGAGGCGAGCCTCGACCGCGTGGCCGCGCTCGGCCGGGCGCTCACCACGCAGCGGCAGTCCGGCGGCCACCTCGATCTGCGCCTTGACCAGGTCGATGCCGGTAGTCAGCTCGGTGACGGGGTGCTCGACCTGCAGCCGGGTGTTGACTTCCAGGAAGGCGAACAGCCGCTCCTGAGGCTGGTAGAGGAATTCCACCGTGGCCGCGCCGCAGTAGCCGACGGCAAGTGCCAGCTGCTCGGCCGAATTCTTCACTGTCGCAATTTGTTCCGAGTCCAGCAGCGGCGAGGCCGACTCCTCGATGATCTTCTGATTGCGGCGCTGAACGGAGCAGTCGCGCACGCCCAGCGCCCATGCCGTGCCGTGCGCGTCCGCGATGATCTGCACCTCGATGTGCCGGGCGCCGTTGACCAGCCGCTCGAGAAATACCGTCCCGTTGCCGAACGACCGGAGCGCCTCCTCGCTGGTGCGGGTGTAGGCCTCGCGGAGCTCCTGCGGCGAGGCGACGATCCGGATCCCGCGCCCGCCGCCGCCCGCGGTCGCCTTCAGCATCAGGGGATAGCCGATTTCCTCGGCCTTCTCCAGGGCGGCCGGCAGCGAGTCGACCGGCCCGCGGCTCCAGGCCGCGACCGGTACCCCGACCTGTTCGGCGAGCAGCTTGGCGCCGATCTTGTCGCCCAGCGCCCGCATGGCCGCGGCGCTGGGACCGAGGAATGTCACCCCGAGCCGGTCGCACAGCTCGACGAAGGCCGGGTCCTCGGCAACGAAACCCCAACCGGCCCAGGCGGCGTCGGCGCCGGTCTCGGTCAGCGCCCGCTCCAGGACAGTGAGGTCCAGGTACGGCCGCGCGGACGCGGGTCCGAGACAGTACGACTGATCCGCGTCGCGAACGAATCCCGCGTGGCGCTCGCCATCGGTGTACAGCGCGACGGTCCGTAGTGGTTCGCGATCTCGGTGCTCGGCATTGAACTCCCGGACCGCATGAATCAGGCGGCGAGCCGCCTCCCCACGGTTGACGATGGCGATGCGCGTGAACATGACTACTCCTGAAGCGGAACTTCTTCGAGACGAGGGATTCGAAACGGCTAGCGGCGCAGCAGCGCCACGCCGAGGCTGACCAGTCCGGCGGTCAGGCTGGCCACACCGAGCCAGAGCAACACCACCAGGGAGTTCGGCTGGGTACGCCCGTCGCCGATCGCCGACAGGAAGAATCCCGCCGAGATCAGCACGGCCGCGGCCGGGGTCGCCAGCCGGGTGACGAGGCCGAACCATCCGGTCAGCCGCACGGAGTCGGTGAGGATCAACGAGATCAGCGCGAGGATGAGCAGCACACCCGCGTGCGCGTGACCGGCGCGCTCGAAGCTCTCCTGGAATGTGGTCTGCGGCACCTTGCCGGTGTCGACCTGGGTGAGGAAGTATCCGCCGAATTCCACGCCGACCATGATCAGCAACAGGATTCCGGCGATGCGCCGCGTGGCCGGTGTGAAGACCGGCGCCTCGACTCCGGCCGGGCGGGTCTGGTTTTCGATCGACATGGACTGGTTCCTTTCTACAACTGCGGAATGAGATCGGCGCGGGCCCGGCCGGCGGATTGCATGGCGTAGACGGTGCGCAGCACGACGTTGTCCCGGACCGCGCGCAGTGGTGCGGCCTCGAGCAGGCTCATACGGCTCACGATGCGCGAGGTCTTGACGAACTCGTTGGCGCGGCCGATGCGACGCCGCTCGTATTCCCGCAGCGCGGCAACGGGATCGGTGGCCGAGACCAGGACGCGCGACAGGCACACCGCGTCCTCGATCGCCTGCCCGGCGCCCTGCGCCATGTCGGGCGTCATCGGGTGGGCGGCGTCCCCGAGCAGGGTCACGCGGTCGAATCCCCAGTGCGGCAGGGGATCCCGATCGACGATATCGGTGCGCAGAATCGCTTCCGGTGCGGTGGCGGCGAGCATGCGCTGAATGTGGGCGGGCCAGCCCCGGTAGACCTCCAGCACGGCGGCCTTGCGGCCCTCGGCCGGATCCGGCACCCGGGGTGGGGACTTCACGAGTGCGAGCCAGTACAGGCGCCCGCCGCTGACGTTGTAGTGGAGTATCCGAGCGCCCGGACCCCAGTAGATCCGCATCTCCCCCAGCGGCATCTCCGGATCGGTGTAATCGGTGATGCCGCGCCAGGCGGTTATCCCGGAGTAGTGCGGCTGGGCGGGCCCGTGCAGCTGGCGGCGAACGATCGATGATATGCCGTCCGCGCCGACCAGCACATCGCCCTCCACGCTGCTGCCGTCCGCGAGCCGGACCAGCACCCGCCGGGTGTTCTGTTCGAAGCCGATCACCTCGACACCCAGGCGCAACGCATCCGCGCCGGCGGATTCGAGCAGCAGGCGATGCAGCTCCGGGCGGCTCACACCGACCGAGGGGGCACCGATCTCGCCGCCCAGCGTCGCCAGGTCGAGCCCGCCGAGCCGGCGGCCCCGCCAGTCCAGGTAGCGATGTGCGGTGACCTCGGTACCGATCGCGGCCACGCGGCCGGCGAGGTCCACATGCTGAAGGGCCCGTAGGGCATTGGCCCACAGGTGCACTCCCGCGCCCTTGGCGAGATCCTCCGCCTTGCCGACCTTCTCGACGACCACGGCATCGATGCCGACCCTGCGCAGGGCAATGGCGGTGGTCAGTCCGCCGATTCCGGCGCCCGCGACGATGACCCGGCCGATCGTCATTGCCCCGCACCCAGTTCCACCGCGATGCTGACCCGGCCGCCGGTGGTGACCGCGCGGGCGATCTCGGCGTCCGGCACCCGGCCGTTCTCGGTGGCCAACTCCGCCGGACCCGCGTAGGAGGGAATGGCGTCGACGAGGGTGCGCAGGATGGCCGCGCCTTCGGCCGGGTCGGACACCGGGGTGGCCACACCCTCGACCGTGCGGCCGCGCAGCAGCAGCGTGACCGGCGCGCCGCCCGTCAGATTGCGGTGCCACGGCGAATCCGTGGACAGCAGAACGCGATTGCCCTCGCGCACATAGGCCATCGGCGTCGAATAGATTCGGCCCGACTTGCGTCCGGTGAAGGTCAGAATGCCGTATTTCGCGCTCATGAGGCTGTGCAACGGTGAGCGGATGATCAGCGACGGGAAGAAGTTCTTCGCACGGTCGACGAAGGTGGGCATGGTCAGCTCCTGATCGACGAGATGGTTCGATGGAATTCGCACAGGGTGTCGGCAATACCGGTGGTGTCCTCGATGTGCAGGCCGTGTCCGACGCCTTCGATATGCACGTGCCGGACGTCGGCGAGCGACGCGGTCGCGCGCCGGACATCGTTGTCCGACATGAACGCGCCGCGCGAGGCGTCGCCCTGGATCAGCAAGGCGGGACACCGGACTCGGACCAGCAGTTCGTCCGGGTCGTAGTCACGGGTCATCCGCCCGTCGTGGTACTGGGTGAGCACCTGCGCGTCGAACTGGTCCAGGGACTTCGCCAGCGAGCGCAGCGCCAGTGGCAGACCGGCCAGCCACAGCAGCGCCGTCTCCCGCGGGATGTCGGCGGGATAGATGCCGGAATCCGCGATGACCAGCGACCGGACCAGATCCGGCCGCCGGGCGGCCACGGTCAGTGCGACCCAGCCGCCGAGCGAGTGCCCGTAGAGGTGCGCGGGTTCACCGACGACGCTGTCGATGAAATGGATGACGTCATCGGCGAAATCACCGATGCCGTAGTCGGCGGACCGCCCCGAGACGCCGTGGCCGCGCAGATCGGGCGCGTACTGGGCGTAGTGGTCGGACAGGGCCACCATCAGTGGGCTGTACACCTGCCAGCGCGCGCCGACACCGTGCAGCAGCACCAGCGGTGGCCCGTCACCGGCCAGCTCGCCGTACCCCAATTGCACGCCGCCGAGTTCGACCTGCTGGGCGAGCGGTCGAGCCCTGCGCGTCATAGGACCGGCCCGACGACGAGAGCGATGTGCGTGCCACCCAGCGAGCTGCTGAGCACCAGCGTCGGCCCGTCCAGGCCGGGGCCCGCGGTGGCCAGGGCCAGCGCCAGCGGCGCACCCGCACCGATGGGCTCACCGAACAACCGTTTCGGATCGAACCGCGCGGGCGTTGGTGGCCCCGCGAATACCCTTGCCAGAGCCGCATTTTCGGGCTCGTCTGCGGCCGGGACACCAATGCTGTTGGTCCACACCGCGCGCACGCCGTGCGGCTCCACGCCGGCCTGCTCGAGGGCCGCGCGGATCGCCCGCTCGACGCCATCGCCGTCGCGGTCCCACCGACCGACTCCCCGTGCGTCCGAGGCGATTCCGTAGCCGAGCAGCTCGGCACAGGCGGTCGCACCGCGGGCCGCCGCAGCGCTCGCCCGTTCCAGCAGCACCGCGATGCCGGCCTCGGCGATCCCGAATCCCGCGGTGGCCATCGGCCCGATCGCGCGGTAGGCATCGACGACCGTGTCGGTGAGGGTGTCGGCCGCGATGGCCAGCATGCTGTCGGCCTCGTCGCGGGCGAGGATGTCGAAGGCGTAGGCGAGCGCGGCGGCTCCCGCGGCGTGGCCGGTGGTCACCGTGGTGGTGGGTCCGACCGCGCCCACATGCATGGTGACCTGTCCCGTGGCGGCGTTGTAGACGGTGTTCGGGAACAGCGCGGGGCTGGCGGCCCGGGGGCCGTTGTCGAACAGCGGCCGGGCGAAGGCCTCCATGGCGTCCATCGGCCCGATGCCCGTCCCGAGCACCGTGCCCACGCGCGTGCGGTTGCCGTCGTCGAGCGTCAATCGGCCGTCCTCGAGCGCGAGGCGCGAGGCGATCACGCTGAAGATGCCCAGCCGATCCATCCGGCGCCGCACCTTCGCCGAGAGGAACTCGCTCGCGTCGAGCGGAACCCGGCCGAGGCGAGTGCCGGATTCGTCCGTCGTGCACCGAAGCTGTTGCGCGAAGGCTTCTCTCAGTGATTTCGCCCCCACACCGGCACAGGTCAGCGCGCCGATCCCGGTGATCACCACGCGATCGGGAACCGGGGTGGCGGGCACCGCGGAGTCACAGGTCAGCACCAGCGACGCGTTCGCACCGCCGAAGGCGAAGTTGTTGGACATGGCGACCGGAATGTCCATGCTGCGTGGGATATTCGGCGTGTAGTCGAGATCGCAGTCAGGATCGCCCGGGGTGTAACTCGCGGTGGGCGGGGCGAGCTGTTCCTCGATCGCCTTCACGGTGACGATCGCCTCGACCGCGCCCGCGGCGCCGAGCAGATGGCCGATCATGGACTTGGTACTGCTGATCGAGACCGCGCTGCTGGCCTCGCCCAGGCCCACCTTCATGGCCATGGTCTCGGCCGGATCGTTCTTCGCGGTGCCGGTGCCGTGGCTGTTCACGTAGACGACATCCGCGGGCGCCAGGCCCGCCGCGCGCAGCGAGGCCTGGATCGCCCGGGCGGCGCCGGTGCCGTCCGGGCGGGGCGCGGTGGCGTGATAGCCGTCGGCCGACAGCCCGAGTCCCGCCACCTCCGCGAGGATCGGCCGCCCGAGCCGGGGCGCCAGGTCCGCGCGGACCAGCACCAGCATGCCGCTGCCCTCGCCGAGTGAAAGTCCCTGCCGGTCTTTGGAATACGGTGCGGCGGGGACCGGGGACAGGGACTCGAGCGAGTTGAATCCCGCCACCAGGACATCCGACAGCGCGTCGGTGCCGCCGGCGAGCACCGCATCGGCCCGCCCGGCTCGAATCAGATCCGCGGCGTAACCGACCGCGTTCGCGCCGGCCGCGCACGCCGTGTTGACCGACAGCACCGGGCCCCGCGCGCCGAACGCTCCGGCGACGGCCTCCGCCAGCGCCTGCGGCGGTGTGAAGAGCAGCACGCGCGGATCGACGGTCTCGCCGCGATCGCGGCCGCGGTACCAGTGCCGGGCGCTGAGCAGTCCGGCATTGCAGGTGCCGAGGACGACGCCGAACCGTTCGGCGGACACGACCTGCTCGATCTCCCCCACCGATTCCATGGCTTCCTCGGCGGCAACCAGAGCGAAATCCAGTGCGCGATCGACGAATCCCTCGGGATAGCCGACATCGTGCTTGGTGGTGTACGGACTGACGACCTCGCCGGCCAGCCGGGTGCGGAACCCGTCCATCGACATGAGCTCGACCGGGCGGATGGCCACCCGGCCCGCGCTCGCGCCGAGCCACAGGTCTGCCGCGGTGGGGCCCTGGGAGGTGATGGCGCCGACACCGACCACGGCGATGCGGCAGGGGGCAGGGGTAGTGGCGACTGCGGTGTTCATGACTGCGGAGTCCTTGCTGTGTGTGCACGGAGGACCAGAGCGACGTGCTGGCCCTGGAAGCCACGGGCCAGGGCCAGGGCGTGCCCGACCGGCTGCTCGTGACCCGGGTCGGTGACCCAGCGCGGACCGGCGCAGGCGGGGTCCGGATCGGTCAGCGTGGCGATCGGCGGCACCGCACCGTGCCGGACGATCAACGCGGCCACCGCCGCATTGAGGGCGCCCGCACCCGCCATCAGATGGCCGGCGGCCGCGGTGACCGCAGTCACCGGGAGCTGTTCCAGGCGGGGGCCGAAAACCGTACGCAGCGCCTCGATTTCGGCAGTGTCGACGCCGGGCACCGCCGCGCCCTCGGCGACGACGCAATCGATGGCGTCCGGTTCGATTCCGGCCTCGCGCAACGCGGAGCCGATCGCTCCTGCGGCGCCGGCCCCGGCAGCTGGATCGCCGGCGCCCGGCTGTGCGAATCCTCGCCCGAAGCCGATGATCTCGGCATAGATGGACGCTCCGCGCTCGACCGCCGCGTCGGCGTCCTCGAGCACGACGAACGCCGCGCCGTCACCGGGTGCGAAGCCGTCACGCGCGCTGTCGAAGGGCCGGACCGCCGCGGCGCCGAGTTCGTTCCGGGGACTGAGCACCCCCATCGGATCCAGCTTCGTCATGCTCCACCACGAGGTCGGGTCGTCGAAGCCACCCGCGACCGCCATGGTGGCCTCACCGCGGCGCATCGCGCGGAAGGCGCGGCCGATCGCGGTGGCGCCGGCCTCGGCGGTACCCGCGAAATACGTGTTGGTGCCCCGCAATCCGTGTGCCTGGGAGATGTAGAAGAGTGCCGCTGCCTGCAATCCCTCGACGTAGAACAGGGGGTAGAAGGCCGCCGCGCCGTCGGTGCCCATGCGTGCCAGATCTGCGCTGCCATCGGGGTTGCGGGCGAGCAGCACCGCGTCGAGTACCTTGGCGGGCTCGGAAATCTCCTTGTTGCCACCCAGGAACAGCCCGGCGCGATCCGGGTCGGCGATCGGCAGGTCCGCATCCGCGAGCGCCAAAGCGGCACCGGCGACACCGAATTGGTCGTTGCGCGTCATGTTCCGCAGCACTCGCCGGTTCGCCGCGAACTGTGCGGGCTCGAAGTCGGCCACTTCGGCGCCCAGCCGCGAGCGCAGCGAACTCGCGTCGAAGCCGCGGAGGTCGCCGACCGCGCTGCGGCCGTCCAGCAGCCCTTTCCAGGTCTCCGCGGTACCGACACCGAGGCCGGTGACCAGCCCGATACCCGTGATGACGACGCGTTTCATCGGACACCCCCGGCTTCCGCCGCCGAAAGCTCCAGGCGGCCGACGGTTGTCACACGCTTGCCGTCCACCAGGACCCGGCCGGCGCAGACACCGGGCTCCAGCAGGTCGACGTGCAGGTGCATGCTGTCCCCGGGCCGGACGAAGTGGCGGTACCGGATCGTGCGCGCTGCCGCCAATTCCCATGCGCCCCCGACTGTTTCCGACATCAGCAGGGCGGCGAGCTCGCCGAGCGAGCCGAGGATCAGCACGCCCGGCAGGACCGGGAAGCGCGGGAAGTGACTGTCGAAGAGGGCGAGCGTGCTGGGCACATTGCGCACCGCCGCGGCGGTGCGGCCCGCCGTGAGGTCGACGATGCGGTCCAGGCCGACGAGTGCCGGCGCGGCCGCCGTGCGGGCGATCATGGCGTGTCCTTCCGCAGGATCAGGCAGGCGTTGGTGCCGCCGAACGCGAATGCGTTGACCATCACCGTGTCCGTGTCGATCGCCTGCGCCGCGTTCGCGACGTAGTTCAGATCGAGCGCGGGATCGGGGCGGTCGAGATTGATGGTGGGTGGCGCGTATCCGGTGCGCAGCACACCGAGCGCGCCCAGCAGTCCGGCACCGGCGGCGGCCGCGGTGAGGTGGCCGATCATCGACTTCACCGAGCTGATGGCCACTCGCTGGGCGTGCTCACCGAACACGTCCTTGATGGCCTTCGTCTCGCAGATGTCGTTGCCCGGCGTCGAAGTGCCGTGCGCGGCAATGTATCCGACCTCCGAGGGCGGCAGGCCCGCGTCTTCCAGGGCCTGCGCCATCGCCAGGCTGACGCCGCCGCCGTCCGGCGGCGGGTCGGTCATCCGGTAGGCGTTCATGGTGGCCGCGTACCCGACGATCTCCGCATGGACGTGTGCGCCGCGGGCGCGTGCCGACTCGAGGTCCTCGAGCACGAACATCACCGCACCCTCACCGAGCACGAAGCCGGACCGGTCGTCGCTGAACGGTCGCGATGCCCGCTGGGGCTCGTCGTCGTGGTCGGTGGTGAGCGCACCCAGCAGGGAGAAGCCGAGCACGTCGAGCCAGGAGATCAGCGAGTCGTAACCGCCGGCCAGCATCATGCGGGCCTCGCCCTCCTGGACGATCCGATAGGCCTCGCCGAGGGCGTGACCGGAGGCGGTGCATGCGGTGGAGACACCGACCATCGGGCCGGCGCAGCCACCGGCCCGCGCGATAGCGGCCGCGGGCGTGTTCTGATCGCGTTCGAGCACATGCTCGATCGGCTGCCGGTACAGCGGCAGCGATTCGCGGAGCCGATGAAAGATCTCGGCCATCTCGTCGAGGGCCGGCCGGCCTACCGTGGCGCCGACGCTGACACCGCGCTCGGCCGGGTGGTAGTCGCCGCCGCCCGGCAGGCCCGCGTCGGCGAGGGCTTCCAGGGCGGCGGCGACTCCGAAGGCACCGGGACGCGACAGGTTGCGCCGCAGTGCCGGATCGGGGATGGCCGACTCGGCGTCGAAGTCCTTCACCATGCCCGCGATCTGTACCGCGAAGCTGGAGGCGTCGAAGACCGTGATCCGGCCGACTCCGGATCGGCCCTCCCGCAAAGCATTCCATGTGGTGCCGGCATCGTTGCCGACGGGCGTCACCGCCCCGATTCCGGTGATCGCGACTCGCCTCACGAGCGCACCAGTCCTTCCAGCAGGCGGACGGAGTCCGCGTCGTCGGCCAGGTCGACCGCGTCGATCAGGGCGCACATGACGTCGGTGGCGCGCATGATCAGCACGCCGCCGACGGTGGCCGTGCCCGAGAGCACGGCCATTTCGTCGGACATGGATTCGACGACGCCGTCGAGGACCACCTCATCGCCCGGCCGGGCGAAACCCAGGAACTCGACGCTGCCGATCTGCAGCAGCGCCGCGCGCTTGCGGCGCTCGGTGGAGAGCATGATCAGCCAGGTACCGGCCTGGCACAGCGCCTCGAGGACGAGCGGAGCCTCGAGCACCGGTCCGGCCGCCGTGTCGCGCAGACCCGGTTCCGCCGCGGAGACCAGCTTGCGGCCGCGGACCCGGGTACTCGGTTCGTAGTCGTCGATCCGGTCGATCAGGTGGAAACGCATGGCGCTCAGGCGGTGACAGCGGCGCGGGTCTCCACCAGCGCGACCAGGTTGGCGACGGTGAACAGGCTCATCACCCGTTCGGGCCGGAGCTTGCCGTCCAGATCCATCTCGGCCAGCTGCGGCATGACCTTCTTCAGCTGAGCCATGCCGGCCTCGGTGATGACGTTGGCTTCCTCATCGCCGAACTCCTCGTCCGGGATGCCGCCCTGCACGTAGTTGGACAGCTCGGCGACGGTGATCTTGGTGCCGGTGAGGCGTTCGATGCGGAACAGGATGTCGAGCAGATCGATGGACTCGGCGCCGAGCTCGTCGAGCAGGGACGCGTCGGCGGTCACCTCGTCCTCCTCGATGCCGAGAGCCTCGGCGACGGCGGTGCGGACCTGGGCGAACATGGTGTCGTTCATCGGAACTTCCTTACTTCTTCACAGGGTGGAAATGGGTTGTGCGGCTTACCATTCGGGGCGGCCGAGGCCGAGCTGCGCGCCGGCGCCGCCGTCGACGGCGATGGTCGCGCCGGTCGTGTAGGCGGCATCGGGCCCGGCCAGGTGGACGACCATCCCGGCGACGTCCTCGACCCGGGCGAAGCCACGCATCGGGACCTGCTTCTTGATGCCCTTGCCGCCCTTGTCGACCAGCTCCGCGACCAGGTCGGTGGGAGTGAACCCGGGCAACACCGCATTCACACGGATGCCGAAGCGGGCGAATTCGACTGCGGCGCAACGAGTGAAGGCGTTGACAGCACCCTTGGACGCGGAGTAGTTGGACTGCCCGACCCAGCCGCGCTCGCCCATCACCGACGAGATGTTGACGATGGAGCCCTCGCGCTGGGCCATGAAGTGCCCGAGCACCGACTTGGTGCCGTTGAACACCCCGCCGAAGTTCACGTCCATCACGGCGCGCCAGTCATCGGCGCTCATGTGGTAGATGAGCCTGTCGTTGGCGATGCCGGCATTGTTGACCAGGATGTGCAGTCCGCCCAGCTCCGAGATCGCGTGTGCCGCCATCTGTTCCGCGGCAGCCGGATCGGAGACGTCACCACCGACGGCAATGGCCCGGCGGCCGCGGCTCTCGATCTCCGCGGCGAGTTCCTTGGCCGCCGCGTCGCTCGCGCGGTAGTTCACCGCCACGTCCGCGCCTTCGTCGGCCAGCGCCAGGCAGATGGCGCGGCCGATGCCGCGCGCGCCGCCGGTGACCAGAGCGATCTTGCCGTCGAGTTTCATCGCGCACCCACCAGGCGATCGCGGGTACGGATGCCGAAGGCGAGCAGGCCGGCGAGCGGCCGCGGCATGTCGGACTTGGGGACCATGCCGAGTTCGCGGCCCATGCCCAGCTGGTCGGCCTCCTGCCAGCCCTCGACGATCCTGCCGTCCTCGAAGCGGACAATGCTGATCGCGTACAGCGACACCACCCGATTGGTGGCCGGCAGCCCGTTGAAAATGCCCGCGTGCGTGCCGGTCGCGCGCCAGCGGATCACCACCAGGTCGCGATCGGCGATGATCTCCTGCAGATCCATGACGAAATCGGGCATGCCGATGCGGATCATGTCCATGGCGGCTCGCACCCCCTCGCGTCCCGGGGGCAACTTGCCCTCGCGGACCTGGTCGTGGAAGACCGCGTTCGGATCGATGAGCTCTTCGGCGACACTCCAATCGCCTTCGTTCCAGGCTTTCTGGATGTAGCGCTCCATGAGCGCCCGGTTCTGTTCGGTGGTCGAGGTCTTATTCGGCATGAGCCGGCTCCGTTTCGAGTGCGAGATGGCTGCGGGCGTCCAGTTCGAGCAGGGCGGGGGTGATCCGGGCACCGACCGTGCGCAGGATGGCGTGGTTCAGACGCGGGCCGAGCGGCCCGCCCCAGGCGGTGCCGGCGCCGATCTGACGGGAGGCGACGGCCAGGGGCACGGTCACCGACCGCCGGACGCGCTCGTATTCACGCAGTCCCGCCAGGGGCGCCTGCGCCCGCGTCAGGTGATGGGCAAGGGTCACACCATCGGTGAGCGAGGTGCCCGCCCCCTGCCCGAGGTCGAAGGTCATGGCATGGGCGGCGTCACCGAGTAGGGTCACCCGGCCCCGGCCCCACTGCCGCAGCGGCGGACGGTCGAGGGTGTCGCGGCGGTGCAGCGTGGCCGGATCCGTGGCGGCGAGCAGTGCGCCGGCCAGCGGATGCCAGTCGCGGTAGGCCATTTCGAGGGCATGTCGCTCCCCCAGATGGTCGCCATCGGCCCCCGCGGGCGCCTTGCGGGTCGCCCACCAGCAGGCCTTTCCATCGCCGAGCTGGAAGAACGCGAACCGAGCAGCCCGGCCGTGCATGATGCGGAAGGTGTGTTTCGGTGCGCCGCAATCGGATTCGGCGATGCCCGACCAGTGGGCATAGCCCGGGTGGCGCGGCGTCGCCGAACCGTGCAGGTGGGCACGGACTCTCGACTGCAGTCCGTCCGCACCGACCAGCACCGATCCGTGCTCGACCCGGCCGTCGGTGAAGGTCGCCTGTACTCCGCGCGCCGACTCGCTGAATTCACGCATCGTCGAATTCAGCTGCAGCGCTTCGGATCCCAGCTCGTTGTGCAGCAGGTCGACGAGGTCGGCACGACGGATGGCCAGCGGCCGCAGCTCGGGATCCACGGACCGATGGTTCATATCGACGCGGTACAGCAGGCGGCCACGGTCGTCGCACATCTCGAACCGATCCATGCGGTGACCGGCGGCGGCGACCTTGTCGCCCAGGCCGAGCCGGCGCAGCGACCGACGGCCCGCGTACCAGAGCACATAGCAGCCGCCGTAGCGGGTGCCGCGCTGCGTACGCGCCTCGTACACGACGGCGTCGAGGCCGGCTTGCCGCAGTGCGACGCCGGCGGCCGCGCCGCCGATGCCACCGCCGATGATCAGAATGGGTTTGCTGGAGTTGAGCATGCCGCCCCTCGAGAAATATTCGACCGGGACACAAAGGGAAAGGCAGGGGAATCCGGCGCCGCACTGCGCCGTTCACGTTGCCTGCAGCGAGTATTGCACCGAATTAAGTCTTCCGCACTTGTCGGACGAGTTAATTCCGACCCAACATCAGCTCGTCGAACAGAAAAGAAAAACCATAGCGAAATGGCCGTAGCCCCTGTTCGGGACTACGGCTGCACTTTTCGCCGGACGAGCGTCCAACTATTCGTCGCGCATTTCTTCCTGCAGGTCTTCGATCGCCTCGACCCGCTCGCCGAGCGGATCGAAAGTGGCGGGACAGACCGATTCGGAGACCATCTCCTGCGCGAAATACGCCGAGGCCAGTTTCAGGATCGCATTGGCGTGCCGCAGCTCCCTGTTCTCGCGGCGCAACCGCGCGAGCTCCTCGCTTTCGTCCTCGGGCCCGCGCGCCGCGAGGATCCACTGGCGCAGGCTGGCCGGATGCACGCTCATCGTGGGTCCGATCGCCTGCGCGGCGGCGTACACCGACGGGTACTCGTCCAAGTGCTCGAGGGCGTAGGCCAATGCCCGCGCGCGGACTTCGGCCGGGTACCGCTTGGACACCGTCCTCATCCCCTCCGATTCGGCATCAGGATGCCCACCACGACCGCCGCGCCGGCCGTGGCTACCGCCGCGGCCGCGGCACCGGAGTGCAGCGCATCCATGAACGCGTTCCGAGTCGTCTCCCAGGCCTGACCGGCGACGGGTCCGTTCAGGCGGCCCACCACGCCCAGTGCGGACACCAGCGACTTCGATGCCGGTTCGGCCGGAATGCCCAGGGCCGCGAAGCCCGTGGTGATCCGGTCACCGAAGACCTGGTTCATCACCGACCCGATGACCGCGATGCCCAGCGCCGCACCGATTTCCCGCGTGGTGTCGTTGACCGCCGAACCCGCGCCGAACTTGTCGGCCGACAGCGAGCTCATGATCGATTCGGTGGCCGGCGCCGTACCCCAGGCCAGGCCCGCCGCCATCAGCGCCATCGACGCGACGACCGGCCCCCAGTAGTCCGACGTGGCGGTGACCTGGGTGGTCACCACGAAACCGGCGGTGAGCGAGAGCATTCCGAGACAGATGACGATCCGCGGACCGATCTTGACCGTCAAGGCCATGCCGAGGGGCGACATCACACCCATGACGGCGGCGAACGGCAGAATCGCCAAACCCGCTTTGAAACTGTCGTAGCCGCGGATCGCCTGGAAGTACTGGGTGATCAGGAAGACGAAGCCGAGCAGCCCGAGGAAGGCCATCATGATCGCCACGCAGGCCGCGGTGACGCGCCGGTCGCGGAAGATGCTCACATCCAGCAGCGGCTCGTCGGTGTGCGACTCCCACCACGCGAAGAGCGCGAAAAGCACAGCGGCTCCGGAGAATCCGGCCAGCGTGAGCACCGAGTACCAGCCTTCGTCCGGAGCCTCGATGACCGTGCGGACGAGCAGTCCCACACCGGCCATGGACAGCAGCGCGCCCAGGAAGTCGAATCGGCCGATGCGCACGGCACGCGAATTCGGCAGCAGCACCAGGCCACCGGCCAGCGCCACCGCGACCAGGGGCAGGTTGACCAGGAAGACCGAGTGCCACGAGAAATGCTTCAGCAGCAGCCCGCCCGCGACCGGCCCGACCGCCGCGCCGAGTCCCGACACCGCCGACCAGATGCCGATCGCGGCAGCCCGTTCCTTGCGATCGGTGAAGATCGTGGACAGCAGGGCCAGGGTGGCCGGATAGATCAGCGCCGCGGCCAATCCCAGCGCGGCCTGCGCCGCGATCAGCTGGCCGGTCGATGCCGCGTTCGCGGCGGCCAGCGAGAAGATCGCGAAGAGCACCAGGCCGATGTGCAGTGTGGTCTTGCGCCCGAAGCGATCACCGAGACCGCCGCCGGTGAGCAGCATGACGGCGAACACCAGGGTGTAAGCGTCGACGATCCACTGCATGGCGGTTGTCGAGGCGCCCAGCTCGCGCCCCAGCGTCGGCAGCGCGATGTTGACGACGGTGCTGTTCACCACGGCCAGCAGCACGCTGACGCAGATGAAGGCCAGAGCCACCCAGCGCCGGGGGCCGGCCGGTGCCGGCGATGTCGTAGGAGTCGGAACGGTCGAGGGCTGCCGCAGCAGCGACTGTTCGTCAGTGGGTGTGTTCACGCCGCCCTCCCATGGAACGGTGTACTGTAGTTACAGAACATTGTTCTACAACAGCTCGGGCAGACCGTCAACCAGGGCGAAAGCGCTAGGGTGACAGTCCGATACATCGAACAGAGGAGACCGAACCGCGATGGCCAATCGTGTCCGCACTCCCAGCAAGGACATCGAACGCATCCTGGTCGACGCGGCCGAAGCCGTCCTCGTCCGCGATGGACTGGACGGCGTGACGGTCCGCGCGGTGGCCGCGGAAGCGCGCGTCGCACTGGCGGGTGTGTACAACCGGTTCGGCGGCAAGGAGGGCCTGGAGCGCGAACTGCTGATCCGGGGTTTCGACGCGCTGCGAGCGGAGGTGGCCACGCCCGACGATCCCGACCCGATCGCCCGCCTGCGTGCCGCCGCGGACAGCTACCGCCGCTTCGCGATCGAGCATCCGCAGCACTACTCGATCATGTTCGCGGCATCCGTCGGCCGGCACTTCACCAATGAAGCCGTCCAGGACAGCGCCGGCCGGGCCTTCGGCGAACTGGTCGTGCACATCGGCTACGCCATCGGCCGCGGCACGATCACCGGCGGCGACCCCGCGGAACTGGCCCAGCAGGTCTGGTCCGCGTTGCATGGCGCCGTCTCACTCGAGCTCAACGGCGCCATGCGATCCCCCGATCCCGAAGGCAGTTACGCCAGGATGGTGGACCTGATCATCCGCGGACTGCGCGGGTAACCGAGTCCCGCGATCAGCCGGCGGCGGGCGTACCCGCCGCCAGTTCCGCCACGAATGACGGACCGCCGAAATCCGGTACCGCCGTGGGGTGTTCGAGATCCGCGACCACCAGCGCGGCGGTGGCGCGACCGGACGTCAGGGTCCGCAGCGACGACGTGCCCTCCTCCGCCCAGTGCCCCGACAGATACAGGCCCGGCAGCGGCGTTCGATGGCCCAGGCGCTTGCTCGCGGTCTGAGCCGGGGTGTTCTCCCAGCCGTAGGCCGCGCCGCGCGCATTGCGGCTGTAGCGGAAAAGCGTATCCGGCGTGGCGGTTTCGATGGTTTCGAAGGCGTCGCGGAAACCCGGCACACCATTCTCCACCGCTCCGAGCAGCTCTCGCGCGTGCTCTTCACGGATCTCGGGCCAGCGGCAATCGGAGTCCGCACGGACCAGGCTGGTCACCACCGCCAGATGCCCGCCCTCCGCGGCGAGTTCAGGATCGGCGAGGGTGGGCACGGTGACCCAGATGCCGCCCGGCCGTGCCGCCTGCACGTCGGCCCAGATCGCGTCGGTGTCCCACGACCCGAACACGAAACCCTCGTGCGACAAACCCAATTCACGCGGATCGGCGCGGAGCGCGCCATAGAGCGCAAAGGCCGACGGTGCCAGGCGGTACCGATCGAGACGGCGACGCAGGACCGCGGGCACGGCATTCCAGCCGACCAGCTCACCGAAGGTGTGACGCGCATCCGCGTTCGACACCACCGCCCGCGCCCGCAGCACCTCACCACCCGCCACGACCACGCCCGCGGCCCGGCCGTCCTCGATCAGGATGCGCTCGACCTCGCTACCGAGCCGCACCTCACCGCCGTTCGCGACCAGGGCAGCGGACAAAGCGTCGACGAGCGTCCCGAAACCGCCACGGGGGTAATAGGTTCCGTGATGCAGCGTTTCGAGCATCTGGTTGAACAGCGGGAACGACATGCGCGAGGGCGGCGATCCGATGTAGGGCCAGATGCTGCCCAGCGCCGCCGCACAGCGGGGATCGTCCACGAATTCGGCGAGCACGTCGGCCAGGGTCGACATGCGATACCGGAAGACCAGGGGCGCGGCGGCCATCGCGTCCTCCAGCCCGCCCGTGCCGACCTGCTGCGGCAGGGAAGCCAACTGCGTGAACATGTTTCGCCGCAGGTCGAACAGACGCTCGAGACCGTCCGCCTGCGTGGGGAACAACCGCTGATGCAGGTCCAGGAACGCGTCCCGGCCGGGCGGCGCGTCGATGACGAGCCCCGGGAACCGCGCCTGGTATGTCTGTGGCAATTCGAGGAATTCGACACCGGCGGCGACATCGAGATGGGCGAGCATGGCGGGGATGAATCCGCCGGGACCGGCGTCCATAGTGAAATGGATTGCCGGATCGAACAGATTCGGGCCCCGGCGGAACGGCTGCGCGTAACCGCCGGGGGCGGTGTTGCGCTCGACGACCACGACCTCGAGGCCGGCGCGGGCCAGCAGTGCCCCGGCGGACAGGCCGCCGAGGCCACTGCCGATGACGATCACATCAGCCATTACGCCGGCACTTTGCTCGATGCCGCGGGCGTGGGAGCGGTCCAGTCGCAGACGATTCCGGCATACATCCACTTGGTGGCCTCCACGCCGATGATGGCGACGCGGTGACCGGGCTGGATCTGGCCGTTGCGCCAGCCGTCGTCGAGGAACAGCGGTACCGCGGCACACCCGCACGCCCCGGTCATGGCCAGGTTGTCGAAGATGCGGCCCTCCAACGCCTCCCATTCGGCGGTCTGCACCCCGGCCTCGCGCATGGAGTCCAGCATCCAGCCGGCATTGCCCTCGGGAATGAGGCACCAGTCGGTGTCCGCGGCGGCCAGGCCGGCCGCCGCGAGGGTGTGGGTCAGCGCCTCCGACACCATCACCGGCGTGAAGTCGCCCGCACCGACCACATCGACCTTCAGGTCCACCAGCTTCTTCGAGCGTTGCTGCTGCAGCAGGGGCGCATGGGTACCGCCACCGATCGCCCAGATGCCGGGCTTGCGGCTGCCACCGATGGCCCGCGCCGCACCCCGCCGCAGCCCGCCGCTCTCGCCCGCGCGCAGCACGATCGCGCCGGCGCCGTCACCGAACATGTACAGCGGCATGCGATCTCGCATGCGGATCTTGTGCGGTTCGGTCTCCAGGAAGACCGGCGCGATGGCCGGGGAGATGGCCTCCACGCCGATCACCAGGGCCGTGGTGACGATGCCCTGTTCGATGTAGGTCCGGGCGAGGTCCAGTCCGTGCGCGGCGCCCGCCCCACCGGAGCGGATCTCCAGCGTGGTGACCGACTCGAGGCCGAGCCGCTCCTGCACCAGGTTCACCGACGGCGGCAGTGTGTAGTCGGGCGTGCCGGTGGCCAGGATCATCAGATCCACCTCCGCCGCCTCGATCCCCGCGGTCTCCAGCGCCCGCACGGCGGCCTTGTAGGCCATGCCGGAATTGCTGTCGTGGTGTTCGCCGGTTTCCGGGTCGATCATCCAGAAACGCTGCTCGATGGTGAGTCCGGACAGCACGTCCTCAGGCAGCGGGCCGACGTACTTCTCGATGGTGGCGTTGTCGATGGGATCACCGGGCTGGAATCCCCCGGTGCCGATGATTTGAGCGGAGGGCATGACAGTCCTAATCGTTTGGCGGGTAGGAAGTTTCGCAACGCGCGCGGGCCCGGCCGGGCCTTCTCACGCGATGTTGGGGAGCGTGTATTCGTCGAGGAGTGCGGTGATCCGACGGGCATCGGACGCGGAGTGACAGTCCATATCGGGATAGCTGCGCCGGCAGATCCCCGTCAGCACCTTGCCGGGACCGACCTCGACGAAGGTGCCGGCCCCGAAATCGACCAGCCTCGCCAAGGTGTCGGTCCACCGGACGGACCCGGCCAGCTGGCGGCACAGAGCCTCCCGCGCCTCGGATCCCGTGGTGACGAAATCACCGGAAACATTGACCACGACCGGGGTTTTCGGAGTACGGAACTCGACGGTTTCCAACTCGGCGGCGAACTCGGCTTCCACCGCCGACATCAGTGAGCAATGGAAGGGTGCGCCGACATCCAGCTTCTTGATCTTGCCGCCCTCGGGCAGTTCGGGCTTCGCGAGGCGCAGGAACTCCGCGACCGCCGCCACCGTCCCCGAGACCACCGTCTGCGTCGACTCGTTGTAGTTGGCCACTTCCACGATTTCGCCGGTGGCCGCGGTCGCGGCACCGCACAGGCGCTCCACCGCATCCGGGGCCAGGCCCAGGGCCACAGCCATTGCGCCGGGGGTGGTCTCATTGATCGCGGCCATCAGCTGACCGCGCCGCTGGACGAGCCGCAGCGCGTCGGTCCAGTCCAGCACGCCCGCCGCGACCAGCGCCGTGTACTCGCCCAGGCTGTGCCCGGCGACGACGGCCGGGGCGGGCAGGTGTTCGACGAGCACGCGATAGCTCGCGTAGCTCGCCAGAAATATCGCCGGCTGCGTGATATCGGTGCGTCGGAGAATTTCGTCGGGACCATTCCAGCATATCTGCGATATCGAAAACCCGAGCATATCGTCCGCGGTTTCGAAGATCTCCGCCACCGGCTGGTGGTATTTCAGATATAGATCTCGCCCCATGCCGACACGTTGCGAACCCTGACCCGGAAAAAGAAAGCACCATCGAGCTTGCACAAGCTTGTTCATAATCCGACCTAGCAAGAGCGGCTGTCATTACATTTCGAACGAGGACAATATGTCGAGAATATCGCCTCACCGGTAGTAGAACATCGTTCTACAAGAACTGTCAAAGAATAGACGCCCGCCCGATCACGAGATATCCATCGACCGCGTCGCACCCGCGCGCCGCTCCACCGACTCCGCCATCCGCAGCCAGGCCGCACTGCGCTGCCGGGCCAGCTGCGCCACCGTGTGCAGGTGATACTCGGGCAGTCCGGAGATCGCCCGCGCGCAGCCCTGCTGATCGAGCGCCGTGGCATCGAGCCAGCGCAGCAGCCAGCGCCCACCCTCCGTCAGGCGTACAGCGGGGTCGCGCCGCAAACGCTGCATCATCAATTCCGTTGCCGCCGTGTCCGGTTCACCGGCGTCCGATCCGGCTGTGGCGACGAGGTCGCCGGGCGCGCTGTCCACTTCCGCCGGCACTGCCTTCGGTCCGGTGATGGACCGCTGCCGCGCGGGCAGCGGGTGCTCACCCCGCCGCAGCCGGGTCCGCACATCTTTCGCGGTCGTCAGCGAGATGCCTGCCGCATCCGCGATATCCCGCAGGGGCAGCCGCGGCCGGGAGCGCAGCAGCTCCGCGGCGCGCAGGCGGCCATCGACCACCGGTCGGCGGCTGATCGTGCCGTTCCGCGCGAGCCGATCGGTCGGCTGCGGAATATCCGCGGCCGACCGCTTGCGGATGGCCCCGACGGTCTTGTCGGACAATCCGGCGACGGACGCGACGTACCGATCGGACCAGGACGGACACTCCCCCAGAATGCGAGCCGCCGCCGCCTTCCGCTCGGTCAGCGACAGCGGCAGACCGTGCCCGACATTCATCCGGACCGCGAGCGCGAACGCCTCCTGGTCGGTCACCTCCACGAACACCGCACGAATGACGTCTCGTCCACGGAGGACCTCCGCCCGCAGACGATGCACGCCGTCGATCACGCGCATCCCGTTGCGCTGCACCAGGATCGGCGGGAGATCGGCACCGGACTCCGCCAAGGCGTGCACATGGGCGGCATTGACACCCCCGGCCCGCACCCCGTCGATCACCCGGAGCTCCACGATGGCGACCGGCACCGCGTCCGCTGTCGACACCCCGCTCTCGTCACCCAACGACAGATACCGATCGAGCGGTCCACCGCGCACAACCGAACCCTGCTCCGACATCGGACTCCTCCTCGATCAGCCAAGCTCACAGATGAACGTGCGGCAGATTCGATATGGACTGCGCCACAACATACTTCGACCAACAGGGGCGTCGTTGCCGCTCGCACCATTCGATATCACGGTGCTGTTTCACGAAAAGCATTGCAAGACGAGCCAATTCACTCTCCCGAACCGCGCGCCGACATACCGATCGGCACGTCTCGATCCTGCCTGTAGCAACCTTTATCAAGCCTTAATTCGGGGGCGGGAACCAGGATTTCCGATTCCGGGCGGGAATCCGTAAGCCAGGCGACACCGCGGTAAACGACCAGTGGATCATCCGCAATCGGAGAGCAATCCGCGCGGATGCGACCGGCCTCCCGCGCGCACAGCCGCACACCGAAACACAACTAATCAAATGACCAGTCATTGGCCGAGATGACCTGCACAAACGACCAGTTCCACAGTGGCCAGCGCCACCACACTCGAGGGGCGCGGTCGGGGGCCAACTTGTACGATTCGCTCGAATAGGTCATGGCGCAACGAGCCGGCAGAACCGAAGCATCCGTCCGACAACTCGCGCAAGGGCATTCGCCCCCGCACCTGTTCGTGTTCGATGGAGGATCGCCCGTGCGTGTTTTGGTTGCCGAAGACGACGACGACCTGCGGCCCGTCATTGTGATCGCGCTGCGCGGCGCCTCCCTGACCGTCGACGCGGTCGCCGATATCCCGGCAGCCGACGAGGCGCTCGCTGTCACCAGCTACGACTGTGTGGTCTTCGACCGGATGCTGCCCAGCGGCGATGCCGTGAACTACCTTGCGAGTCAACGCAGAAGAGGCTGGTCGACGCCGGCGATGTTCCTCACCGCCCGCGATTCCGTCGACGATCGCATCCTCGGGCTCGAATATGCCGACGACTATCTCGGCAAACCCTTCGCCATCGCCGAACTGGTCGCCAGGGTCCGAAACCTGTGCCACCGCGGGGACACTCGACGCCCCTCGGTGCTGCGGTGCGGCGACCTCGAGATGGACCTCGGACGGCGCGAGGTCCGTCGCGACGGGGTGCTGCTCAGCCTCACGCTCAAGCAGTACTCGGTGCTGGAACAGCTCATGATCAACCTCGAGCACACCGTATCCCGCACCGACCTGTTCGAACACTGCTGGGACGAGCACGCGGCGGCCAACTCCAACGCGCTGGACGTGACGATCGCCATGCTCCGGCGCAAGCTCGGGCCACCCGAAATGATCAGGACGCTGCGCGGATACGGCTACCGGCTCGTCCCCGCCGAATGAAGCGCGCGAAACGTTGGCGACGCATCCCTCCCGCTCGGCGACTGCGATACGCACCGTGGATCGCGGTCGCGGTCCTGACCGGCTTCGCGACTGTCACGCTGTCCGGTTTCGCCGCCGTCGACCTGATCACACAGAAGCACGCCGACACCGCACGACTCGACGCAGAGCTGAACACCGTGGCGTCGGCGGCCGCGCACGAGGTGGCGAGCAGTCCGGCAGGCGCGGTGCCACAGGGATTCCCGGTATTCACCACGGTCGCCGGCGCGGTCACCTACCAGGGTCACGGACTGTCGCGGATCGACGACGACTGCCCACAGTTCGCCGTCGTCTTCGCGACGAGCGTCGGGACACAGGAATTCCGCAGCGCCAGGCACTGCGCCTACGACCTCGACGAGATCCGGCTGCAGGACATGCGGGCCCGCGCGATCCGTACCCGGGTGCCGGTGCAGGTGACCATCCCCTACCCCGGCGGCGCCGTCCGCGCGGTGGCGACACCGGTCGACGATTGGCGGTACGACCACTTCGGCGGGGCCGCCATCGCGTGGGCAGACCTGGGTCCCGACCACGCCCGGCAACGTCAGATCACCGCGCTCACCTGCGGTCTCACGGCCGCGCTCATCGCCTCGTTCGGCCTCATGACATACCTCCTCACCGCACAGCTGCTGCCGGCGCGGATTCGCGCGGTCGAGAGCCAGGAGGACATTCTCGCCGGAGTCGCGCACGACCTGCGCGCGCCGATCGCCGCGCTGTGCGCACTGGCCGAAACCGCCCGTGATCACCCCGACCAACGCACGGAACTGCTCGACCGCACCGTGCGCCTGTCGCGTCGCATGGGGGACATCGTGGAGGATCTGCTCTCCCGTGCCCGGCTCACCGCGGGGATCGAGGAGATGGAATCCGAGCCACTGCGCCTCGATCAGATCGTGCTCGATCTGATCGAGGAAATCGACTCCGACGCAGCGATATTCACCTCGACGACCGCCCCGACCGTCGTGAACGGCGCCCCCACCCTGCTGCGCCGGGCGATCCGGAATCTCCTCGACAACGCGGTCCGGCACGGCCATCTGCCGGGCGAACCCGCACGCGTACACGTGACGGTCGCCGGCGGCCGCGTAATAGTGGCCGACCGGGGACCGGGGCTCATAGACTCCGACCGCGACTCGATCTTCGAGGCCTTTCACAGCAATGCGGGTTCGACCGGACTCGGTCTGCCCATCGCCCGGTGGGTCGCCCACGCCCACGGCGGCACCCTCGACGTCCACAGCGCGGACGGCGGCGGTGCGATCTTCGAATTCGCGCTGCCCACACCGGCCCGCGAGCTCTGACAACCTGGCACAACGATCGGAAAGCACCGTGATGACCGGATCAGCCAAGAACCGGATGACCGCCGCCGAACGCAGTGAACAGATCATCCGGGTCGCGGTCGCCACCTTCGCCGAATCCGGGTACACCGCAACCCGGACCGATGTCATCGCCCGCCGCGCCAACGTTTCCCAGCCCTACGTGATCAGGCTCTTCGGCAGCAAGCAGCAGCTGTTCCTCGCCGCCCTGCACCACTCCTTCGACCGACTCGAGAACATCGTGGAATCCGCTGCGGCACGGCATGATTGCAGTCAACCATCGCAGCAGTCCGCGAGCGCCCTGGCCGATGTCTACCGCGCGGTCGCCGGCGAGCGCGATCTACTGCTGGTCGCCCTGCACGGCTTCGCGGCCACATCCGAACAACCCATCCGCCACGAGCTGCACCAACGCTACGACCGTCTCCGCAGCCTTCTCGCGGAGGTCACCCAAGCGTCGCCACACGACACCCGCCGGTTCCTGGCCGCCGGTGCGAGGCTCGCCATCGCCACCGCGCTCAGAACGCCGACTCGTCGAGATCCATCAGCCCGAGGTCGACGTCGGTGATGATGGTGCGCACTGTACCGAGTTGCGGGAGCACGTTTTTGGCGAAGAAAGAGGCGGCGGCGACCTTCCCCTCGTAGAACGGGGTGCTGCCCGACGTGTCGATGGCGGTGAGCGCGACGTCGGCCTGGCGCAGCAGCAGCCAGCCGATCAGCAGGTCGCCGACGGCGAGCAGAAATTGCACCGACACCAGCCCGATGCGGTACAGCTCGGTGGGTTCCTGCTGCGCGGCGGAGCGGAAGCCGGTGAGGGTCGCGACCATCGCCTCGACGTCCGCGAGTGCGGTGGCGAGGAGCGCACGCTCGAGCTCGAGGCGGCCGTCTCCGACGCTGCCGGCGAGGAACTTCGCGATCTGATCGGTCACGTGCGCGAACGCGGCACCGCGGTCACGCCCGATCTTGCGGAAGAAGAAATCCTGCGCCTGGATCGCGGTGGTGCCCTCGTAGATCGAATCGATCTTGGTATCGCGCACATACTGCTCGATCGGGTAGTCCTGCAGGAAACCGGAGCCGCCGAGGGTCTGCAGGGACTCGGTCAGGCACTGGTACGCGCGTTCCGATCCGACGCCTTTGACGACCGGCAACAGCAAGTGGTTGACGTGGAAGGCCAGCTCGGCGTCGGCGCCCGACACCACCCTGGCCAACTCGGCGTCCTGGTGCGCGGCCACGTACAGGTACAGCGCGCGCAGGCCCTCGGCGTACGCCTTCTGCAGCATCAGGCTGCGACGCACATCGGGGTGGTGCGTGATCGTCACCGGGGACGCCTGCTTGTCGGCCATTCTGGTCAGATCGATGCCCTGCACGCGGGTCTTCGCATACGCGAGCGCGTTCAGGTAGCCGGTGGACAACGTGGCAATTGCCTTGGTGCCGACCATCATTCGCGCGTACTCGATGACCTTGAACATCTGCGAGATCCCGCTGTGCGAGTCACCGACCAGCCAGCCGACCGCGGGAATACCGTGGCCGCCGAAGGTCAGCTCACAGGTCGCCGACGCCTTGAGTCCCATCTTGTGTTCCAGACCCGTGGCGAAGACGCCGTTGCGGGCGCCGAGTTCACCGGTGTCGGGGTCGAAGTGGAATTTCGGCACCACGAACAGCGACAGCCCCTTCGTCCCCGGTCCAGCGCCCTCCGGCCGTGCCAGCACCAGATGGAGGATGTTCTCCGAGATGTCGGAGTCGCCGCCGGTGATGAATCGCTTCACACCCTCGAGCCGCCAGCTGCCGTCGGCCTGCCGGATCGCGGTCGTGCGGCAGGCGCCGACATCGGAGCCGGCGTCGGCCTCGGTCAGCACCATGGTCCCGCTCCACTCGCGAGCGGCCGCGATCTCGGCCCACCGCCGCTGGGCGGCGGTGCCCAGGATGTGCAGGATCTCGGCGTTCTGCGGTCCGCTCGTGTAGACGAACGCCGCGGGCTGGGCGCCGAGGATCAGTTCCCAGATCGACCATTTGACGACCGACGGCGCCGCCGTACCACCGACCTCCTCCTTCAGCCCCACCTTGTGCCAGCCGGCCTGCTGCCAGGCCCGCGTGGAGCGAATGAACGACGCGGGCAGCGATACCGCGTGCGCGGCCGCGTCGAACGTCGGCGGGTTGCGGTCCGCCTCGGCGAACGACTCCGCCAGCGGGCCCTCGGCCAGCCGCGCCGCTTCGCCCAGCATGGCGCGGACCGTGGCGGCATCCAGGTCGCCGAACGCTCCCGAGTCGAGAACCCGGTCGATCGCCAGCACCTCGAACAGGTTGAACTCGAGGTCGCGGACATTGCTCTTGTAGTGGCCCACCCGGATGCCTTCCTGTACTCGTACCGATCGAGATCTACTCGTAGATCTCGCCCTTGCCGGCCTTCTCCACCAGGGACTGCGGCGGCCGGAAGTGGTCACCGTAGCGATCGGCCAACTCGCGGGCCCTGGCCACGAAGCCCGGCAAACCGCCCTCGTACTGGTTGATGAACTGGATGACGCCGCCGGTCCAGGCCGGAAAGCCGATGCCGAGCAGCGAACCGATATTGGCGTCCCGCACGGAGTTCAGCACGCCCTCGTCGAGGCACTTGACCGTCTCCAGCGCCTCGGCGAACAGCATGCGGTCGCGCAGGTCCTCGAACGGGATCTGCTCGCCGCCACTGCCGAAAGCCGTGCGCAGACCCGGCCAGATGCGGGTGCGCTTCCCGTCGACATAGTCGTAGAAGCCGGCGCCTGTGGAGCGGCCCTTGCGGTCGAACTCGTCGATCATGCGGTCGATGACGGCTTCCGAGCTGTGCGCGGTCCAGGTGCCGCCCGCGGCCTCGACCGCGGCACGCGACTCCTGCCGGACCTTGCGCGGCAGCGTCAATGTCAGCTCGTCCCACAACTGCAGCGGCGGAGCCGGATAGCCCGCCTGCGCGCCGGCCTGCTCGATCGACGCCGGCTCGACACCCTCACCGACCGCGGCCACGGCCTCGTTGAGGAAAGTGCCGATCACGCGCGAGGTGAAGAAACCACGGCTGTCATTGACGACGATGGGTGTCTTCTCGATCTGCAGGACGTAGTCGAAGACCTTCGCGAGCGTCGCGTCGGACGTCTTCTCGCCGCGAATGATCTCCACGAGCGGCATCTTGTCCACCGGTGAGAAGAAGTGGATGCCGATGAAGTCCTCCGGGCGCTGCACGCCCTGGGCGAGACCCGTGATCGGCAGCGTGGAGGTGTTCGAACCGAGGACGGCGTCCGGGTCGACGATGTGCTCGATCTCGCCGAACACCTTGTGCTTGAGCTCCGGGCTCTCGAACACGGCCTCGATCACGAAGTCCACGCCGGCGAAGTCCGCCGGGTCGGCCGTCGGCGTGATCCGCGCGAGCAGCGCATCCGACGCCTCCTGCGTGGTCTCGCCCCGCGACAGGGACTTTTGCTCGAGCTTGACCGCGTAGCCCTTGCCCTCGACGGCGTTCGCCAGCGACACGTCCTTCAGCACCACCTCGATGCCGGCCTTCGCCGACACATAGGCGATGGCAGCGCCCATCATCCCGGCGCCGAGCACACCGACCTTCCGCGCGGCGTACTTCTCGAAGCCAGCGGGACGCGAACCGCCCGCGTTGATCCGCCGCAGGTCGAAGAAGAACGCCTTGGTCATGTTCTTCGCGACCTGACCGGTGACGATGCTGACGAAGTAGCGCGCCTCGATCTTCGTGGCGGAGTCGAAGTCCACCTGCGCGCCCTCGATCGCGGCGGCCAGGATCGCCCGCGGGGCGGGCATCGGCGCGCCCTTGACCTGCTTGCGCAAGGTGGCCGTCAAGGCCTGCAGGTGGGCCGCGAACGCGGGGTCCGACGGCGACCCACCGGGTATCCGATAGCCCTCGGCATCCCACGGCTGCACGGCCCCGGGGTTGGCCTTGATCCACTCCTTGGCCTTCGGCAGCAGTTCGTCCACGGTGGACACCAGCTCGTCGATCAGGCCGAATTCTTTGGCCCGCACCGGATTATGCCGCTGGCCGCGCATCAGGACAGTGCGGAGCGCCTGCTGGATCCCGAGCAGCCGCGTGGTGCGGACGACGCCGCCCGCACCGGGCATCAGGCCGAAGGTGACCTCGGGTGATCCGACGACGACGCCCTCGACATTCGCCGCGATGCGGTGGTGCGTCGCGAGCACGATCTCGAAGCCGCCGCCCAGGCAGAGGCCGTTGATGGCCGCCACGACCGGCTTGCCCAGCGTCTCCAGCCGGCGCAGCCGCGCGTTCAGCGCAGTGGTCGACTCGGTGACGTGCTCGGTGTGCTCCGGCGTCGCCCGGATCAGGTCCCGCAGATCACCACCCGCGAAGAACGAGCTCTTCGCCGACGCGATCACCACGCCGGTGATCGAGTCCCGCTCGGCCTCCAGCCGGTCCACGACCTGACCGAAGGACTCCTGGAAGTCGGCGTTCATCGTGTTGGCGGGCTGGTTCGGGTCGTCCAGGGTCAGCACGACGATGCCGTCGGCGTCCTGGTCCCAGCGAATCGTGTTGGTCATGTCCTCACACCCGCTCGATGATCGTCGCGATACCCATGCCGCCGCCGACGCACAACGACAGCAGTGCGCGCCGGGCCTGCCGCCGCTCCAGCTCGTCCACCATGGTCCCGAGGATCATCGCGCCGGTGGCGCCCAGCGGGTGCCCCATCGCGATCGCGCCGCCATTGACGTTGACCTTCTCGTCCGGCAGTTCCAGATCCTTCATCCACTTCAGCACGACCGACGCGAACGCCTCGTTGAGCTCGAAGAGGTCGATGTCGTCGACGGTCAGCCCGGCCAGGTCGAGCACCTTCCGGGTGGCCGGCGTGGGACCGGTCAGCATGATCGTCGGATCCGACCCGGTGATCGCGGCGGCCACGATGCGGGCGCGCGGGGTGAGACCGAGATCCTTGCCGACCTGCTCGTTCCCGATCAGCACCAGGGCGGCGCCGTCGACGATGCCGGAAGAGTTCCCGCCGGTGTGCACGTGGTCGATCCGCTCGACCCAGTGATACTTCTGCAGCGCCACCGCGTCGAAACCGCCCACCTCACCGATGCCCGCGAAGGCGGGCTTCAGCTTGCCGAGGGTCTCGACGGTGCTGCCGGGACGGCGATGTTCGTCGTGGTCGAGGATCGTCACGCCGTTGATGTCCTTCACCGGCACAACGGATTTCGTGAAATACCCGCCGGACCACGCGGCCTCGGCGCGGTCCTGCGACCGCACGGCGAAGCGGTCGACGTCCGCACGCGAGAAGCCCTCGATGGTCGCGATCAGGTCGGCGCCGATGCCCTGCGGTGCGATGAAGTTGTCATACGTCAAAGCCGGGTCGTTGAAGATCGCGCCGCCATCGGCGCCCATCGGCACCCGCGACATCGACTCGACACCACCGGCGATGATCAGGTTCTCCCAGCCCGAACGCACGCGCGCCGCCGCCTGGTTGACCGACTCGAGTCCCGAGGAGCAGAACCGGTTCAACTGCACGCCGGCGACCGTGTCCGGCAGGCCGGCGCCCATCGCGGCGGCACGGGCGATATCGCCACCCTGGTCCCCGACCGGCGAAACGACGCCCAGAATGATGTCGTTGATCGCCGCGGGGTCCAGCCCCGGATTGCGTGCCTTCAGCTCGTCGATAAGGCCGACCACGAGGTCGATAGGCTTCGTCCCGTGCAGGGATCCGCCCTTGTTCTTGCCCCGAGGCGTGCGGATCGCCTCGTAGATATATGCCTCGCTGTTCAAAACGATGGTCCTTCTTCAGCCATAGGGTATGGACTCGGTGCGGCACGCAGTCCGGTTTTATGCGACTCGATGGTCGCAGGGCCTACTTCGGCGCATTGATGGTCAGCCCGCGAGCAGCAGCGTATTTGTACGCGTCATGCTTTTCGATGCTGGGCGCCGAATCACCGATTTTCGAAACGCCGGGCAGATCGCCGAAGTCGGGACCGAGCTGTTCGGACATCATCTTCGCGAAGTTGGGGTCCATGTACATCCGCTCGCCGGAGATCAGCTTCAGATCGGGATCGAAAGCCATCACCACCAGGTACAGGCCGGTGACCCGCTCGCCCTCGAGCGTGTTGAACGACATGAACGCCTCACGCAGCAGCGTATTATCGGCCACCGCGTGGACTCGCTTCTCGGCAGCGACATTCCGCCCCCGATTGGGCAGGATCCGCCGATACGTTTCGCGAACCGCATCGGTCCCGTCGACCGCCAATCCGAGGGATGCGAGCTCGTAATGCGGGTTGGGGGTCAGCGTCGCCATGGTGGCTTCGACATCCATTTCCAGCTCAGCGATCTCGTGAGCGAGGAGGATTTCTTCCATTTGTTTCTTGGACAATTGCGTCATGTATAAAAACCTAGAATGCCATCGAGACCGGCGTCAAGTATTAATTTGATTTCCTCTGCACAACATTAGCGCACAGAAAATATAGGCGATTGCCCTGGGCAAACACCTTTCATAAAACCATTTCAAGTTATCGAATAAGCCCGTATCAACGCTCGGGCACGGTCAATTCAGCTGGATGAGGATCTTCGCGTCGGTACCGCTACGCAGCGCGTGGATGGCGTCGACGACGCCCGTCAACGGGATCTCCCGCACCCATCCGGTGGTGTCGTAGATGCCGTTCGCCATTGCGGCGATGACGGCGTCGAACTCCTCCGGCAAATAGCCGACCGCTCCCACGATCTCGGTCTCGGCCATCATGAGCTGCGTGGGCTGGAGTTCCATCGGATGCTCGTGGAGCGCGACGACCACGACGCGCCCACCGGGGACGAGGCTCGCCAGGGCCGAGGTGATCGCGGGACCGGCTCCGGCCGCGTCCACGGCGGCGTCCACACCGCCGCCATCGGTCAACTCGGCAACCGCGGCGGCGAGGTCCTCGTGCACCGGATCGACGACGGTCGCACCCAGTGCGGCGATGATCGCGCGACGGTCCGCGCTCGGCTCGGAAACGAGCACCTTCTCCACTCCGCGCGCCTTGAACGCGAACCACGCGCCGATGCCGATCGGCCCCGCTCCCGCAATGAGCGCCGTACCGCCGGCCTCCACTCCGCTGCGCGCGACGGCATGCCAGCCGACCGCCATCGGCTCGACCAGCGCACCCATCCGCAGGTCCACATTCTCGGGCAGCAGGTGCAGCGCCGATACGTCGACCGTCGTGAACTCGGACAGGCCGCCGCCGTGCGCGCCCGCGCCGAGCGAGCCCATCATCCGGCAGGAGAAGCGAAGGCCCCGGCGGCACGCGGCGCACTCACCACAGGAGACCAGCAGCGGGTACACCGCGGCACGGTCGCCGATCTTCACGTCCGTCACGCCCTCGCCGATGTCGACCACGGTGCCGGCGAACTCATGGCCCAGGATCTGCGGCAGTGTGGCGCCGGTCAGGGGATGTGGGTGGTCGAGGTCCATCGGCAAGGCCTCTGGGAAGAAGTAGAAGTGGAGGTCGGAGCCGCAAATGCCCGCGAAGGCGTTGCGCAGCTTCACCTGGCCGGGACCGGGGCGGGAGTCCGGCACCTCCTCGACGCGGAGGTCTTCCTTGCCGTAGAACAGAGCGGCCTTCATTACTTCTCTCCTTACGAATGGTGGTCGGGGACGGTGAGGACGAAAGCGGTGGTTCGGTGGGCGTCGGAGGCGACCAGCGCACCGGCCCGGCCACCGGTGTCTTCCAGCGAGTTCAACATCGTGACCAGCGACCGCAGCCGGCCGGAACGGGGAAGGTGACCGAATGCGAGGTCCCCGCCGCGCGGGTTCACCAGGAACTCGCTGATTCCGGTCTCCTTCATCCACGCCACCGGCGTCACGGCGTACTGCTCCGGGACCTCGAGCTGGTCGAGACCGCCGAAGTCGAGGCCACAGGGGGCGAGGAGCTCGTCGACAGCGTGCGGACTGAGCGGGGCGATACCGAACTCGCTGGATGCGCGGATCGCACGCGTCGCCTGCAGGCGGGCGCGGTATCGCAGACCCAGCCTGATCGCGTTCTGCTCGCCGGCCAGGATGATCGCGCTCGCGCCGCGGGCCGGGTGGGCTGTGACGACCAGCCCGTCGTCGATGAAATCGTGCTCCGGCACCGTGCCCGCACCTGCCCAGCCGGTGAACGCGTCGCCCGCGACCGGCTTGTGGAAGCAGTCGGCGAGATATCCCGGTGTGCTGGAGACGATCTCGGCCGCGAAGTCCCCGGCTGCCGAGCACTCGGCGGATCGGGTGTACGACGAACGGGCCCAGCCCGCCATCTCGTCGGAGGCGACATCCCACCAGGCGGCGACCACCCGTGCCGTGTGCTGCCTCAGGTAGATCTCGGCACCGGTATGGCGGTGGCCGGAGCCCAGTCCGAAGTCGGTCGCCGCGACGACCGCGATCATCTCCGGGTTCTGCTCGATCGTTCTGACCGCCTGCGCCAGGCTCAACGCACTGTTCGTGCCGACCGTGGTCGTCAGGTCGAGCGGTGGCCGGTCGAAGACCCAGCCGGGCCGGCCGGCCGAGCGTCCCGTCGACAGGCAGCGGGGGTCGGCCAGGAACAGCTCGGTGAGTTCCGACTGGTCGAGGCAGGTCCGGCGCAGCAGCGCACGAATCACGTCCTCGGCCAGCCCGGTGGGCGTTTCGGGCAGGTCGGGATCATCCGGGATGATTGCCGACCGGCCCGCATCGATGAGCACAACGCTGGTCATCGTGGCCTCTTCAGCGCTCGGCGGGACAGTTCACGACCCCACCCCGGCCTTCGTCCCGAACGTCTGCCGCATGAAATCCGGATCGATCGGCAACCCGTGGACCTGCTGATTGTGGCTGTGGCACAACTGGTGGTACGCGAAGGACGTCTGCATCGCGTTGACGCGACCCTGGTTGTCCTGGGCGACGTTGACGGACTCCTTCGCCAGTTTGAGCGCGAACAGCGGCTTCTCGGCGATGCGCGACGCCAGCCGCAGCGTGAACGACTGCAGCTCGTCGAGGGGCACGACGTGATTCACCATGCCCAGCCGATGGACCTCGGCGGCCGTCAGGAAGTCGGAGGTGAACAGCATCTCCTTCGCCTTCCGGACGCCGACCTCGAACGGGTGGTTGAAGAACTCGGCGCCGGACACGCCCATCGACACGGTGTTGTCCTGGAACAGCGCGTCCTCGGCGGCGACGATCAGGTCGCAGGGCCACACCAGCATGAGGCCACCGGAGATGACCTTGCCCTGCACGGCGGCGATGGTCGGCTTCGGCAGATTGCGCCACCGCTCCGACAGCCCGATGTACATCTCTTTCTCGATCGCCATCCGCGATTCGGCGCCGGCGCAACCGAAGCCGCACCAGGTGCCGATCCGCCGGTGATCGGCCACCACCTGCGGGCCCGCATCGTCGCGTAGATCGTGTCCGGCCGAGAAGTGCGGACCGTTCGCGGCGAGGATGATCACGCTGATCGAATCATCTTGCGCGGCAAGGTCGAACGCGTCGTTGAGCTCGTACAGCAGCTGCATGCTCTGCGCGTTCCTGGCGTCGGCGCGGTCGAGCACGATCCGGGCGACCTTCTCGGCCGGGCGCTCGTAGCGGATCGTCTCGAACTCGCTCACAGCCGGCCTCGCTCGTCGGGTCGGCCCAGCCGGGCGACGGTGTCGGCTGTCGCGGCGGCGGCAACGGCGGCTACACCGGCGATCCGCTCGGGTGTCAGCGGCGGAACGAGCGCCCCGGCCAACCCGGTCGGCAGGTCGTGGTGGGCGATCGGACGCTGGTGGGAGAACGTGTCGAACCCGGCCTTGCCGTGATAGGCGCCCGAACCACTCATCCCGACACCGCCGAACGGCATGGCGTGGTTGCTGTACGCCAGGCCGAAGTCGTTGCGCGAGACCCCGCCCGACGTGGTGTTCAGCAAGAACCGCTGGAAATCGTCGGTGTCGCCGCCGTACCAATAGGCCGACAGCGGATGTTCGCCGGCCGCGACGAAGGCGATGGCCTCGTCGACATCGGAGTAGGTGTGCAACACCAGCACCGGGCCGAAGATCTCCTCGGTGTTGATCTCGGCGTCGGCCGGGGTGTCGAGCAGCAGCGTCGGCGGCAGGCGGCGAGAACCCGCGGCCGGCAGCCGGTCCTTCTCCGCCTCCGGCACGATCACGACCTCCACCGCACCCTTGGACTTGGCATCCGCGACCAGTCCGGTGACCCGCGCGTAGTTCGCGTCGTTGACCATCGACACCACGTCAGGGTTGTCGAGGAAGGTCGGGAAGTACGTCAGCACCGCCTTCCGGTACGCCTCGACGAAGGCGTCCTTCTTCGATGCGGGGACGAAGGCGTAGTCCGGCGACAGGCACACCTGGCCGTTGTTGAACAGGCGAGCGGCGGCCACGCGCGTCGCGGCCTCGGCGACATCGGCGTCGGGGGCGACGATCGCGGGGTTCTTGCCGCCCAGCTCGAGCGTCACCGGCACCAGGTTCCGGCCCGCGGCGACGGCGACGAGGCGGCCGACCTTCGGGGAACCGGTGAAGAAGATGTGGTCGAATCGCAGGTCGGAAAATGCGGTGGCGGTTGCCAATCCACCGTTGACGACCACGACCTCCTCGGGGCTCATCCGCGAGGCCACCGCACGAGCGAACACCGCCCCGGTCCGCGGGGCCATGTCGGAGAACTTGATCATCACCCGATTGCCGGCGGCGAGCGCTTCCACGGCCGGCACGAAGACGAGCACGATCGGGAAGTTCCACGGGCCGATGACGCCGACCACACCCTTGGGGCGATTCTGCACGGTGGCCGGGATGACCCCGCCCATCGCCGCGGGCACCTCGGTCGGGGCCATCCACTCCTCGAGGTGCGCCCGGGTGTTGGCGATCCCCTCCAGGCCGCCGAGGATGTCGACCTCCATCGAGGTGGTCACGGGACGACTGCCGAAGTCGGCGTTCAGCGCTTCAGCGAGTTCTGCACTGTGCTCGAGGACGGCGGCGACGAAGCGGTCGATGCGGTCGCGGCGGGTCGCGGCGTCGGGGATCGGGTCCAGGGCCTGGGCGGCCCGCTGGGCATCGAGGAGACGCTGCAGTTCCTGGGGCGCGACGTCGACGATCGGTTCGGTGGTCATGGTCATTTGCTTGTTTCCTTGTGTGCAGGTGAATCTTGTGCGGCGATGTCGCTGGCCCAGCGATAGTCGGCCTTCCCCGCCGGGCCGCGGACCACCGCGTCCACGCGGATGATGGCCTTCGGCAGCTTGTACCGGGCGAGTCGCTGCTCGGCGTCGGCCAGGAGTTCCTTGTCGGTCGGGTCGTGTCCGGGCAGCAGCTGCACGACCGCGACGGTCTCGTTGCCCCAGCGCTCGCTCGGCCGGCCCACGACGATGACGTCGCGGATGGCGGGATGGGCGATCAGCGCGTCCTCGACCTCCTCGGCGAAGATCTTCTCGCCGCCGGAGTTGATCGTCACCGAGTCGCGGCCGAGCAGCTCGATGCTGCCGTCGGCCCGGTGCCGCGCCCGATCCCCGGGCAGCGCCACGCGGCGTCCCGCGACGGTGGGGAACGTGCGCTCGGTCTTGTCGCGGTCACCGAGGTACCCGAACGGGATGGCGCCGTGCCGGGCCAGCCATCCGGTCGCCGGATCGCCCGGCTCGAGGATCCGGCGACGATCCTCGTCCACCACGCAGGTGCCGGGCGCCGGTGTGAAGACACCCGAGGTCGCCGGCGCCGCGCTCGTGCTCAGGTTCGACAGCTGAGAGCCGGTCTCCGAGGAGCCCGCGACGTCCGCGATCGCGACGTGCGGCAGCAGCCGCAGGATGCGGTCCTTCACCGATGCGCTGGTGACCGCGCCGCCGACACCGACCAGCTGCAGGGAACGCCCGTGGTGGCCGCCGCGCTCGAACTCGTCGCACAGCGGGGTCGCGAACGCGTTCCCGACCAGGTTCATGAGCTGCACGCCCTCACCGTCGATCACCTCCCACACCGATGCGGGGTCGAGCCGGTCCACGACGCCGGGGAAGACGACTTTGCCGCCGGTCAACACACCGGCCAGGGCGAGCCACTGGGCTGCGGCATGCATGAGCGGCGGCAGCGGCAGGACGACTCGCGGGTCAGCGGCGAGGACCAGTTCGACGCCCTCGGCGAGCGTCGTCACGTCGAACAGGCCCGCCGGAAGGAATGCGGCCAGGGCGCTTTCGAGGATGTCCGCCTGGGCCCACATCGTGCCCTTCGGCATCCCGGTCGTGCCGCCCGTGTAGACCAGGTACAGGTCGTCGGCGTCAGGCGCGGTCCGAGGAGCGTCGGGGCTGGAGGCCGCCAGGGCTTCCTCGTAGTCGAGGGCGCCGGGCAGCAATGCGTTACCGGATTCGTCCGCCACCTGGAGCAGCAGCACCGGCCGCTCGCGCAGCGAGTCGAGGACCGCGGCGAGCGTCGGCGCGAAACGGGCGTGGTAGATGATCGCGCGCGCCGAGGCGTCGTCGAGGAGGTAGGTGAGCTCGGCTTCGACGTACCGATAGTTGACATTGAATGACGCCGCGCGCGCGGTCGCGGCGCCCAGCATCCCCTCCAGGTACTCGTTGCCGTTGTACAGGTACAGCGCGACATGGTCCTGGCCCGACTCCCACAGCGGCAGGTCGGCGCGCGACCGGTGGATCGTGATCCCTTGCGACAGTAGAAGATTCGCCAGCCGATTGACTCGCCCCGCCACGTCGCGGTAGGTGAGCCGCCGTTCCCCGAACACGATGCACTCGCGCTCGGGTGTCGCCGCGGCGACGCCGGCGAACAGCTCGGCGTGGTTGTAACGCATCAGATCTCCATCGGGTGAACGGCGAGTCGCAGGCCCGGCGACGGGACCGGCCCGGGCCTGCGACTCGGCAATGGTGACGAGGGGGTCATTTACAGCGGATGTCGAGGAGGGCCTGACGTCCCTCTTCGCGCACGACGCGAAGCGCCTCCTTGAGCGCGCCCGCGAGCTCGCTGCGGTGGTGGACCGTCGCGCCGTAGCCGCCCGACGCGATGCAGTAGGACGCCAGGTCCGGCGAGGGCGACAGGTTGGAGAACCGGTCCTCGCCCGTGGTGGCCGCGGTGCCGTCGGGATAGACGAGGTACGTCGCCATGTCGACCGCGGTCCAGTTGCTGTTGTTGGCCACGATCGTCAGCACCGGCAGGTTGTGCTTGGCCGCGGCGTGGTGGCACGCCGCCGGATTGGCGAACATGTAGGCGCCGTCGCCGAGCGTGGCGACCACCGTGCGGTGCGGTGCGGCGTGCTTGGCGCCGAGCGCCGCGGGCAGGCCCCAGCCCAGACCACCGGACGCCGGAAGGAAGAAGTACGTGGCGGGCCGCGTCCGGCGCAGCAGGTCGGGGTACGCCACGTACTCGTTGAACACGATGTCGTCGTCGTCGAGCAGGTCGCCGAGGGCGGCCGAGATGGCCGCCGTCGTGATCGGCGCGTCGGCGTCGCGATCGGCCTCCTGCCGCCGGAGCTCGTCGATGGCGGCACGACTCGCCGCGGCGACCTCACGGATGCGTTCGGCCCGGGCCTGATCGATGCCGTCGGCGCGATCCTCGAGGGCGGCGATCAACCGGGTCAGGAACGCGGCGGGCGTGGCGCTGATGGTGAGGTCGGAGCGGTGCGTCCGCATCGGGTAGGCGGAGAACAGCGGATCGACGCCCACCTGGGCGACGAAGCAGTCGGCCGGCGGTGCCGTGCGCGCCTGGATCCACGGGACGTCGCACTCCACGAACACGACCACGTCGGCCCGCTCGAAGACGGCCGCCACGTCGGACCCGACGCGGTGCGGATGGTCGGAGGCGACATTCAGATAGCGGGCCCACGGATCGGCCACGCCGATCCCGAACCGGGCGCACAGATCGCCGAGCAGTTCGGCGGCGTCGGGCTCGGCTCCGGCCGCGGTCGCCACGATGACCGGGAACTCGGCGGTGGCGAGCCGGTCGGCGAGCACGTCGACGGCGTCGGGGTCGGGCTGCACGGTGGTCGGGACGGGCGTGCGCGGGCGCACGGCGTCCGCCGGTTCCTCCGCCGGTTCGGCGAGGACCTCGCGGGGCAGCGACAGGTACACGGGCCCGCGGGGGTGCGCGGTGGCGAGGCTCAGGGCGCGGTCCACGACGGCATCGGCCTGTCGTGGATCGCGCAGCTCGTAGTCCCACTTGACGAACTCGCGCACCATACTGGCCTGGTCGAACATCTCCTGGGACCAGTGGATCGGCAGGTCACGGGCCCCGGTGGCGCCGAACTCGAGGATCGGCGAGCGCCCGGCGGTGACGAGCAGCGGGATGCGATCGCGGGCGGCGTTGGCGACCGAGCACACGGCGTTCCCGGTGCCGACGTTGACGTGGAGCATCAGCGCCTGCGGTCGTCCCGACACCAGGGCGGCGCCGTGGGCCATGCCGCCGGCGAGGTTCTCGTGGGCGCAGAGGACGGGCGTCGGCAGCGGCGGACCGCCGGCCTCCTTGTTGTCGGCGTAGGCCTCGACAATGGGTGCGAAATCGGTCCCCGCATTGACGAAGAACGACTCGATGCCGTGCTCGGCGAGCGCGGTGAGATAGCGGGTAGCAGCGGTATGCGGCATAGAAAGCCTTCTGTTCGGTGCGTGGACAGGTGTCATGGGGTCGGCCGGGTGCGCAGCGAGGGGATGATCGACGCGAGCTCGCGCCACTCGGTCACCGGCAACCTCTGCAGGTCCGGGGTCAGTACCTGCACGCACACGTGGTCGGCGCCGGCGTCGAGGTGGGCCTGGACCCGGGCTGCGATCCGGTCGAGGGAACCCCAGGCGACGATCGCGTCGACCAGCCGGTCGCTGCCCCCGCCGCCCAGATCGTCGTCGCCCCAACCCAGGCGCCGGAGGTTGCTCGTGTAGTTGGGCAACGCGAGATACCGCTTCATGAACCGGCGGGCGAGCTCGCGCGCGACGGTCGGATCGGTCTCGAACACGACGGTCTGCGCGGGGGCGAGCAGTGCGTCACCGCCGAGCGCCGCGCGGGCGACCGCGGTGTGCTCGACCGGCACGAAGTACGTATGGGCACCCACGCCACGGGCGGCGGCCAGCCGCAGCATCCGCGGCCCGAGTGCCGCCAGCACCCGCTGGGGGGCGATCGGCGAGACCGCCCCCCAGAAGACGCCGCCATCCATCCGGTCGAGGTAGTCGACCATCGTGGTGTACGGCTTGTCGCCGTACCGGCCCTGATGAGCGCCGTCGACCATCGACTGATGACTCACCCCCACACCCAGCAGGAACCGCTCCGGGAACGCCTCGCTCAAGGTGCGCCAGCCCGCGTTCATCGTCATGGCGCTGCGGGCGTGCAGGCTGGCGATGCCCGTGGCCACCGTCATGCGAACGGTGGCCGACAGCAGCAGCGCGGCGTTGGCGAACGGCTCGCGAGCCACCGCCTCGGGCACCCAGAGCGCGCCGAAGCCCAGTTCGTCGAGCTCGGCAGCCGCCTCGCGGGCGAGGCTCATCGGCTGCACATCGAGCTGGTACGACCAGATTCCGAGCGGACCGGGGTGTGAGGCGGAGGCCTGGTCAGCGACTGTCACGGAAGTAGCCACTCGGCATTCGTCCGGAAGAACTTCGTGGTGATTTCCGCACCCAGCGGCTCGACCTTAGCGAGCATGTTCTTCATCGAGTCCTTCGTACCTTCGACGTGCGGATAGTCGGTCGAATAGCAGAACACGTCGGCCAGGTTCGGGTCGTCCTGGAAGTAGCGGTCGACGGGCTCGAAATTGAAGGGCGACACCCGCACGTTCCGTGCGATGTACTCCGAAGGCTTCAGCGGAAATTTGGCAGCGGCCGCTCCCGGGAACACGTCGATATACATATCCATTCGCCGGGCGGCGTTTCCGACCCAATGGGCACCGACTTCGAAAAGACCCAACCGCAGCCGCGGGAACCGCTCGAACACACCACCGAGCACCAAGGCGGACAGGTAGTTGTCGATGGCCATGTGCACGGTCGAGAACAGCTGGATATTGGTATTCGGGATCTCTGGAGATTGGAACAGATCCAGGAAGGTCTCGGCGATCATCCAACCGGGATCCAAGAAGGCGAATTCGGTACCGATGTGGAGCGTCACGGCGATGTCGTTGGCCTCGAGCAGACGCCACAGCGGGTCGAGCGCCGAGTGCGCCGGCGAAACCCCGCCGGGCGGCACGTCGGCCTGCAGATATACCGCGCGGACACCGGCATCGATCAGATCCTTTGCCGTGGAGATCATCTCGTTCACGTCGGGGCTGGTGTTGAGGATCCCGACCACCCGGATACGGCCGTCGGCCAGGACCGCGTTGGCCTTCACCCATTCGTTGTAGGACCGCACGTAGCTCTTCGCGAAGTCCGGCCTCGACACGCCCTCGAACACCGAAAGATCGCCGCCGAAGCGCATTTCGTAGGCGAGATCATTCATTTCCCCGATGATCATCGCCGCGATCGCCGTGGTCGGGAAGACCAGCTGACGATCGATCCCCATCACATCCAAGACCTCGGATCGCCGACCGAGATCGATCGCGCTCGGGGCCGACGGACCCTTGATCTTCCAGATCCCTTCGGGATCGATCTCTTTCGTGTCACCCAGCACGTCGAGCTGGTGCATATTGGTCGCGGTCGGATCCGGACGGAGCCGGTCTGCGGATTCGAAAATTTTGCCCATAATTCGGCCGGGCTGACCCAAGATATCCTCGAGCAGGTGACTGGGGATCATCTCGTGGCTATCGACGTCATGTGCAAGGAGCTTCATCGCAACCTCTCGGTGTGATTTCCCGGTACGAAAACCGGGCTGATGGAAAGCAAGCACCAAGAGGAGCTCGCTCGAAATGGCGTTCGATACGCCCTAGGAGGTGAGAGCCTCGACGTCGATCGGCTTGAGGTAGCCGACAAAGTCGTCATTTGTGCGCCAGTCGTATTCCGGCACCTCGCAATAGATCTCGATGGCATTGCCGTCGGGGTCATAGATGTACAGACTCCGGGTCATGCCGTGGTCGAACATCGCCTCGATCGTGACGCCCTGGTCCTTCAGGTGCTGATGCATCTGCACCAGCGCTTCCTGACTGTCGACCACCAGCGCGAAATGCAGCAGGCCGACCTGGTTCTCCTTCGGCAGCTCGGCGTCCTCGCTCACCTTGAAAACCCCGATGTCGTGGTGGTAATCGCCGAAGCGGAAAAAGATCGCGATAGGCGACTCCGACGAGATCTTCATACCGAGGATCCCGCCGTAAAACGCCTTGGCCACCTCCAGATCGCGCATTTTCAGCACCACGTGCCCAACGCGTTTAATGCCCATGCTTGCCTCCATTGGCTTCGGGCCCACCGGCATCACATCCGCCACGCCGGGCAAAGTTGTGGCCGCTGGCGTTACTGGTCGGTGGACTAGATAGATTGATCTAACACACTCAGCGTAAACGCATTTTTCCCACTCCGTCAACCCTTGGTCGGCAACTCGGAAACGCGGCATGTTGGCGCGCTCTCCGCTCGCCTCGCGGACGATGTCGAATGAGATGAGTCTCTGCGGCGGGGCGAGGGCCCAGTACCCGCCAACTGCCGCGCGGTTGCCGCTTCTTGCCCGCCGATTGCCGGGTCGACTACAGAGTGCTTGCCCGTCGGACGCCCACCGGCGGGTCTTCCGCAACGGCGTGGCGACAGGGGTGAAGAGGCCCGCCGGCGGTGGCGGAACACGGGAGGAGACGGCGAAAGCTGCCGGTCGAGAGCATTGGCGGCGCAGGACCCGCAAACCTCGCGGCGGATATCGCACGGGCCGAGGTGTCGATTCGGGCAGGTCGGCGCCCCAGGGGGTGGCAGCATCTCCGCGGACTGGTCTCGAGAACCATGCCCCGCGGTGGCGGAAGCTGACGAAAGTAATGTGGCCGGCGACTACGGGGGCACGGCGGCGCCGGGGTCGACGCATCGGCGGTGCGGGAGAAACGAACGCGCAGAATCGAATTCGTCAGTGGCGGCGCGCAGTGTGCACGCCGCCGGGCGCGGTGATGAGTCGCCGACCGCGGACCGGGGACGCTCGCCCGGTCGTCGCGGTCACCGCGCCGGCTTCGACATCGGAGTGATCAGCTCCCGACGTTGCTCCGACCGGTGCGGTCGTAGCGGCCGGCGGCGAGCCCGGCGGCAACGGAGTTGGTCGCCGCCCGCCCGGCGGTGTGCAGCGGTGCGGTCGATCGCGTGGTGCGAGCCAGCAGGACCGCTCCTTCGATCAGGCAGAAGACCTCGACGGCGACCTCGCGGGCGCGCTCGACGGTCATCCCGGCCGCCGTGAAGCGCTGCTCGAGCACCTCCAGCCAGGATTCGAAGGCGTTGGCGGCGGCGGTCCGCATCAGCTCGTCGCTGTTGGCCACCTCCAGGGCGATCGTCGCGATCGGGCAGGCGTAGGCGTAGTCGGTTTCTTCGAGCAGATCGGCCGTCTGAACGAAGGAGGCCGCCGTCGCCTCGACGACGTCGGCCCCGGGCGGGTACACCGACTCGAGCAGCTCCCGGTAGCGTGCGCCACCGTAGGTGAGCGCGGCCGCGCCGAGCTCCTGCTTGCCGCCGGGGAAGAAGTGGTACAGCGATCCATAGGGCGCGGCGGCGGCGGCGAGGACGGCCTTGATTCCGGTCGCCCCGAAGCCCTGTCGGCTGAACAGCTCTGCCGCGGACTCCACCAGACGGGTTCGGGTTTCGGGCTGTTTTCCGAGGGTTGACGAGGTGGGAGACATGTGTCTAGGGTACCGCGCTAGATCAATCTGTCGCGTGTGACCTTCGACCCAGCGATCTTGCGGCCGGCATGGGTTTCGACAGCGATCGTCGGCAATCCGAGCACCGATCTACGAGCGTCCCACATGGTCGACGCCGACGAAGCTACTTTCCGCGCAACTGTCGACGAACTACTGCCGTTCGCGGCCGACAATCGGGCAAGTTCGCACCCCGGTGGGCAGTCGGCTTCCACCGATTTCACAAGCCTTCTCCCGGTCGTAGCAGGTCAGCGATGTGATAGATTGATCTAGTGACTACCACTACCTCTATTTTCGAGCTCCGCACGTACGAGGCGGTACCCGGCAAGCTCGACGCGCTCCTGACTCGTTTTCGCGATCACGCCGCGGCGCTGTTCGAGAAGCATGGAATGACCAACATCGGTTTCTGGGTGGCCTCCGACGAGGCGGGCGAGCCCACCGAGACCCTGGTCTACCTGGTGTCCCACGCCAGCCGCGAGGCCGCCGCGAAATCGTGGGAGGCCTTCTGGGCGGACCCCGAGTGGATCGCCGCGCGATCCGACGGCGAACAGGTCACGGCCAGCGCGACCTCGAAGTTCCTCGACCCGACGGATTTCTCCCAGCTGCGCTGAAGCGCGCTGCAGACCACTCGAAGGACATGCATGACCTCGCTCTTCGACCTCACCGGACACGTCGCGCTGATCACCGGAGGTAATTCCGGAATCGGGCTGGGCATGGCGCACGGGCTCGCCCAGTGCGGCGCCGACGTCTGCATCTGGGGCACCAACGCCGAGCGCAACGACACCGCCGCACAGGAGCTCGCGAAACACGGCACCCGGGTGCGGGCGATCCGCTGCGACGTGGGCGACGAGGACGCCGTGACGGCGAGTTTCGCCGAGACGCTCGACTACTTCGGGCGGGTCGACTCCTGCTTCGCGAACGCCGGCACCCGCGCTCCCGACATCGCGTTCATCGAGACGAGTCTCGCGGACTTCCGATCGGCCACCCGGGTGAATCTGGAGGGCGCGTTCCTCACCCTGCGCGCCGCGGCGAGGCACATGGTGGAGCGCGGCGGCGGGGGCGTGCTCGTGGGCACGTCGAGTGTCTCGTCCCTGCACGGTACCCCCCGCGGTCAGGCCTACGCCGCGAGCAAGGCCGGCCTGTCGGCCCTGATCCGGGGGTGCGCCGTCGAGCTGGCGCGGCACCGGATCAACGCGCACTCGCTCGTGGTCGGCTGGACCGAGACACCGCTGATCTCCCGGGAGATGGAGAACGCGGTGTGGGGGCAGCACGTCATGAAGCGGATGCCGCAGCGCCGCTGGGGCGAGCCGGACGACTTCGCGCGGCTCGCCGTGTATCTGGCCGGCGGAATGGGCGGGTTCCAGACCGGCGACGAGATCGTGATCGATGGCGGATACTCCATCTTCTGACCACCCGCGCCGGCCTGTGGGGTGGTGACGAACCGGTCGTCACCACCCCACAGGCCGAATCATTTACGCCGCAAGCAGATCCACTCGGCGGTCGAGCCGCGTGAAGCGCAGCCGCTGGAAGCCCGCGAAAATCAGAGCCAGCATGGAGCCGAGAAACAGCACCGTGCCCAGCCGGGTATTCGGCAGGCTCGAGAAAAGAACAGACAGATCCGGCGCTGCTTTCACGGTCACGAACACGGTGATCAGCAGTTGCAGCACGCCGATCAGTGCGCATACCGCGCCCGTCACTCGCCGACCGGACCGGAAGGCGACGATGACCGCGACCGTCGTCAGTGCCGCGAAAGCCCATGCCACCCAGTCATAGAAGGCGGCCTGCAGGCCACTGGGGTTGGCGGCGTTCAACGCTGCCAGATCCGCGAAGTTCAAGGTGGTGGCGGGAGTCGTGGCGGTGGCCGGCAAATACGTCCACGCGGGCCCGAACAATGCCAGCCAGATCGCGGCGGCGCTGATCATCAGCAGCGCGTTCGTATTGCGCTGCACGTGCGAAAGCTGTTGCGAATCAATCATTGTGTACTCGCTTCTTCGAGAGCGGATGCGGGGAGCCGTGCGGTCCCCTGATCAGATGGCGGCGAGCCGGCGGAACCGGCTGCCGTGGAACACCAGCGGCGCGGCCTCGGGATCCGCCCACAGGCCGTGGATCTCGAGCAATGCGACGGCATGGTCGCCGGCCGGAACCTCGGCGTGCAGGGAACACTCCAGCCACGCGGTGGCGCCGTGCACGAAAACCCCGCCCCCGGAGGCGCGGTCCCAGCCGATGTCGGCGAAGCGGTCGGCGGATTTCCGGGCCAGGCTCATGCAGATCTCGTCGTGTCCCTCGGCCAGCACGCTGATACCCAGCCGGGGAACGTCCCGCAGTCTCGGCCAGGTGGACGAGGAGGCCTGGAAGCACACCGAGACCAGTGGGGGTGCGACCGACACCGACGTGAACGAGCTGGCGGCCATGCCGATCGGTTCGTCGTCGACCATCGCGCATACGGCGGTGACCCCGGAGGGGAAGCACCCGAACGCGCGGCGCAGCACGCTCGAGTCGGCGGTCATCGGTTCGAAAGCGATCATCGTTCCGGTGGACCTTTCGTCCAGGTTGGGCGCGGCACTCACTGGCTGTCGGACTGTGGGCGACATGGCGACAACGGGGGCGGGCTGGTTCACGGGATCTCCAAGACATTGGGGCCGCGAGCGGGCGCGGCGGTGCATCGCTCAGCTACGACGCCAGGGCCACGCAGCGGACCGCAACCGATGCTAGATTGATTGATCTATAACGAGACTAGGTGCGCGTCTCCCACCTCGTCAACAGTTGAAAGCCGGACCCGATGCGAGTTCGCCGGGTGGAGTCCACGGCGGCGAGAACGTCGCTTCCGGACACCGCCATATGGCGGATGTACCGCGCGGCAATCACGTCGTTTGGTGGCTACGACCGCACTCCGTCGGCGGATTGACTGAATCCATGACGCAGACCACCCCATTCACCGGCAGCATCCCCGCCCGGCCGCCGTTCGACGCCGAGTTGGCTCCCGTGTTGCAAGCCTTTCGTTCCGACATTCCGTGGCTCACCGCCGACACCCTTGCCGACGTTCGCGAACTGTCGACCACGGGCCTACCCGGCCGGCCCGCGCCCGACCTGACCGTCGGAGGCAAGGTACGCGTCGACGAGCGGACGATCCCCGGCCCGGATCAGGAGCTGAACCTGACGGTGCTCACCCCGGCGGCCGGGACGGGCCCGTGGCCACTGCTGTACTACATCCACGGCGGTGGCGTCGTGTCCGGCAACCGTTTCAGCGCGCTCGACGAGATGCTGCCCTACGTTGCCGAGGGCAGCGCGGTCGTGGCGTCGATCGAATATCGGCTCGCCCCCGAGCACCCCCACCCGGCGCCGGTCGAGGACTGCTACGCCGGCCTGCGCTGGGCCGCCGAGAACGCGAACCTGTTGCACATCGACGCCGATCACATCATCGCCATCGGGTTCAGCGGCGGCGGCAACCTCGCCGCGGGCGTCGCATTGCTGGCGCGTGACCGCGGCTTCCCGGCACTCACCCATCAGATCCTCGGCTGCCCGATGCTCGACGACCGCCTGCAGACCCACAGCGCGCAGATGCTCGACCGGGAAGGCGTGTGGGATCGCAACGAGAACCTCTGGGCGTGGACCGCCCTGCTCGGCGACCGCCGGGGCACCGACGACGTCAGCCCGTACGCGGCACCCGCGCGAGCGGAGAATCTGGCCGGCCTGCCGCGCACCTTCATCGATGTCGGCTCGGTCGAGGGCTTCCGCGATGAGGCCGTCGACTACGCCCAGCGCCTGTCCCAGGCCGGAGTCAACGTCGATCTCCACGTGTGGGGCGGCGGATTCCACGGATTCGACATCGGCATCCGGCAGCCGGCGGTCACCCAGGCGTCCCTCGCGGTCCGGGACGAATTCATCCGCCGGGCCTTGGAACGCTAGCAACCGGGACTGTGGAAGAGCATTCATCGATGACCAGCAATTCGTCACCGGCGGTGTACGCGCCGTCCGAAGCCTTTGCCGCGCAGGCGAATTCCGACGCGGCGCTGTACGACCGGGCCGCGGCCGATCGCCTCGCGTTCTGGGCCGAGCAGGCCCGGCGCCTGGACTGGGCAACCGACTTCACCGAGGTGTTGGACTGGTCGGACGCCCCGTTCGCGACATGGTTCGCCGACGGCACCCTGAACGTCGCGGTCAACTGCCTCGACCGGCACGTTGCCGCCGGCAAGGGTGATCGGGTGGCGATCCACTGGGTCGGCGAACCCGGCGACAGCCGCGACCTCACCTATCGGCAGCTGCTCAGCGAGGTGTGCCGGGCCGCCAACTACTTCACCTCGATCGGCCTGACGGCCGGCGATCGTGTCGCCATCTATATGCCGATGGTGCCCGAGGCGATCGTCGCCATGCTGGCGTGCGCCCGGCTGGGCCTGACCCACTCGGTGGTGTTCGCCGGCTTCTCGGCCGCCGCGCTGCGTTCGCGGATCGACGACGCCGCGGCCAAACTCGTCATCACCACCGACGGGCAGTACCGCCGCGGCCTGCCGGCCGCATTGAAGGCGAACGTCGACACCGCGCTCGGCAGCGGGCCGACCGCCGCCGCATCCGTCGACAAGGTCCTGATCGTGCGTCGCACCGGCCACGATCCGGATCTGAACTGGGTCGAGGGCCGCGACGTCTGGTGGGACGACACCGTCGGCGCGGCGCCCGACCGCCACGAACCCGTGGCCTTCGGCGCCGAGCATCCGCTGTTCCTGCTCTACACCTCCGGGACGACCGGCAGTCCCAAGGGCATCGTGCACTCCTCCGGCGGCTACCTGACCCAGGCCGCCTACACCTTTCATTACGTGTTCGACCACAAGGAGGGCCGCGACGTCTTCTGGTGCGGTGCGGACATCGGCTGGATCACCGGCCACTCCTACCTCGTGTACGGACCCCTGTCCAACGGCGCCACCACGGTTCTCTACGAGGGCACACCGAACACCCCGGACGAACACCGCCACTTCCAGATCATCGAAAAGTACGGCGTCACAACCTATTACATCGCGCCGACGCTGATCCGCACCTTCATGAAGTGGGGCCGCGAGATCCCCGACAGCCACGACCTGAGTTCGCTGCGCCTGCTCGGTTCGGTCGGCGAACCGATCAACCCCGAAGCCTGGAAGTGGTACCACGAGGTCATCGGCGGTGGCCGCTGCCCGATCGTCGACACCTGGTGGCAGACCGAGACCGGCGCCATCATGATCTCCCCGCTGCCCGGCGTCACCGCGACCAAACCGGGCGCGGCCATGGCACCGCTGCCCGGGATCAGCGCCGCCGTCGTCGACGACAACGGGGAACCGGTCGCCGCCGGCGAGGCGGGTTACCTGGTCCTCGACCAGCCGTGGCCGGCGATGCTGCGGGGAGTCTGGGGCGACGCCGAACGATACCGCGACACCTACTGGTCACGGTTCGCCGAACAGGGCTGGTATTTCGCCGGGGACGGCGCCCGCTACGACGCCGACCACGCACTGCACGTGCTGGGCCGCGTCGATGACGTCATGAACGTCTCCGGCCACCGGATCTCCACCGCCGAAGTCGAATCCGCGCTGGTCGGCCACCCAGCGGTCGCCGAAGCGGCGGTCGTCGGCACCGCCGACGAGACCACCGGGCAGGCGATCGTCGCGTTCGTCGTGCTCCGCACCGGCAGCGAGCACGCCGTCGGCGATCTCGTCACCGAACTGCGCAACCTGGTCACCCTGGAGATCTCACCCATCGCCAAACCGCGCGAGATCACCATCGTGCCGGAACTGCCCAAGACCCGCTCCGGCAAGATCATGCGCCGCCTGCTGCGGGACACCGCCGAAGGCCGCGAACTCGGCGACACCTCCACCCTCGTCGACCCCACCGTCCTCGAAACCGTCCGGCGCTCCGGCACTTTCGAACAGCGATAGGAGCAGATGATGGTTTGGCGGGCAGGGGCGGGAGCGCGGGCGCGAATGCTGGTCGGCGGGACGAAACCGATCGCGTCCTGACTCGAATCGCAGCGCGGGCCGAGGCTGGGGCATCCTCCCCACGGCCCGCGCTGCTGTGCACGGTTCTCACGTTGACAGGCGAGAGGGCACGCCTTTAGCGTGGTCGATTAGATCATTCTATCTACTGCAATCTCACCACGCCCCGGCCCATACCCGGATTGCCAGGGCGACAAGTTTTCCATCACGAAGGGGACACCCATGCGATTTCCTGGCAAGCGTGCCGTGATCACGGGAGCCGAAGTTGAGCATTGATGCCGAATCCGCACGGATAGCGGAAGCCGCGCGCCAGGTCGTGCAGGCGCACGACCCTCGCTCCGTTCCCCTCACCGAGTTCTTCGGGGCCTGCTTCGACGCCGGCCTGTCCTGGGTGCACTTCCCCGAGGGCCACGGCGGGCTCGGTGTCTCGCGCGGCCTGCAGGCCGTCGCGGACGCGATCTTCCAGGAGGCGGGCGCCCCAGCACCGTTCAGCCTGAACCCCATCGGCTACGGCATGGCCGCGCCGACCGTGCAGGAGCACGCGCAGACAGCAGAGCTGAAGCGAAAGTGGTTGCGCCCGCTCGCAACCAACGAGAACATCTGGTGCCAGCTGTTCTCCGAGCCGGGCGCCGGGTCCGACCTGGCCGGGCTCGCGACCTCGGCCGTCCGCGACGGTGACGACTGGGTGGTGAACGGGCAGAAGGTGTGGACCACCCTGGCCCACCACGCCAGCTGGGCACTGCTGATCGCCCGCACCGATCCGGACCTCCCGAAGCACAAGGGCCTCACCTATTTCGTGGTCGACATGCGCGCCCCGGGTGTCGAGACCCGCCCGCTGCGTCAGATGACCGGCCAGGCCGAGTTCAACGAGGTCTATCTCGAGAACGTCCGGATTCCGGACGCGCACCGGCTGGGCGCGGTCGGCGCGGGCTGGCAGGTCGCGATGACCACGCTGATGAACGAACGCAGCTCGATCGGCGCGAGTGGTACCCGTCGCGGTGACGGCACGATCGCGGACGCCGTCGCGCTGTGGGCGCAGCGTGCGGACCGCCACACCCCGGTGCGCCGCGACCACCTCACCCGGCTCTGGTTGCGCTCGGAAGCGCAGCGGCTCACCTCGGAGCGGTCCCGCGCCACCGCGACCCTCAGCGGCCCCGGCCCGGAGGGGTCGATCGGCAAGCTCGTCGGCGCCGAACTGAACAAGCAGATCTACGAGTTCTGCATGGACCTGCTCGGACCGGAGGGGCTCCTCTACGACGACTACACCATGCGCGACGTGGGCCCCGGCGAGGACGAACTCGGGCCGGTGCAGCAGCGCTTCCTGCGCTCACGCGCCAACACCATCGAGGGCGGCACCTCCGAGGTGCTGCGCAACATTCTCGGCGAGCGGATCCTGGGGCTGCCCGGCGATCTGCGTGCCGACTCCGGACGACCCTGGCGTGAGGTGCCCCGTGGCTGACCAGAACCCGACCCCGAGCGGGCAATTCGTGTTCACACCGGAGCAGGGGGAGCTGCGCACCGCGGTGCGCCGCTTCTGCGCCGAGCACTCCGACGAGGCGACCGTGCGGCGACTGATGGAGTCCACGCCACCGTTCGACCAGAAGGCTTGGGCCAGGCTCGGATCCGAGCTGGGCGTGCTCGGGCTCGGCGTGCCGGAGGAGCTCGACGGCTCGGGCGGCGGCATCGTCGACGCCGCGATCGCCGTCGAGGAGCTCGGCGCCGCCCTGTTCTGCGGACCGGTCTTCGGCACCCTCGCCCTGTCGATCCCCGCGCTAGTCGCGGCGCCGGACACGCCGGTGCGCGCCGAGACACTGGGCCGGCTCGTCGCGGGTGTCCGGACCGCCGCCTTCGCCGTCCCGGACCGGGCCGGGCGCTTCGCCGCCGACACCGTGACCGTGCAAGCCATCGGTTCGGGCGACCAGTGGACCGTCTCCGGGACCGTCGAGCGCGTCGTCGACGGGGGCGCCGCGGACGACCTGCTCGTGGCCGCGACCGGCCCGGACGGGGTGGCCCTGTTCGTCGTCGACGCCACCGGGTCCGGGATGGAACGCACCCCGCTGTCCACCATGGACCTGACTCGGCCGCAGGCCACGGTCCGCTTCGACGGCGCGCCGGCCCGGCTACTCGCAGGCCCGGCGGAGACGGCCCACGTCTGCGGGCACGCGCTGCGGGCCGGCGCGGTGCTGCTGGCCGCCGAGCAGGTCGGCGGCGCCCAGCACCTGCTGGACCTGAGCGTCGCGTACGCGAAGGAGCGGCTGCAGTTCGGCCGGCCCATCGGTTCGTTCCAGGCCGTCAAACACCGGCTCGCCGACATGCTCGTCGATCAGGAGCACGCCCGCACCGCGGCCTATTACGCCGCCTGGACGTTGCAGGACGGCACCGACGACCGGGAGCTCGCGGCGTCGATCGCGCAGGCGACCTGCTCGGCCGCCTTCACCCGCGTCGCGGCCGACACCGTCCAGGTACACGGCGGTATCGGATTCACCTGGGAACACCGGACGCACCTGTACTTCAAGCGCGCATTCACCGATGCCGTCCTCCTGGGCAGCGCCGAGGAACACCGGGACCGGATCGCCGAGCTCGTGCTCGACGCCGCCCCGGCCCGGTCCGAAGTCCCGGTCGCGACCGGCTAGGCCCCGGAGTGGGGCGGGGAAGACTTCCCGCCCCACTCCACAATCGCCGTCCGGCCGTTGACGAGGCGGGAGACCTGCGTCTACGCTCTCTATTAGATCAATCTATCAAATCGGTCGTATTGCCGGTTCGGGAGCTCGCCGCTGTCGAACAAGGTTTCTGAATGCGGGTGATCCGATCCAGGAAGGTGTCATGTCCAAGTCCTTCAACGCTTTCGTCGTCAACAAGAGCGACGCCGGCTTCAGCGCCGGCGTGCAGGAGCTCACGCTCGATGACCTGCCCGCGGGCGACGTCACCGTGCGTGTGCAGTACTCGAGCGTCAACTACAAGGACGGCCTCGCCTGCCTTCCCGAGAGCCCCGTCGTGGGCTCCTACCCGATGGTGCCGGGCATCGACCTGGCCGGCACTGTCGTCGAGTCGAGCGACCCGCGCTTCACGCCCGGCCAAGAGGTGGTCGCGATCGGCCGCGAGCTGGGCATCTCGCACTTCGGCGGCTTCGCCGAGTACGCGCGGCTGACCGGCGATTGGCTGGAGCCGCTCCCGTCGGGCCTCACCCTGAAGGAGGCGATGGCGCTGGGCACGGCCGGATTCACTGCGGCACTGTCGATTCAGCGGCTGGAGGAGAACGGCCTGAAGCCGGGCGACGGCCGCGTGCTCGTCACGGGCGCCACCGGCGGCGTGGGCAGCACGGCGGTGAACATGCTCGCCGGCCTCGGCTACGAGGTCTCCGCCAGCACCGGCAAGAGCGAGGAGCACGATTTTCTGCGCGGGCTGGGCGCGACCGAGATCCTCGGCCGCGATGAGGTTTCCGCGCAGGGCGCCCCGGTGGAGGCCGAGCGGTGGGCGGCCGGGGTGGATCCGGTGGGTGGCGACACCCTCGCCTACCTGCTGCGCACCACGCGCTACCGGGGCTCCGTGGCGAACTGCGGCCTCACCGGCGGTCCGATGCTGTCGACCACCGTGCTCCCCTTTATTCTGCGCGGCGTCAACCTGCTCGGAATCGACTCCGTCATGTGCCCGGCGGATGTGCGCGCCGCGGTGTGGCTGCGCCTGGGTACGGACCTGAAGCCGAAGAACCTGGCGGAGAGCATTTCTCACGAAATCGGCCTGGACGAGGTCCCGGCGGTCGCCGGCGCAATCCTCGCAGGTTCCGTCAAGGGCCGGACGATCGTGCGGCTGTAGCGACTCACACCCCCGTAACCACGGTGACAACTCCCCTCGGGTGGCTAACGCCGTCGGCTACGACGAATTCTCGCGGACCGGCCAGGTCGTCTCGGTCGGTGTCGAGCTCAGTTGAGAGGACTGAAATCAATGGAGAAATTCACCCTGCAACAGATGGAAGAGTTGCTCGCGGTTCATGAAATGGCCGAGTTCAATCTCGATCTCGATGCAACGATGGCGACGCTCGTCGATAATCCGGTGTACGAGCTCCCAACCCTCGGATGGCACATCGAGGGCCAGAGCGCTGTTCGCGAGACATATGCGCGCATGCTCCCCGGCAGTGACAAGCGGAATATCTGGGCCGACAAGCGAGTGCATGCGGTTTCCGAAAACGAGCTGTGCCGCGAAGCCTACGTGTACTTCGACACCGAAAGCGGTCGTGTCACCGGCCGATACTTTGTGGTGATGGCTTTCGAGGGCAATCGGATTTCCGGCGAGCGGATGTACATGGACACCGCTTTCGCCAAGGCGATGACCGAAATTCTCGGACCCGACTTCGGCGACGTCCCGGGAGTGTCGAGGCTGGAGGACATGAGTCCGCCGCCCGTGCCGCGGCTGGATCGAGCGGCGGAGCACGCCGCCAATCCGAACCACTGATCCGGCAGCTCTGACGGCTCCGCGCGCAGCCGGATATCGGCGCGCGGCCACGGAGTCGGTCTCTCGGGTCCATCACGGCTGGGTGGTGGACCCGAGAGCATCCTGCAGCGGATCTTCCACTGAATGGGACCGAACCAAACAGTTTGGTTTGGTATGATGTGAGCGTGACCACTCCCACCGGTGCCGATACCACCCTCGACCGCATCCTCACCGCCGCGACGGACGAGTTCGCCCAGTACGGCGTGGCGGGTGCGCGCATCGATCGGATCGCCCGCAGGGCGAAGTCGAGCAAGGAACGGCTGTACGCGTACTTCCGCAGCAAACAGGAGCTCTATCGGTTCGTCGCGGAACGCGAGCTGGCCGCGATGACCGCCGCCACCCGCCTCGACGCGACCGACCTGCCCGGCTATGCCGGGCGGGTGCACGACTACTTCATGGCCCATCCCGACCACCTGCGCCTGATGCATTGGGGCCGGTTGGACGTCGCCGGCAACGAGACTCCCGGCGATCCCTTCCAGGTGGCCGTGCGGCAGACCGTGCGACGCGGTGTCGAGCAGGTGCGGCAGGCACAGCTGGCCGGGCACCTGGATCCGGCGTGGGACCCGATCGACGTCATGGTCGTGGTCAATCAGATCGCCCTGTCCTGGGCCGAGCAGCCCGATCTCGTCGACCTCGCCGAGGGACAGGTTCGCGACCCTTCCGATGCGGCGCGGCGCGTCGCGATCGTCGCCGCGGTGGCGGGCCTGTTCCCGGCGGCGGCCGCGTCACCCACCAGCCCTGACACCGACGGCCGGAGCCCGACGGCTGTGCATGAGGATCGAGGAGTCCGTTCGTGCGGGAGTGGATAGTCAAACTCAATACAATCGACGGCGGCGCGGCGGAAGCCCTGCGGGTGATCGAGCATTTCGACACGCTGGTCGACCAGCGGTCCTCGGCGCTGGCCATGCTCCGGGCGGCCGCGGCGCTGGCCGATTGCCCGGTCGGGCTCGAGGATCCGGAACGCGGCCTCCGGGTCGGTGTGGACGCGGCCGGCCGGACCATCTCCGACCTCGGCCCCGGGACGGCGTCACGTCAGACGGAGCGATTCGAGGAGATCACCGTATGGCTGGACCGGGAGGGTCCGCTCTGGCCCCTGGACCACCTGATTCTCGAACGATTCGCCCGTAGCCTGCATGCGGTCAAGAAGACTCGCGACACCTCCCCGGCGGTGGCCGCGACCCGTATCGCCTGTGATCCGGACGTCGCCCCCGCCGATCGTCACAATGCGCTGCGGCAGCTGGGCCTGGGGTCGACGGTCATGGTGGTGGCCACTCATCTGTCCGATGCGCGGCGGATGCCCCCGGGGCTCGTCCTCGATGAGCACCAGATCCATCTCTTCCCCGCAGCACCGGCCCAGCACACGATCCCGCGCGACATCGCCGCCGGAATCCACGCCTGCGCCGGCGCCGAGGTCCACCAGGCGTGGCAGCACGCCCGCACCGCGCTGCGCATCGCCATCGATCTCACCACCGGCGAGCCCACGCATGTGCGCTACGACCAGCTCGGCTGCATCGCCACCGTCGTGGAGAGCGTCGATGCGGATACCGCCGCGCGCGCACCCGATGTCCGCCGGGTGGTCGAGCTGCAGGCCCAGCGGCCGTGGGTGGTTCCGACAATCGAGGCGGTACTGAGTCACAGCAGCATTCGCGAGGCCGCCCGCCTGCAGAATCTGCACCACTCCACCATGCGCCAGCGCATCGACTGGCTCGAACGTCAGCTCGGATACACCCCGCTCAGCAGCGGCGGATACACGCGCGCGAGCACCACGCTGATGCTGTGGCGGATCGCGATGGCCGCTGAACGGCCGCGCAATTCGCTGCTGCCGGTGCCCGCCGTTTGTCGGTGATCGGGGCGGTAGTCGCGTCGGGTTGGCGGCTGTGACCGGCCTCATAAGGCCGGTTCACTGAATGCCGAAGGAGGTCCCATGACCCAGAACGCATTCTCTTTCGGCCCCGCACCGGTGCGGCCGCCCTACGATCCCGAACTGGTCCCCGGACTCGCCGCGATTCGAGCCGCCACGCCGGCGCTCAGCGACGACACTCTGGAGCTCGTGCGCGAGATCACGAAGGCGGCGGTGCCCGGGCGCGACCCGATCGATCTGACCGCGGGCGGCCGAGTCCGGGTCGAAGAGCTGACCATCACGCCCGCGGAGGCCGAACTCCCGCTCGTCGTGCTCAGTCCGGCCGAGGGGCAGGGACCGTGGCCGTTGATCTATTACGTGCACGGCGGCGGAATGGTCGCGGGCGGGCGCCACCTGGGTCTGGACGACCTCATCTCGCACGTGGCGGACGGCAGTGCGGTCGTGGTGTCGATCGAATACCGGCTCGCGCCCGAACATCCCGATCCCGCGCCGATCACGGACTGCTATGACGGTCTGCGCTGGTGCGCCGAGAATGCCGGGCAGCTGCGGATCGACCCGTCGCACATCATCGTCACCGGGACCAGCGCCGGCGGCGGCCTGGCCGCGGGCGTCACGCTGATGGCGCGTGACTCGGGCTTCCCGGCGGTGAGCCACCAGGTGCTGGTCTGCCCGATGCTCGACGACCGGTTCGAAACCCACAGTTCCCGCATGCTCGACGACGACGGGACCTGGGACCGCAACGGCAACCTGTACGGCTGGACCGCACTGCTCGGTGACCGGCGCGGCACCGAGGACGTCTCCTACTATGCGGCGCCCGCGCGCGCGAAAGACCTGTCCGGGCTGCCGCGCACCTTCATCGACGTCGGGTCCGCCGAGGGCTTTCGCGACGAGGTCATCGTCTACGCGATGGGCCTGAGCCAGGCCGGGGTGAGCGTGGACCTGCACATGTGGGGCGGCGGTTTCCACGGCTTCGAGAACATCACGCCGGCGGCGATCGCCCAGTCCTCGTTCTCGACCCGTACCGAGTTCTTTCGCCGCGCGCTGAAACGCTGAACGCCCGCAACAATTCTCACCCGACCCGGCTGTGCCACCGGCGGATTCCGCCGGTGGCACAGCCGTGCCGTATTCAGGGGAATGTGACGGCACCCGCCAAACCCGGTGAGAACGGCGTCCATATCCCGCCGAATGGCGGGTTATCCGGTCGGCATGCAGGAAATACGCTGCGGATATGAAGGCAGTCGTATGTAGCGCTGGAAAACTCGAAGTCACCGATGTTCCCGATCCGCGGCCGGGGCCGGGCCAGGTATTGATCAATGTGTCCCGTTGCGGGATATGCGGTTCGGATCTGCACGCACGCGTCCACAGTGACGAACTCGCCGATATGGCCGCAACCGTCGGCTACCACCAGATGCCGCGCCACGAGGACAAAGTCGTTTTCGGTCACGAATTCTGCGGAGAGGTCGTCGAATACGGTCGCGACACCCGGCGCCGCTGGAAGCCGGGTACCCCGGTGGTGGCGATGCCCATGTGCCGCAACGGCAAGGACGTCCAGATAATCGGGACCTCGACCCAGGTGCCGGGCGGATACGCCGAGCAGATCGTCGTGCAGGAGTCGATGACGTTCGCGGTGCCGAACGGACTGCCGGCCGCGCACGCGGCCCTGACCGAACCGATGGCGGTCGCCTGGCATGCGGTGCGTCGCAGTCGAATCGGTAAGAAGCAGAACGCGTACGTCATCGGCTGCGGTCCGATCGGACTGGCCGTGATCGCGATGCTGAAGGCGGCGGGAGTGCGCTCCGTCGTGGCCTCGGACTACTCGCCGCGGCGCCGGGAGCTGGCCGCCCGCTGCGGCGCCGACGTGGTGGTCGATCCGCGCGATTCCGATCCGTTCTCCTCCTCCCCGTACCCGAATCGGCTCACCAATGTCCCGGATCTGCTCAACCTCGGCTTCGACACCATGGAGAAGTTGCGCCGGGTCCCGAATGTGCCGTGGTGGTACGCGTTTCGCGCGGCGCACACATTGAACATCACCCCCTCGGGCCCGATCGTGTTCGAATGCGTGGGCGTGCCGGGCATGATCGACAGACTGCTCACGAGCGTGCCCATGATGAGCCGGCTGATCGTCGTCGGCGCCTGCCTCGAGGCCGACACCTTCCACCCCGGGATGGCCATCAACAAGGAGATCGACATCCGTTTCTCCACCGGCTACGACCCGGGCGAATTCCGCGACACCCTGCACATGCTCGCCGACGGAGCGGTCGACCCGGCGCCCCTGATCACCGGAACGGTCGGACTCTCGGGTGTGGACGCGGCCTTCACCGCCCTCGGTAACCCCGAGGAACACGCCAAGATCCTCGTCGATCCCGCGAGCGCGGCCACCCTCCCCTGACCGGGGCGTGGCGGCAGCGTGCGAACATCCGGTCCGGACGAGCGCCGACGGGGATATTCTGGCTGGTGCCCGCTGGTAGATCCTGAGTAACCGATGGTCGAGAACGATCCCTGCAAGACCCAGCGTGATGTCGGCGTCGATGTCATCACGGAGCTGAGAACTGCCGGTTTCGAGGACGCGGAGGAGATCGGGCGGGGCGGGTTCGGCGCGGTGTACCGGTGTCGCCAGGTCGGTGTGGACCGCACGGTGGCGGTGAAGGTGCTGACCGAGGAATTCGACGAGAATCGTGAGCGATTCCTGCGCGAGCAGCGAGCGATGGGGCGGTTGACCGGACACCCGAACATCGTCGACATGCTGGAGGTCGGTACCACCGGCAGCGGTCACCCCTACCTGGTGATGCCGTACCACTCGTTCGGCTCGCTGCAGACGCGCATTCAACGCGACGGCCCGTTGCCGCTGCCGGAGGTCCTGCACCTCGGGGTGAAGATCGCCGGTGCGCTCGAAACGTCGCATCGCACCGGCGTTCTGCACCGCGATATCAAGCCGGGAAACATTCTGCTGACCGACTACGGCGAGCCGGCGTTGACGGATTTCGGGATCGCTCACATCACCGGCGGTTTCGAGACCACGACCGGCACGATCACCGCTTCTCCGGCTTTCACCGCACCCGAGGTGCTCAGTGGGGAAGCCCCGAGCCGGGCCTCGGATGTCTACGGGCTGGGAGCCACATTGTTCTGCGCGCTGACCGGTCACGCGGCCTTCGAGCGCCGTAGCGGTGAACAGGTGGTCGCTCAATTCCTGCGCATCACCCAGCAACCGATTCCGAATCTGCGCGACAAAGACATTCCCGAGGATGTGTGCACGCTGATCGAGGGTGCGATGGCGCGCAACCCGCTCGACCGTCCCACCGCCGCGGAGCTGGGAGACCAACTCCGGGAGCTCCAGCGCCGGTACGGTTTCCTGGTCGACCGCATGCCCCTGCGGGCCGAACCTGGAGCCGAGTCCTATTCGGTGCCGCCGTCGGCGGACACGGCACCGAACGGCGTCGGGAATCTGCCGCTCGAGTTGACCAGTTTCGTGGATCGCCGCATCCAGGTGACCGAGGTCAAGAACCTGCTCGCCGGTTCCCGTCTGGTGACGCTGACCGGGATCGGCGGGGTCGGTAAGTCGCGGCTCGCACTGCGGGTAGCGCACAAGGTGACGGGAGAGTTCACCGACGGCGTGTGGCTGGTCGAGCTGGGCGATATGCGGGATCCGGCCTTACTGGTCGACATCGTCGCCACTGCGCTCGGCCTGCGCAGCAGAGGGGGTGGACCGATGCTCGACGTGCTGGTCGGCTATCTGTCCACCCGCAACCTGCTGGTGGTGCTGGACAACTGCGAGCAGGTGATCGACGCGGTCACGACACTGACCGAATCGCTGCTGAGGGCCTGTCCGGACGTGCGGATTCTGGCGACCAGCCGTGAGGCTCTCAATGTCAGCGGAGAATCGGTGCTCGCGGTGCCCCCGTTGACGATTCCCGATCCAGCGATCAAGTCGGCATCGAGAGTTGCTCGTGAGGACGCCGTGGCCTTGTTCGCCGAACGAGCCGCCGCGGTGGTGCCCGGCTTCGAGGTCGACGACGGCAACAGAGCCTGCGTCACCCGGATCTGTGCTCGCTTGGACGGACTCCCGCTGGCGATCGAACTCGCGGCGGCCCGGCTGCGCACGATGTCGCTCGACCAGATTCTGACCCGGCTCGACGACCGCTATGGTCTGCTGACTCGCGGACGTCGCGGCGCCCCGATGCGACAGCAGACTCTGGCCTGGTGCATCGGCTGGAGCTATGACCTGTGCACACCGGACGAACAACGGTTGTGGACCCGATTATCGGTCTTCGCAGGCGGTTTCGAACTCGACGCCGCCGAGCAGATATGCGGTGGCGATCTGACGCAGTCGGAGTTGCTCGACTCCCTGTCCGCACTGGTCGACAAGTCGATTCTGATCCGCGAGGAAGTCGATCGAACTGTCCGCTTCCGGATGCTCGAGACCGTCCAGGAATACGGTAGGCACCAGGCCGAGGACGCCGACGAGTACATGGATTCCGTTCGGCGACACCAGGATTGGTGCTTCGGTCTGGCGCTCCAGGCAGAGGCCGAATGGATCGGACCGCACCAGATGCAGTGGGTTGCCAGACTGGAGCGGGAACTGCCGAACCTCCGCAAGGCACTGGAATTCGCCGTGTCCGAGGCGAACGAAGCAGCGTTGCGGATGACCATGGCCCTGTACCCGTTCTGGATAATGCGCGCGCGGTTGAGCGAGGGTCGCCGCTGGACTGCTCGTGCACTCACCCACACGACCGGAGCGCCGACCATCGATCGGGCCAAGGCGCTGCATGCCGCCGAGGCAATGGCCACGCTGCAAGGCGACTTCGCCGACGCCACCGACAAACTGACACAACTGAGGCACGTGGCCGAACAGACCAACGACCCCGTGGTCGGGGCTCTGCTCGCGCACTCTGCCGGAAACACCGTTCTGATGCGGGGCGACGCCGACGTGGATCGCGCGCACAAGCTCGTGGCCGACGCCGTCGAGATCTACGAAGCATCCGGTGAGCTCAGCCTGCAATTGGATGCGCTGATCTCCCTCGGATGGTCTTGCGCGGTCCTGGGTGACATGCCGCAGGCCATCGGATGCTTCGACCGGGTGCTCGCAATCACCGAATCCACCCACGAAACGATGCTCCGGTCCTGGGCATTGTGGGCAGCGGGGTACACCGCTTGGCGTGGGGGCGAGCCCGGCCGCGCTGTGCACTTGCTGCAGGAGGGCATTCGGCTGGCCCGGCTGGCGGCAGATCCGCTCGTTGCCGCGGCCTGTATGGAAGCACTGGCCTGGGTCACGGCCGAGCAACACCCTGATCGACGCCCAGCTGTGCTGATGGGTGCCGCCGATTCGCTGGTGAGCGTTGCCGGCAGTTCCGCATTCGTGTTTCCCGTTCTGCTCGTCCACCGCAACGACTGCGTGAGCACCACCCGGGAGGCGCTCGGTGCCAAAGCATTCGAGGCGGCCCGCCAGGAAGGCGCCGCCATGACGTTCGATTCCGCTGTGGCCTTCGCGCTCGGCGAGCAATCCAGCGCCGCCGCACCCGCCCAGGGTCCCGGCGCGACCCTGACGAAGCGGGAGCGCCAGGTCACCGAGCTCGTTGCCCGAGGTTTGTCCAACAGGGCGATCGCCGCTCAGCTCGTGATCTCACAGCGCACCGCGGAAGGTCACGTCGAACACATCCTGACCAAGCTCGGTTTCACCTCGCGCTTACAGATCGCGACATGGGCGGCCGAGCAGCCCGGCTCCTGAATCCGTTACCACCCAGCAGGCCCGGCAGGTTGCGGATCGAGGAACAATCGCTCATTCGGCAGGCGCGCTTCCGGCAGCGATTCCTCGATCTCCTGCATGATCAATTCGATTGCACACCAGCACTTTCGGCGACAATCATGAATCAGATTCCGGGCGGCGGCCAAGGTTGCGCGGTAGTCGAACACCGTTCCGCCCAACCAGATCCGCACGTGCACATCGCCCTGGGCCCGGAGCCGTGCTTCCTCGGCGCTGGTCAGCATCGAACATCACCGGCCCTGCTGCGGCCATCAACGCGCCACGCCGAGGTCAACGCGTCCGACAATTTCTGCTTGAACCACCGCTGCTCCGAGTTGTCGGATCGCCGAATCGACAACCCTTCCTCGAGCAGCGTCATGAACCGCCGCCGGTCGACACCGAATGCCACCAACAGCTCGCCCGCACTCGCACCGCCGTACGGCGCCCAGCGGATCGCGAATTCGATCACCGACCTCGTGTCCGGTTCGATCGATCTGCCGGACGCGAGGAACTCCAACTGACTCAGCGCCGACCGGACCCAGAACGCGTCGCGACCTCGCTGTTGATTCCGTCCATCCATGATGTTCCCGAGCGGTAGTGGCTGACCTGTCCTCCACCACCTTCTTCGGGAACCGCCGCTCGGACGACGGGATATCTACCTACCCACATACCTGTTTTCGGCGCGCCCACCTACCTGTTTTCTGCGCGCGAGCGGGCGATCGGATGACGACGAGGTTATTCCTCGGATATCGCAGCCGAGGTCGCGAACGGAATGCCGGCCTGCAGCAACGTCCCCTCGCCCGGATGGCTGGTCAGCTCCATCCGGCCGCCGAGGGCTTCGATGCGGTCTCGCAGACCGACCAGCCCGGAGCCCTTGGCCGGGTCGGCGCCGCCGATTCCGTCGTCCCGGATCGAAAGCTGGAGCTGCTGGCCGGCGGTGGTGATGTGCACGATCGCTTCGGTGGCCCGCGCGTGTTTGGCCGTGTTCGTCAGCGCCTCTGCCGCGATGTAATAGGCGGCGGTTTCGGTGGATTCGGGCATGGGCGTGTCGAGGTTCAGGTCGAGGTTCACCGGAACGGTGCAGCGGCGAGCGAGCGCCTTCAGCGCCGGGCCGAGTCCGCCCTTCGACAGGATCGCCGGATGGATCCCGCGGCAGATCTCGCGGAGTTCGTCCGAGACGCCGACCAGGCCCTGCACGACGTCGGAAAGTTGCGCTTCGAGCGTGGTCAGTTCGGGTGGCACCGATGCCTCGGCGGTGCGGAGCGCGAGTCCCAGCGAGACGAGGCGTTGTTGCGCGCCGTCGTGCAGATCACGTTCGATCCGGCGCCGGGCCTCGTCGGCGGCCGCGACGATGCGGGCGCGGGATGCGGTGAGTTCGGCCCGGGCCTCGGCATTCGCGATCGCGGTCGCGAATAGGTCCGCGAATTCGGCGAGGCGCTCCTCGGTGTCGGCCGGCAGGGGCTCGCGGCGCGACGATCCGGCGACGATCGCGCCCCACAGGTGGCCGTCGACGACGATCGGCGCCCCGACGCCCGAGCGCAGACCCAGCTCCCGGATGCGTGCCGCGGCGGAGCCGGTCGCCTGGTCGTGGCTGTCCATCCGGGCGGTGCCCCCGGTGCGCAGCACCATGGCCGCGATGTTCTCGCCCTCGAGCGTGAACCGCTCGCCGACCGGCATCCTGGGCAGTCCGGGTTCGTCGCGTGCCGCGACGAACGTGCCCGAGCCATCGGGTGCGTAGAGGAACAGGGACGCGTTGACCACGCCCAGGCACCTGGCCGACTCGTGCGCCACCGCGGAGAACACCTCCGACGATGTCGCACCGCGCGCGACCAGGGTGGCGACCCGCCGCAACGCGGCCTGCTGCTGGGCGACGAGGTCGGCCGCCCGGCGGCGGCGATTCGCCTCCGCGGCATACGATCGGGCCACTGCCGCAAGGGTATTGGCCAGTAGCGCCACGCAGAGGAAGACCGCGATGGTGACGCCGTTCTGGGCTGCGGTCGAGCTGGATTGCTCCGGCCGGTGCTGGAAATAGCCGAAGGCGATGGCGCTGGCGACCGATGTCGTCACCGCCAGACCGAGTCCCCACCCGGTCGACACCACCAGAACACCGAGCAGATAGACGACACCGAACGCATTGCCGGGAGCGATCCGCCCGAGCCAGAGGACGAGAACCGACTCCGCCGCAATGAAGAACGCGGCCACCGCGACACCCAATGGCAGCGGCGGGGTCGTCGGGCGCATCGACCACGACAGCACATGTGCCCGCATCGAGAAGAGCGGCCTATCGGACTGGTAGCGCGCGGATTCTGCACCTGGCGTCGAGGTTGGCCAGCTGTGCGCCTCAGACCGTTTCCACATCATCACCCAGCGTTCACGTCGAGCCGACGGGCTCGGACAAGGTCCTCGAATTGGATCTCGATCGTCACCCTGCAGCCTACGCACCGTTCGACACCTGTCCGGCGATGGACATCGGAGTGGCGGGTCAGCGGCCCGCGACGCGATCCGGGCCGGCACGCACGGCCGTCACGACGTCCGCGCATTCACGAAGATGCGCCGCGCCCACTCGGCGTGTGCCAGCAGGTCGCCGTCGCGCCCGGACGGCAGCGACAGCAGCAGCCCACACGCGGGCCCGCCTGCCGAAGTCCGGACAGGTAGCGTGATTCCGCAGGTGCCCAGGTAGCTGAGGACCATCGTGGTGCGCAGAGTGGCGGCATTCGCGCTGTCGTAGCCGGCCGGGTCGCGGAGATCGGCCAGGCGCGGCGGCGGGTGACGCACGGTAGGGCACAGCAGTGCCGCACCGTCGAGTTCAGCGGCGAATTCCGCGCGCAAGGCGCTCATCCTGGCGTACACCGGGGCGATGGAATCCGCTGTGTGCGAGTTGCTTTCGAGCCTGCGCCGAGTAGCGGGCTCGATCGGCAGGCCGGAGCCGAGACGGTGACGGTGCAGCCGGTATGCCTCCGCGCCCACGATGGTGCCGGCGCCGTCCATCAATTCCTGTGCAGCACTCAGCGATGCCATGTCGCGCCTGCGAACATCAGCTCCGGCGCGGCGGATTTCGGCAAGAGCGGCCTCGAATTCGGCGGCGATCCCGGGCGTGACGTCTGCTGTCCACTCGCCGCCGGGCACGACGAATCGCCGCAGCGGCGTGTGCTCGCCGCGTCGCATGGGCGCGAAGATCCGGTCGAGAGCGATGATGTCGTTCACGCTGGTGGCGAGGATGCCGATGCTGTCGAGTGTGCTGGACAGGGGCGCGAAGTCGTTCGCACCGTAGCGTCCCGGGCTGGCGCGATACCCGATGATTCCGCAGTAGGCGGCGGGCACCCGTACCGATCCCGAGGTGTCGGTGCCGACCGCCAGCGGGACGATGCCGCGCGCGACCGCCACCGCGGATCCGGATGAGGAGCCGCCCGGGACCAGCTCCGGGTCGACGGGATTGGCGGGGGTGCCGAAGTGCAGGTTGATCCCGAGACCGGAGAAGGCGAACTCGCTGAGGTTGGTCTTGCCGATGGTGACCAGCCCGCTGTCATGGGCGCGCCGGACGAGGCGGCTGTCCACCGCGGCGGGTTCGTCGTGCAGGTGGCTGGCCGAACCGCTGGTCGTGACCGTGCCCTGGATATCGAAGACGTCCTTCCACGCGATCGGGACTCCGTCGAGCGGACCGCGCCGGGTGCCGCGCAGTTGGCGGCGATCGGCAGCCCCGGCCTGGTATCCGGCGCGCTCGGCGGTGACGGTGACGAGTACCGCGGTCGAATCCGATTGCCGGGCCCGGTCTACGGCGACCTCGGCCAGGTGGGCCGAGGTCGTATCGCCCGCTGCGAGCGCCCGACCCATGGCGATGGCGGTGGTCATGGACAGGACGCTACCCAGCAGTATTTCCGCTTCGATATGGAGGAAGATCCACCGAATTCCAATGATGCTGTGGGATCATCCATTTCGACAGCGCCAGCTCGTTCGGTTGACTGACCTCCATGACAGTGCTGAGCCATCCGGAGCCGATTACCGTGCCGGCGAGGCGAGCCCGAGCGGTGACCCTGAGCGCCGGTGCGAGGTTGCGGATCACCGACGTCGATGGCGGCCAGGTGGGTGATGTGTTCGCCTACAACGCCCACGATCTCACCGAGCATCACAGCGCCTCGCACACGCGCACCCACACCGCGCGACTGTTCCCCGCGCTCGGCGAGTCATTCGTGACCAACCGGCGGCGACCGATCCTCACGTATACCGAGGACACCTCGCCGGGTGTGCACGACATGCTGATCGCCGCCTGTGATCCGGAACGCTATGCGGCGTACGGGGATCCGGAACACGCCAACTGCGCCGACAATCTGCGCCACACCGTGACCGAGCTGGGATACGGTGCGCCGCCGTTCATTCCGCAACCGATCAATGTGTTCATGCGCATTCCGGTAGCCGCGGACGAGAGCCTGACCTGGCTCGAGGCCGCCACCGCGCCCGGGGACGCCATCACCTTCCGCGCCGAAATGGACTGCCTGGTGGTGGTTTCCGCCTGTCCACAAGACCACAACCCGATCAACGGGGCTCGACCCACGCCACTGGCCCTGACCGTCCTTCCCCCGACCAGCGAGGAGAACCACCGATGACCACCACCGAACTCGCCCACCCCGCACTCGAGCCGTTCGGGCTGGACACCCTGAAACTACGCAACCGATTCGCCGTGGCGCCGATGACCCGGGTCTCGGCCACCCCTGACGGCACTCCCACCGAGCAGATGACCTCGTATTACCGCGAATACGCGCTGGGCGGATTCGGCCTGATCATCACCGAGGGCATCTATCCGGACGCCGCCCACAGCCAGGGTTACTTCAACCAGCCCGGCCTGGTCACCGAACAGCACGTCGCGGGCTGGCGCGCGGTGGTCGACGCCGTGCACGCGGCGGCGACTCCGATCGTCGCGCAGCTGATGCACGCCGGAGCCATTTCCCAGGGCAATGCGCACGGTTTCGCGACCATCGGGCCGTCCGCGGTGGCGCCGCGCGGGCAGATGATGGCCGATTACGGCGGGGTCGGTGGAGCGTGGAACGCGCCCCGGGAGATGACCGCGCACGACATCGACGATGTCGTGGCCGGTTTCGTCGCGGCGGCGGAGAACGCCCGTGCGGCTGGTTTCGACGGCGTCGAGATCCATGGGGCCAACGGCTATCTGCTCGATCAGTTCCTGACCGAATACACCAACGAGCGCACCGACGAATACGGCGGGCCGGTGCGGAATCGCATCCGGCTCACCGCGCGGGTGCTGCGTGCGATTCGTGACGCCCTCGGCGACTTCCCGATCGGCGTCCGGCTGTCGCAGACCAAGGTCAACGACTTCACCTATCGCTGGCCGGAGGGTGAGGCCGACGCGCGCGCCATCTTCGCGGCCCTGACCGAGGCGACGTATCTGCACATCGCCAGCGAGGGCCGTGACTTCCTCGAGACCGCGAAACTCCCCAGCGGCACGACCGTCACCCAGCTGGCTCGGGAGGTGTCGGGTCGCCCGGTCATCGCCAATGGGGGCATGCACAATCTGCCCCAGGCCGCCGATGTGCTGACCGGCGGGCACGCCGACGTCCTATCGCTGGGTACGGGCGCACTGGCCAATCCGGACCTGCCGCGCCGGGTCGAGACCGGCGCCGAACTCTCCTCGTTCGATCATGAGATGCTGCACCCCATGGCAACCCTGGACTGCGCCGCGGCCTGGCGCGAGCGCACCGGCGAATGAGCGCTCGGACCTGGACCCGCGGCGGGGCCGCGGTGGCGACGCTGACCTTCGACGTGGACGCCGAGACGCCGATCCTCGCCGAGGGCCGGCACTACGCCGAGCACCCCATGGTGATGTCACACCAGGCCTACGGACCGGATGTGGGGGTGCCGCGCATTCTCGACCTGCTCGACGAGATGGGTGTTCCCGCAACGTTCTTCGTACCCGGTTGGGTCGCCGAACAACGCCCGGGACTGGCCGCGTCGATCGTCGAGCGCGGGCACGAGGTCGCGCACCATTCCTACAGTCACCGGCCGCCCACCTCGCTGCCCGCCGGCGCCGAGCGCGCCGATTTCGAACGCGCCCTGCAGGTATTCACGTCCCAGGGCATCGAGATCGCCGGGCATCGCGCCGCGATGTGGAGCGCCAGTCGCGAAACCCTTTCCCTGATAGCGGAATACGGCCTGGCCTACGACTCCTCGCTGATGGGCGATGACCGGCCGTACCACGTGGACACCCCACAGGGCCCGGTAATCGAACTGCCCGTGCACTGGTCGTTGGACGACTGGGAGCAGTACGCGTACCTGCCCGCACCGCGCATCGGCTCGGTCATCGAGTCCCCGGTCAAGGTCGAGCAGATGTGGCGGGCCGAGCTCGACGGCATGCGTCACTACGGCTGCCTGTTCAACGTGTGCATGCATCCGTTCCTGACCGGTCGTCCGGGCCGAATGCTGGCCCTGCGCAACCTGATCGCCTACGCCCAGGAGTGCGGAGACGTCACCTTCGGCCGCTGCCGCGACGTGGCGGCCTGGGCACGGGAGGACACCCACACCCCGACCCGCCCCCTGCCCGCCTACGACGTGGACGAAGCCGTCTACCCGAAGTAGCACACCGCTCACACCGACGCGGGTGCGCGGCGAAGTGGAGGGCATCCGGATCGAGGCCGGTCAGTAGGTGGCCGGGCCCAGCGGTTCGGCCATCAGGGCCAGGTACAGGTCGATGGTGTCCTCGAGGCGATTGACATTGCGTCCGGTCAGCTCGGTGATGCGGGCCATGCGATTGCGCAGGGTGTTGACGTGGACGTGCAGGGCAGCGGCCGTGACCGCCCACTGGCCGTCGTGTGCGAGGAAGGTGCGCAGGGTGTGTTCGAGGTCGGTGTGGGTGCGGGCGTCGTGGTCACGGATGACGCCCAGCACCTGCTCCGAGAATCGTTGCCGCACCTGGTCGTCGAGCAGGCCGAGCAGCATCCGGAAGGTCGCGATATCGGCGAAGACAGCGGTGTCCGGGCCATGCTGCGCTCGCAAGATCTGGCAGACCTCGCGGGCGCGCACCAGCGATTCCCGCAGTCCACCCGCCGTGGCGATATCCCCTACGCCGATCACGACCCGTTCGGCGGAGACCCGTCTACCGACCTCCGCGGCCAGGTCTCGGGCGAAGCGCGCCAACTCGTCCGCCGAGCGCTCCCACAGGCAGATGGACACCACATCCCGGCTGCCCGCCGCGCTGAAGACCGGTATGCCATGGGTGGCGAAGAACGCGCCGACCGCGTGGGCGATATCGCCGGGCAGGGCATCGGCATCGGAGGCGGCGACCGGTGCGGACACGAGCACTCCCAGCGGCCGGTCCGGTGGCACGCCATAGGCGCGCAGGCGGCGAATCACCTCACCGCTGCTGCGCGGCCCGGAGAGGATCATCTCCAATAGCTCGGTGGCGAAACGCGCCTCGATGGCGTGGACGGCCTGCTGTTTGGTGACCTCCAAGCTCAGGAAGCGCGCCGCCTGGGCCAGCGCGTCCCGATCGGCGGCGGTGAGAGTCGCGGCCGGTTCCAGGCAGTAGAGCCCGGCGTCGATCTCCCCCATCGCGCCCTCCACGAGATACAGCACCGCCGGTCCGGGCCCGAGCAGATCGACCTCGATCGGCGGCGGGGTGCGATTGAGCGCGGCCGCGGCCATCCGCACCTGCTCATCGGTCGGCTCACAGCCGATACTGGCCAGGCGGCGACCTTTGCGGTCTACCACGAGCAGCGGCAATTCCGTTTCACCGCGCAGGATTTCGAGTACGCCCGCCGCACCGCTGCCGCGCGAGAGAGCGGTGGCGAGGGCGTCGCCACGATGGACAGTGGCGGTCAGTTCCGCCTGCAGCACCTCGTTCTGGATCCGAGCGGCCGCTCGGGTGAGCGCGGCGAACGGCACCCCGACACACAGCTCGATGAGCGGCAAACCGTGTGAAAGGCACAGCGCGGCAAGCCCTTCGGGCAGCGACGGGGTCTGCGCCGTGAGCCCGAACACCAACCCGGCCGCACCCGCCCGCGCGACGGCCGCCACGAACCGGTCCGCCGGAACATGTGACAGCCACAGGCCATTGGTGAGCACGAGTTCGCCGGACCGGACATAGGGCGACGGGTCGGCGAGCTCCGTCGTGTGCAGCCAGTGGATCTCCGTCCCCAAGGATTCGGTCAGTTCCGTCGTCACGACTCGCAGCCCCAGGGCGGGATCCGCGACGAGTCGGCCAATAGTCAACACCTGGCGGAATGTACACGGAGAGCCGGTAATTGGTGGATGAACATCCATCCCCTTCATGTGAACGTGCCGGCCCCGGTGCTGGTTACCAGCTCACACACTCTCCGGTGACGGCCCGGCGATCGGCATGGCCCATGCCATGATCTTGTCGATCTCGTCCAGGTCGGAATCGTCGAGCACGATGTCCGCGGCTCGGAGGCTGTCCTGGATATGGCCGGCCTGCCGGGCGCCGACGATCGCGACGTGCACGGCGGGATTGGCCAATGTCCAGGCGATTGCCAATTGACCGACCGTGATGTTGCGGTCGGCGGCAAAGGTCTCCAGCTCCCACAGGGCTGTCAGATTCTGCCGGTAGACGTCGCCGGTGAAGTCGGGGCTCGTGCTGCGCCAGTCGTCGTCGGCGAACGTCGTATCGCGATGCAGCGTTCCGGTCAGCAAGCCATGTGCCAGCGGCCCGTACACCAGCACGCCGATGTTCTGCACCCGGCAGTACGGCAGCAGGTCGTCCTCGATGTCCCGCCGGAACAGGTGGTACGGCGGTTGTACCGTCTCCACCGGCAGCACGGCGGAGAATTCCGCGATCTGCGCCGGGCTGTAGTTCGAGACCCCGACATGGCGGATCTTGCCCGCGGCGACGAGGTCGGCCAGTGCGCCCGCGGTCTCGGCGGCCGGCACGGCCGCATCCGGCCAGTGCACCTGATAGAGGTCGATGTGGTCGACGCCGAGCGCGGCCAGGCTGGCGTCCACTCCCTTGCGCAACCAGTCGGGGCTCGCGTCGCGGACCACGCCGGTGCCGGTCCTGCGCAGCCCGCCCTTCGTGGCGATCACGAGTTCGTCACGGGCGCTGGTGAGTTCGGGGCGCAGCGCCCGGCCCAGGATCCGTTCGGACGCACCGAAGCCGTAGGCCTGCGCGGTGTCGAAGAAGTTGACGCCGAGATCACGGGCACGCCGGATCGCCGTGATCGCGGCGTGCTCGTCGAACCGCCCCCAATCACCGCCGAGTTGCCACGTGCCGAAGGCAATTCGAGAAACGTGCAGTCCGCTTCTTCCCAAAATTGTTGTCTTCATGTCACTCTCCGAATCTCCGTAGGGGTCTTGCTGCCTACTGTCGCGCTCCGGAGGGCGCTTGTCGCCACGGCCAGCGCCCATCGACGATTCCTGCCAGCAGCAATCCCGGCCTTCCCGGCAGCTGCACCTGCCCTGCGTGTGCGCAGCACGGCGGCGCTGCTGCGGGGCGCAGGAGCGGATCGGGTCAGCGCGACTCGAGGAAGGTGATCACCGCCAGCACCCGGCGATGATCGTCGTGGGTCTCGGCGAGATTCAGTTTGGTCAGAATGCTGCGCACGTGCTTCTCGACGGTGCCTTCGGTGACCCACAACTGCCGGGCGATCCCGGCGTTGGAACGCCCCTGCGCCATCAGGGCCAGCACCTCGTGCTCGCGTGCGCTGAGCGCTGCGAGCGGATCGTTGCGCCGGCGGGCGGACACCAACTCCGTCACCAGCGCCGGATCGACGACCGACGCGCCCTTGGCGATTCGCTGGAGCGTGTCGATGAAATCCTCCACATCGGTGACCCGGCTCTTGAGGAGGTAGCCGATTCCCCGGCCGCTGGCCAGCAACTCCATCGCATGCTCGACATCGGAGTGGGCCGACAGCACGAGGATGCCGGTTTCCGGGAATTCGTCGCGGATCGCGCGGGCCGCGTCCAGCCCCTCGGTGGTGTGGGTCGGCGGCATTCGAATATCGACCACCACCAGATCGGGCCGCGTGTCCCGGACCAGCTCCAGCAAGTGCGAGGCGTCTGCGGCCTGCGCCACGACGTCGAACCCCGAACGCGTGAGCAGGCTCGCCAACCCCTCCCGGAGCAGTACATCGTCATCGGCCAGCAGCACCCGCAACGGAGTCGTCACTGAACTCTCGCCTTCCTTGGCTGCGCCGGACATGGATGGCCGATAGACGTCGAGCATAACCGGGCCGATTGCAGGTAGCCGCCATACCCACTGTGGTGCTGGCGGGGAGCACCGATGGATGTCAGCAGCGACGACACCGGCTCGCGTGACAGCGATTCTGGAAGTCCCAGAAGGCAAACCGAGGAGTCGCGACATGGTCACATTCGAAGAGGCCGCCACTGTCCGCGCAGCTGAACCGCACCGGGCGGCCGCTGCCCGCCGGACCGCGGCGAAGTACGCCGTCGAGCTGATCGGGACATTCTTCCTGGTGTTCACGGTCGGGACGGCCGTCCGGAGCGTCGGCCCGTTCGCACCACTGGCGATCGGCGCGGTGCTGATGGTGATGATCTACGCCGGTGGGCACATCTCCGGGGGGCATTACAACCCGGCGGTCACCCTGGCGGTGCTGGTGCGACATCGGATCGCGCTGCGCGATGCCGTCCGGTACTGGATCGCGCAGCTGATTGCCGGGCTACTGGCCGCGGTGGTGGCGCGTGCCGTCGTGGATCCCGCGCAGCCCGCAGCCCCGCCGCATCCGGCCCTCACCTATCACACCATCGCGGCCGCGTTCGTGGTCAAGCTGTTGTTCACGTTCGCGCTGTGCTACGTGATGCTCAACGTCGCCACGAGCAAGAGCCATCCGGACAACTCGTTCTACGGGCTGGCGATCGGATTCACCGTCGTGGCAGGCGGATTCGCGGTCGGCGCGATCTCCGGCGGAGCGTTCAATCCGGCGGTCACGATCGGCGCGGCCGTGCTGGGGATGTTCGCCTGGCCGACGCTGTGGGTGTATCTCGCGGCTCAGCTGATCGCCGGCGCCGCCGCGGGCGCCGTCTTCCTCGCACTCGATCCCGACGATCGCTGATCCGCTCCCTCCACCACCAGAAAGGCAAGCCATGACCAACCCGGCGCCCAGAGCGACGACGACCGATGCCGGCATCCCGGTACAGAGCGACGAGCACTCGCTGACCGTCGGCCCGGACGGACCGATCCTGCTGCACGATCACTATCTGATCGAGCAGATGGCCCAGTTCAACCGCGAACGTGTGCCCGAACGTCAGCCACACGCCAAGGGCGGCGGCGCCTTCGACAAGAAGCTCGGCGACCGCATCGAGCAGGGTGTCCGCACTCAGCAAAGCCTGATCGCCGGAACCACCGATCTCTGGTCCGAATAGTCCACCACCCCAACACATTCAGGAGCACCATCATGACCACTCACATGGAATCGGCAATCGCGTTTCGCGCGTCGTCACGACTGGCGGGCAATCTGCAGCAGGTCCTCGTCGAGCTCACCGCTCTCCACCTCAACGGCAAGCAGGCGCATTGGAACGTCGTCGGTCACAACTTCCGTGACCTGCACCTGCAGCTCGACGAAATCGTCGATGCCGCACGCGAAGCCGGTGACACCATCGCCGAACGGATGCGCGCCCTCGACGCGGTGCCGGACGGCCGGCCCCAGACGATCGCGGCGACCAGCCTCCTGCCGGAACTCCCGGCCGGTGAGCAGCACACCGCCGTCATCGTCGACCTGGTCACCACACAGATTCGCGATGTGGTGGCGACCCTGCGCGCCGTGCACGACGACACCGATGCCGAAGATCCGTCCACCGCGGACCTGCTCCATGCCGTCATCAATCAACTAGAGAAGCAGGCGTGGCTGCTCAGCAGCGAAAACCGCACTGCGGGATAGACAGCGGCGATGTCGGACGAGGCGATGCCGGACCAGGGGAGGACGATGAATCGGGCCCGGTCCGTCCGGCCCGGCCCACTGGCCTTCGGCCTGGAGACGGCCGCCGTTCAGCCGGTCGGCCGACGACGACAACGAGGAGTGTGTGATGACCGGAATGACAGTTGGTTTCATCGGGCTCGGCGCAATGGGACAGGGCATGGCCGCCAGCCTGCTGCGGGCCGGCCATCGGCTCCTGGTCTGGAACCGCTCCCCCGAGCCGGTCGCCGCGCTGGTCGCCCAGGGCGCCGACGCGGCCGGGAGCATCGCTGACGTGTTCGCCGCCGAGGCGGTCGTCTCCATGCTGGCCAACGACGACGCCGTCGAACAGCTGCTGCTCGACCCGGCGCTGCTGGCCGGGGCGAAGGCCGCCGTGCACGTCAACATGGCGACGGTCTCGATCGCGCTCGCCGACCGGGCCGCAGGCCTGCACGCCGAGCACGGCATCGGATACGTCGCCGCGCCCGTCCTCGGCAGGCCCCAGGTGGCCGCCGCCGGCGAACTGAACATCCTCGCCGCCGGCGGTGACACGGCGCTGGCGCAGGCCGCACCGTTGCTGTCCGCGATGGGCCGACGCACCTGGCCTTTCGGTACCCGCCCCAGTCAGGCCAACGCCGCGAAGATCAGCGCCAACTTCCTGATCGCCTGCGCCATCGAGTCCATGGCCGAGGCGTGCAGTCTGGCGGAGTCCCACGGTGTCCGGCCCACCGACCTGGTCGAAATGTTCAGCGGCACACTGTTTCCCGGTCCGATCTACACCGGCTACGGCGGAATGGTCGCCGACCGCCGCTACGAACCGGCCGGCTTCCGGCTGCCACTCGGCCTCAAGGACGTCAACCTGGCCCTGACCGCCGGCGCCGCGGCGAATGTCCCGCTGCCCTTCGGCAGCGTGCTGCGCGACGCCTTCCTCGACGCCCTCGCCCACGGCGACGGCGACAAGGACTGGGCCGCCGTTGCCGCCGTTGCCCGCCGCCGGGCCGGCCTGCCGGCGTAGCCGAGGCAGCCACCTCGGCACCGCAAACCGGCTGGTCAAAGGCCTATTAACCGGAACTTCGGACGCCGAACCGGTCCCACGGAGTAGCGTGCGATCCATGAGCGCATGCGAGGTTTGCGGTAACGATTACGCGATGCCGATCGTCGTCGAAGCTCAGGGAGTGCGGCACGTTTTCGACTGCTTCGAATGTGCGATCCACCGAATGGCACCCATCTGCGAGCACTGCAACTGCAAGATCATCGGTCACGGCGTGGAGGCGGACGGCAGGTTCTTCTGCTGTGCGCACTGCGCCCTGTCCGAGGGTGCGAGAGGCCTGGTCGACCACATCTGAATTCCCCAACCCGACAACGAGAACGAGGCCGAGGCCGCACAACCTGCGGCCTCGGTCTCGTCGCGATCATCAGGTGCTCAGATCGCCAGGAAGAACAGCACGCTCATGGCGAGCGCTGCGGTGAGGCGGCCGATGTTGGAGGCGTGGAAGCGGCCGATTTCGGTGCGGACATCGTCCGGTATGGCCTCGGTCAGGCCCCACTGTGCGACGGCTTTGTAGATCGGCAGGTTGAACACGGCGGTCCACACGAAGAAGCCGATCAGGAAGACGCCGCCGCCGGTCAGGGCGCACACCTTGGCGGTGGTGTCCGGTGCGTGGAGGAACGCCATCCAGACGGCGCTGATGATGGGGATGATCGTGAGTGTGGACAGCACGCGGTTGGTGGCCGCGTGTTGGAAGAAGTCCTGGAAGCCGCGTGCCGCGTCGGCGTCGCTCTGCTGATTCCACATGCCGCGCATGACGGTCAACAGCGTGGTCATCAGGCCGACCAGCATGGCAGCCGACAGAATCGCCAGAAAGGCAAGTGTCCGATACATTTTCGCGCCGTCGATTCAGGGTTGTGCGCGCAGTAGATCGGTGGTGAGCGAATTCAGTTCCACTGCACCGTCTGCCCCGACTACGACGGTACCGCCGATGTTCGCGAGCCTCCCGCCGATGACGCAGTTGGGTTCGAAGGCGAACACCATGCCTTCGGCCAATGGCAGATCGCTGCCGATGGTCGGCACCTCGGCCAGTAGTCCGTACTCGGCGGCCTCCGGCAGTTCGCGCATCCCGCTGCCGAAGCCGCAGACGGTGCCATAGGGATTCATCCCGTGCACCAGTGGATGCACGTTCCAGCCGCCCGCCGCGTCGAGGGGGGCCTTCATCGCGTCGACCACCTGACCGAAGGTATTGCCCGGCCGCAGCGCGGCCACGCCGGCTTCGTAGGAGGCGCGCGCCACCTTCGCCGCCACCTCGATGTCCGGATGCACCTCACCCACGGCGATGGCCACCTGATGCTGGGATTCGCGCATGCCGTACTGGCAGAACACTTCCGCGAGGATGACGTCGCCGTCCTCGATGGTCCGCGGCTCCTGCGGGCGGTAGGACCAGACCGGCGGTCCCCAGCAGGCGAAGCCGGGACCGGACTGGATGAGCATGCCGGGCGCGACCGTGCCCAGCCGGAACGACGTGGACATGGCGGCCGCGTACACCTCGGCCTCGCTCACGCCGGGCGCGGCGACGTCCAGCATGGCCTGCGCCATCGCCTCGCCGATCTCGGCCGAACGCCGCAGCACCGCAAGCTCTTCCGCCGACTGGGTCAGGGTGCGCAGCAGGAACGGAAACCACATCGGCTTGACATTCACCTGCGGCAACTGCTGCAGGACCGCCGTCCACAGCCCGTACGGCATGATCGGGTTGAAGTGGAACGGCGGATACGGCTCCAGGCCGATCACCCCGACCGCCGACCGCTCCAGCCCGTGCTCCTTCAACACATCGACGACGCCCTGGGCATGCTTGGCCACCCGCATGTTCTGCGGTTCGGTCCAGCAGGCCTCACCGCGGCGGCGGGCCTCGATGTGGTCGGCGATGTGCATGGGCGACCACACCAGCGAGATGGGGTCGGCGTCACGGGGGAAGACCACGATCGCGCCGGGACGCTCATTGGTGAAGTAGACGTCGGGCGCGAACGGTGCGGGGCCGCCGGTCTCGTGCTCGCCGTAGATCACCAAGGCGTCGACGCCCTGGTCGTCCATCAGCTCGCGGGCCAGCGCCCAGCGCCGATCACGTTCGCTCAGCGAGTAATTCGGATGCATACCAGCTCCTGATTTCGGTGGGTATCGACTGGTAGGAACGCTATGGCGGTGCGCTGCAGAAGAATTCAGTCAATCGACCGGTCCGTGATCTGTCATGTCCCTTAGGTAGGGTCCGTCGAGTGCTGTACGGGCGTGCCGAAGAGCTGGCGCTGATCGATCGACTGCTGGCGGATGCGGTCGCGGGCCGCAGCGGAGCGCTGGCGCTGACCGGACCCGCGGGCATCGGCAAGACGGCATTGCTCGACTACGCCGCGGCGCGCGCCGACGGACTGCGCGTCATCCGGGTCTCCGGTATCGAACTCGAGGCGGAATTGCCGTTCGCCGGACTGCATCTGCTGCTCCGACCGGCACTCGATCGGCTCCACGCCCTGCCCGAACCGCAGGCCGCCGCCTTGCGCGGCGCCTTCGGCCTGGCCGCCGCGGAGACCGGTGATCGTTTCCTGATCGGTCTGGCCGTGCTGTCGATGCTGGCCGAACTGGCCGAGGACGGGCCGGTACTGTGCCTCGTCGACGACGCCCAATGGCTGGACCGATCCTCTGCGGAGGCATTGACTTTCGCGGCCCGCCGACTGCATCACGAGGGCGTGCTGCTGCTGTTCGCCGTGCGCGGCGGCACCCACCCCGTGGCCGGGCTCAGCGCGCATGAACTGAGCGGACTCGACCGCGCGGCCGCCGCGGCCCTGCTGGACGAACGGTACCCCGAACTCGCACCGCAGGTACGCACCCGCATGCTCGCCGAAACCGAGGGAAACCCGCTGGCCCTGGTCGAGCTGCCGTCCGCGCTGAGCGCCGACCAGCGGACCGGAGCCGCCCCGGCCGTGCCCTACGACCTCGCCATGCTCCCGCTGTCCACCCGGGTACAGACCGCCTTCGGTGCCCGCGCCGCCCGCCTCGACGAAGCCGCGGCCACCCTGCTGCTGATCGCGGCGGCCGAGCAGACCGGGGAACTCTCGGTAGTGCTGGACACCGCCGCCACGTTCGGCGCGAGCCCCGCGGATCTGGCGGCGGCCGAACGCTCGGGACTGCTGGTGCGCCGGGGCGACCAGGTCAGCTTCCGGCATCCGCTGGTGCGCGCAGCCATCCTGCGCGATGCCCCGCTGCACCTCCGGCTGGCCGCACACCACGCACTCGCCGAAACGCTGCACCGCAGCGGTAGTACCGAGGCTGCCGACCGCGCAGTCTGGCATCGTGCGGCGGCGGCGACCGGTCCGGACGACACGCTCGCCGACGACCTGGAGGCCGCGGCCGGCCGCGCATACGAGCGCGCGGACCATGCCGCCGCGTCCGCGGCGATGGAACGCGCGGCCGAGCTGACCGTTGTCGCGGGGACCGGCACCCGGCGCCTGATCTGCGCCGCCAAGGCGGCTGCGGTCGCCGGTGATCTGCACCGAACCGGCGCCCTGCTACGCCGGGCCGGACGAGGACCGATCGGCGAAGCCGATGCCCCACGGCTGGCCGCGCTGCGGGCCGCGGTCGAGGCCGAATTCGGTTCCCGCCACACTGCTGCGCGCATCCTCGTCGACGCCGCCGCCGGGGCGCCGGACGATGCGGCGGGCCCGATGCTGGTCGACGCGGTGCGTAACGGTTTCTTCGTCGGCGATGCCGAACTCACCGAACGCGCGGCCACCCTGCTGGACCGTCGCTTCGGACCCAATGCACTGACCGAGGGGCTGATCGGGATGGCCCGAATGCTCAGCGGTGACGACGAATTCGCGCTACCCAGATTGCGCGCCTGCGCGGAATTCGTGCATACGCGGTCGGCGGAACTCACCCAGGACGAGCGAATGAACGGCGCCGCAATGGGTCTCATGACCGGATTCGACCTCGAAGCCTGTGAACTGCTCGAAACCCTCGTGACCGAGGCGCGCGAGCAGTCGATGCTCGGCGCGCTGCCCATGCGGCTCTACTATCTCGCGTCGGCCGAATTCGCCACCGGGCGCAACCGTGACGCCACCGTGCACGCCGAGGAGGGACTCGCGCTCGCGGACGCCATCGGGCAGCGCAACCAGATGGACGGCCTGCGTTGCACTCTCGCCTGGGCCGCCGCACTGGCCGGTGACGAGACTCGCTGCCGCGCGCTCGCCGAGTCGACCCTCACGGCCGCCCTCGACCGCGGGGAAACCGCCACCGCGGTGCTGGCCATCACCGCCCTCGCCCTGCTCGATCTGGGTGCGGGCCGCTACGACCTGGTAGCCGACCGGCTCGAATCCGCCGCCCGCGGACCGATATCCGGCCACTACATGGCCGTGTCCTTCATACCCCTGCGGGTGGAAGCCGCGGTACGCACCGGGCGGACCGACCACCTCGCCGAATCCCTCGACAAACTCCGCCGCTGGTCGGCCGCCAGTGGATCCCTCTGTACACGTGCGGTATACGAGCGCTGCCTGGCCCTGACCGGCCCCGCCGACGAGGCCGAGGGGCACTACGAGGCGGCCGAGCGCCTGCACGAGAAGGGCGGTCGCCCCTTCGAACGGGCTCGGACCGCCCTGCTCTACGGCGCATGGCTGCGCCGATACCAGCGTAAGGCGGAAGCCCGCACCCGGTTGCGCGCCGCCGCGGAGACCTTCGACCGGCTCGGCGCCCACCCTTGGGCCGAGCGCGCCCGCGCCGAACTCCGCGCCACCGGCGACACCGGCCGGCGGCCGCCCACCGCTTCGGTCCTGGATCTGCTGACACCCCAGGAACTTCAGGTCGTGCGCCTGGCCGCCGAGGGACTGTCCAATCGCGATATCGGCGGCCAGCTCTTCCTCAGCCCCCGCACCGTCGGCTACCACCTGTACAAGGCATTTCCGAAACTCGGTGTGGCGACGCGGGCCGAACTGGCGGCCCTCCTCCACGAATCACGCTGAGCGGGACTGGCTCCGGTAGGTCGCCAGCACATTGAGCCGGTGCAGATTCCGGCACAGCATCAGCAGGCCCTGGGTGGCGATCTCGGCCGGAACCGCGTAATCATGCAGCGCGGCAATCAGACTCGGCGCCAGCGTCTCCGCCCACGGATCGGTGACCTGCGACTGAACCTGCTCCAGGGTCTTTCCCTCGGCAACCGCCACGGCGACCTCGTCCCGGAGCTGCTCCAGGTATCCGATCAACCAGTCGACCGCCTCGAGCGCATTGCCCATCGGCCCGTGCCCCGGCACCACGATCGCCATGTCCGGCAGTGTTTCCCGCATCTTCCGCAAGGAGGCGAGATAGGGCTCGGGCCCGCCCTGCAGCAGCATCGGCGCGATGCCCGCATGGCAAACGTAGTTACCGGTCCATGCGGTGCGGGTATCCGGGACGTACACCACGGTGTCGCCCGGACCGTTGCCCGGCCCGAACTGCCACAGCTGCACGACGCGCCCGCCCAGATCGATCTCGGCGAAGTCGTCGAACACCACATCCGGTGTGCGCCAGCGGGTCACCGCGTCGAACTCCGCCTCCGCGCCGTACATGTTCCCGGTCCGCTGCCGCTTCTCGTTGTCCAGATCGGACATGTTCTCCTTGTTCAGCCGCGACGAGATCACCACCACCTCATCCGGGAACGCGGCATTGCCGAACGTGTGATCGCCGTGATAGGTCGTATTCACCAGGTATCGCACCGGCCGATCGGTCAATGTGGCCGCCTGCGCCTGAATCCGCGCCGAAATGGCCGGCGTAATTCCGGCATCCACCACGAGCGCCGCAGCGCTGCCCACGATAACCCCGTTGTTATCCTTCGGCGGCAGCGTCGCCATCAGCGCGACAACCCCATCCGCGAACCACTGTGCCCGATGTTCGAGCCCCACCGGTGACAGGTTCGGTCCCTGATATCCGTCCGGCCGCTCGGTGAGCTCCCGGTCCGGTATCGCTTGGGCGTTCATCTCATTGCCTTCCCTCGAGAACGGTGAACCCGCCCAACGCTAAGAACCGGCCGCGTCAACGGAATCCGTCGAACGACTGGGGTCGGTCGAGCACAAAGATGTCTTCCAGCCCGAGCGACCGGCCCCCCGACCAGAGATGCTCGAGCACGTCCATGTGGTGCTCAGGGTGCTGTGACCGGGGTGTTGCAGCTGGCGGGAGGATCGACCAGCTCGCAGTCGGCGGGGGCGCGGACCGGCAGGTACTCGGCGGCCACGCCGTTGTGGGCGATGATGTCGTGATAGGTGCCGACCGCGTCGGTGGGTACGCGGTTCCGGGCCGGGTCGGTGCGTACGTTCACGGTGTAGAGGCCGAATCGTGGTGTGTAGGAGCCCCATTCGTAGTTATCGGTCAGGCTCCAGTAGTTGTAGCCGATGAGGTTCATGCCGTCGGTCTTCGCGCGCTGCAGCCAGTAGACGGTGTCTCGCAGGTGTTCGGAACGGGTGTAACCGTCTGCGCGGGGTTGCCCGTTCTCGGTGGGCATGCCGTTCTCCACGATCCACAATGGCTTGCCGGGAAACTGTTGCGAATAGTGTTGCAGCGCAAAGTAGATGCCCTCGGGCCGGACCGGAAGATCCCACATTCCCACCGGGGCGGGCGCCGAACCGCCGGGCGTGTTCGCGGCGGCGAGGTCCGGTGGTTGGTAGCCGAAGTAGTAGTCGATGCCGATGAAATCGAGTCTGTCGCCGATGCGTTCCAGCAGAGGTCCGTTGACCTGTGACTCCGCCCCGGCAACGTAGCCGACATTGCTGGTCACCAATGCGTTCGGCTGCGCCTGATGGATGTAGTCGTAGATGCTGTTGTGCGCCTGCGCCACCTCGTTCAGCATCTGGCCGGCGTCGGTCCGGTTCTGACGTACCTCGTGCATGATGTAGGCGACCGGCTCGTTGATCGTCACCCAGATCGGGTTGCGAGCCGCGTAGCGGTCGACGACCTTCCGCATATTGGTGAGCCAGTCCGCCACCATACCGGGATTGCGCCAGCCGCCCCGGTTCGCCTCCCAGCCCGGATACACCCAGTGGTCCAGCGTCAGCATGGGGCGCATACCGGCTGCCACGATGGCGTCGATCACGTCGTCGTAGAAGGCGAAGGCGGCCGGATCCCATACTCCCGGTTGGGGTTCCAGCCGTGCCCATTCCACGCCGATCCGAAACACCTTGACGCCGAGGTTCTCGGCCAAGGCGATATCCGACCGGAACCGGGAATGGAAATCGACGGAATCGCCGAGGCGGTCCCAGCCCGGATTGTCTTCGATGTAACGAGTCCAATTGCTGTCGGGTGACTGGCCTTCGGATTGGAATCCGGAGGCCGCCACACCCCAGAGAAAATCGTCGCCGAGCACGCCGATGTGTCTTTCCGGTGCGGTGCGGGCGGCCCCGGGCACCAGGAGCAGGGTGGCGGCCATGACCAGCCCGGCCGCGACGAGACAGCGAAATCGAGTGCGCATCAGCACTTCCCCGGGACCAGTACTCGAAATGAGTGAACGCGGTTACTTACTCCTGGATAGCTGCGATTCGTCTCGGGAATATGCCGGGTCGATAGTGGTTTGGCACAACCACGGTCGAGATACGCGCCGGCGCCTCGTGGCGGCTGGGTCTGCGCCCGCGCGGGGCAAGCGTTCCAGCAATGGCGTGAAGATCCTGTGTCCCAACGTCTACAGTGCGTTCGCCCGCAGACGCGGGCTGACCGTGCGGCCGCGCCCAGCGGTCCATGACGACCTGGTCCGCCGTGACACTCACCAAAACTGAATCACGATCATTTCAGAAACTGGTCCATTGACCATTTCACCGTGATCTAATGCTGCCCAACTCGGGTGCGGCAACCCCTCGACGACCGTGTCGAGGGACACCCGATGTCTGTGGGAGAAACAATGATGGACAGCAGTACGCGGCGGGCGGCCGGTTCGATGGCCGCGTTCGCGGTGGCGGCCGGTTTCGCGGTCGCCGCGATCCCCGGCGCGGCCTCGGCCGCATCGGGAACGGTCACCTGGACCGACGGGAACAGCAAGTTCACCCGGACGGTCTCGGACACCAACCCGATCGCCGGCGAAACCATCACCGTCACGACGATGTTCGAGCGGACCGGCATCCCGGTCGAGTACATCTACTCGGTCAAGGACGCGCACCCCGCCTGCCTGACTCCGGTCGCGGGCTCGGGCAGGATGGGCGGCGACCAGGTCACGCTCGACACCTCGGCCCCGGACTCGGTCAGCGCCTCCTTCAGTATCGTCAAATACCCCGTGTACCCGAACATCTCACCGAAGTCCCAGACCTTCGAGGTGCAGTACACCGTGGGCGTCAACTGCGCCCGCGACACCCCGCTGCCGACCTCCATGAGCTACAACGGCTCCCTCGGCTCCGGCAACTACACCGACAAGGGCCCGGCCATCACCGTGTCCAGCGACGCCGTATCGACCACCACGCTCGCCCCGGTGAGCGGCGCCCAGGTCAACAATGCCGTCACCCTGCAGGCGACCGTCTCCCCGGCGGCAGCGGGCGGCACCATCCAGTTCAAGGCGGGCGACCAGGTTCTCGGCGACATCCCCGTCGCCGCGAACGGCACCGCCTCGATCGTCTGGACCCCGGGTGCCGCGGGCACCTACAACATCGCAGCCACCTTCTCCGGCCGCACCGGCGTAGCCGGTTCCACCACCACCCAGGCAGTAACCGTGGCCGACACCCCGACCCCCACCCCCACCCCGACCCCCAAGCCCAGCACCGGCTCCTTCGGCTGATAGCCGCACCCGGACGTACGTGCCCTCTTGCGGTCGGGGTTACCCAGACCGCAAGAGGGCACGTACATATCGAACTCCTTTGCAGGAGGGCAATTCCGGGACCTCGAGCGCTAGACACCCAGGACTGGGTGAGAGTGTTCAGGATGGCGGCTATCGAGGCGGGCTGCCAATCTGCGGCCCAGCCAGGCCAAATCGTAATCATCGCCGGTTCTGTTGCAGCGCACGACCAACCAGTACGTCGATCCTCGCGCTGTGAGATGGCGGATCAGCGGTTTCGAGTCTTCCGCGAGTTTCGCGTGGAAGTCGACCTCCAGCGCATTATTCCGGAGATCCAGCCACACGCCTACGGCACGCCAGGGCGGGACGATGAGCAGCAGGACAAGTCCGAGGACGGCACATGTGACTATCGCGGCCAAACCCCAGTCACCATTCCGTTTGTTGTAGACATGGGCGAGCCACAGGACGATCGTGACAGCAACGTACCCGAAGCCGTACACCAGTGCCCATTGCGATGTCACGGCCTGGGTCTCGTCCAACCCGCACGGCGTCCGTACCAGACAGCCAGGTCGAGTTCCGGCCTGCCGCAGCCCCGGCTTACTCACCGCATGGACGGACAGGAACGAAACAAGAAGGAGAAGAGCGCCGACGAACCCAACGACGGTCGTCCCCCAGACACCGATCGGGAACGATGGACTGCTGATCCACGTGCGAAGGTCGTCACACCAACGCGGTATGTGGTCGAAGTAGAAGAGCGCAATGACGCCGACTCCGATCACCGACCCGAACACCATGAGCGACATGACGATCCGACGCCATCCGCGCAGCAGGTAACGGAGTGTCGCCACCGGGCCACGAACGGGCACGGGCAGACTGCCGAGCACCACGAGCGCCGCCACGACCCCGATCAGTGCGATGATTGTCCATCCGGGAACGTTGTCGGCCGACGTGCGGTTCGTCGACGGAGCCTGGATCGAGTAAACGACAAGCGGCACGACCGGGGTCAACAGCACCAACCCGTGCAGCATCGTTCCGGTCCGAAGCGCGCTGTAGGCGAGCGCTGCGAGCAATGTGCCGGCGCCCAACGCGGCAGTCCAGGGCGGGAGCAGGTTCAGCAGCGACATGACGAGCAGGACACCCCCGACGCTGAGCCCGAGCACCGACAGTCCCCGAGCCGCGAGACCGGCCGACGTCAGCCCTGAGATCACCCAGTACGGCAGGAGCATGACACCGCGAAGCCCGCGTGTCACCGGACGGACGGCGGGCACGCCCAACTGGGGACTGTCCACGGCGGTCACCGCAACGGCAGCCGCCGCAGTGGCAGTCGAGATCATTTGGTCGCTCGACATCTCCTCGCTCAACGCCTCTCGCCCGATCCCCGCGCGGTCGAACGCGCGCAGGGCGTCGACACCGAGCGAAATCCGAATGCGAGCAACCCGGTCGCGCTCCTTCGACGGCGGCGCTTTCGGCAGTGCCGCAATGTGATTCAGTAGATCGGCATTCTCGGAAAGGAAGAGTTCACCGCGGGAACGTCGGTTGGCGCCGTCGCGTCGATCGGCTCTGACGCTCGACGCGAGCGCCGGCAGTTCCTCGAGGATGATGTCGATGTGCAGCGCCCACGCGGCAAGCCTGGCGAGGTTGTCCGCGGCCAGCGGCGGAGCCGTTGTGGTCTTGTCTTCGCCGAGAATCGCTTTCAGCTCGTCGAGGGCGGCTGCGTAGGCCTGCGTCAATTCCGGTTCATCGTCTCCGGGAAACCCACCGTGGAACGCCGTCTCGACAAATTCATCGAGCAGTTGCGCGGCCGTGGCCGTCCGCACCGCAAGGGTCTGACCCAGCCGAACCGGGTCGAGGACCGTACGGCACAGCATCGTGGCCGCGTCGACCCGTCCCCAGATCCAGTCGTTGATTCGCCAAGATTGCTTGAGGAACCCCGCGAATCGGTTGAGCGCCATGCTTGCCGACTTCTCGCGGGGAGTCACGCTCTGCTGCGCGAAGGCGTTGGCCGTGCTCAAGCTGAACTGCACGAGACGTATGAGCGACTCACCCTGTGACGAGCAGTCGAGCAGGCAAAACGACACGATCTCGAGATCGGTGAGCCGTTCGAGCACCTGTGTCGCGCGGAGGTCGGCAGGAACCCCGCTGGTATCGAACAGCTGGCACCATACCGCGACGGCGTCGCCGACAGGGTCTCTGCTGGCGATGTCGAGTGCCGAACAGAATTCACTGACGATGCCGGTGACCGCGTCCTTCATCGCCGCACCGAATGCGCCGGGTCCCGGTGGCCGGGCTTGCGCAGAAGTCCCGCGTGTGGGCGGTGTGAGCGCCTTGATCAGCTCGATCGCCTCGGCGAACTCGGCAGGGAGGTCGTCGAGCCGTCCGGGCTGTCCTCTCACGTGGTACGCGTACGCAGCCAGTCGCAACCGCCAGTAGTCCTGATCAGGTTCGAGGTCTATCAGCGTCGGCTCGGCCAGCCATGGCGTGTCGAGTGCCTCACCAAGCAGGCGCAGCGTCGCGCGGTGCTCATGGATCGCGGTCCGAACAGCGCTGAGTACGTTGCTCGGTGCGACGTTTTCCGCAAGGTGCCGAGCGAAGTCGAGCGCAGCGTCGGCGATTCCGCGGGCGGTCTCGTCACCCCATAGCCAGTGTTTCGAGTCGCTTCGCGGTGACCCGGTGGCGGCGCGCTCCGGTACGTAGGGCAGATCGGCGCCCCACGCGCAGTGCGCGCGCTTGCATTCCTCGAGGACCCGGTCGAATGACCAATGCGGGTGGGCTGGAATACGCGCAGCCAACGTTTGCGCCGCACGTTCGATCCGCACGTTGCGATGATGGGCATCGAGACTGCGTGCGAGGGAACGCAATGCTTCCGAGCGAGGGGGATCCTGAGGCGTCGGCCGCAGCGACTCGATGATGTTCATGCGGCCGTCGGCGCGTCCGCGTGCCATGCGATTATGCCTCTCGACCTCTTCGACGAACGTGCGGCTGCCCTGAGACGACAAGGCGCCGAGCAGCTTTCCGCCGACCTCCGCAATAGAGAGCACCTTGTCCGCATAGTCGGGTTTCGAGGTGACATCGGTCGAGGCGTGCGGATACACCAGCAACATCACGCGCCTCGTCGGTCTATCGGCCCGCAGTCGGTCCACCGCTGCCAGCGCGGCTTTGGTCGGCGTATTCACGAGCACACCACCGTCGATGACAAACCTGGACATGTCCGTCTCGTTCGAGTCGATCCGCGCCCACGACAGCCCCGCCGCGGGGCGGGCCCAGGAGGCGCACGTCGACATGTCGGGCCGCAACACCTCGGCCGATCCCGAATCCGGTTGCGCCACCGGCACGAACGACGGCTCGAACGCGACAGGGAAGCTCGAGCTGCATCGAGCCGCCAGCGCCAGTCGTGCCGCGGTTGATTCGATATTCGCCGCAGCGAATGAGTCGGTCGGCGTGGGATCGCCGAATTCGCGGATATCCCCGTCGGGATCCTGCAAGAACCGGAACTGCGCCTCATGCACATTCTGCGGCAGTTGCTGACCGATTCCGTCTACAACCAGCAGCGGTGCACCGGTGAGGAGGGTCGTCGTAATAGTGAGATCGATCGGTTGTGGCGGGCGCGCCTCGAACGGCTTGGCCATACGCTTCAACGCGTCGGCGAGGTTCGGCAGGTAGTACTCGTCACCGCGCAGCAACGAAGCCGGAGCCCCGCGGAAGGGTTGGCGCAGCAATGTGCGCATCCGGCCTTGCTCGGCCCACACATCCCGCAACGTGTGCATGCCGGCCTTTCCGTTCGCTTGCGCAAGAGCGAGCGCCGCTCCATTGATTCCGCCTGCGGACGTCCCGGTCAGCACATCGACTCGAGCCGAACTTCGAGTCAATTTCAGCATGGCTGAATATGTCGCATTGTCGCCTCTGGTGTCCGATACGCCGCCTGCTTTGGCGATACGATCGATTTCCATCGTGACGCCGCCCATCCACACGGCCAGGCTCACGCCGCCGTTCAACACGACCGCAAATCTGATCTCTTCGGGCGACACCTTGACGAGATCGACGTTGAGGTTGGCATCGACTGCGCCGGTCATACGTCACAGCCTGCATCGAAGGTTGACCGCTGCCACGCGTAACGGACTACCTGGTCAGCGGCTACCGGCTGGACCGAGGTGAATTCGCCACCGAACTCATCCACGTTGCCAGGGCGAACGTCGAGCAAATCGAGGGCGTCCCAATCGTGCGGATTCGAGTAGTTCACTACGCGAAACTCGCGCGCGCCTTCGTGAACCCGCAGTACAGCGTTGGCACACAGCTATTCCAAATCGCCATCGCACCGACGCTGCACTGCGGCAGCGGCACCTACGCCTGCTACTTCGAGCCGAAGGCGTCGACGCCGATTGTCTTATGCAGCGACGGGTCGGGGATCGCCGTCGGCACGCTTTCGTGCGTCCATTTTGGCGATCAGACGGTGGCCGAGGTTGTGACACGGCTTCTCGATCGTGCGGTATGTCACGGCCGCGATCACCAGCGCCGCGATCACCCACGTGCACAAGGTAAGCCAGGCCGCGGGAATGCCGAGGACAGATGTGGTCCAGCGGGGCCCGTCGAGCACGAGGGCGTGAACGAGATAGAGCGAGTAGCTGATCCGCCCCAGGAACAGCAACGGGCGCGGGAAGGAATAGCGGCGCAGCAACAGCGCCACCGCGAACAGCAGGTAGGCGGGGATGATGGTGACAGGCTGCTTCAGCCAGGTGACCCAGGCCCCCGTCAACTGGTCCACGGTGGGTTCCACGAAGAGGCTGATCCCGAAGATCACACATATGGCGAATCCGAACACCGCCCACCCTCGCCACACGCTGATCTCGCCCGACGTGATCCGGTAGAGCACCGTGCCGACGAACATGGTGGCGAAATAGCCGAAGGTCAACACCGATGCCCCGGGCTGGTTGAGAACCAAAGGGACGGTGATGAATGCGAGCAGGGTCGCGGCCAGGGCCGAGCGGCGGTCGGCTGCCGAGCAGGCGAACACCACCGCGACCAGGATCGTCGCGACCGCGACCACCGAACGCGTAACACTGTTCGCCTGGGAGCCATTGATCAGCGCGGGTGGCAGTAGTGCCCCGGGAACGATCAAAACGACCGCAAGAACCGCCAGGGGTACCGATCGACGGTTGAGCCGACCGATCAGCAGCAGCGACAAGAACAGATAGAACGCCAGCTCATATGACAGCGACCAGGAGGCGCCGATTATCTGGATGTCCGGGCCACCGATGAAAAAATGCACCATGGTGAGGTTCGTTATGAAGTTGAGTACGGGATGGGCCAGAAAACCCGCTTGCAGACCGAATCGGTTTATCGAGTGCAGGATCATCGCCGCGATCAGGCAGGCCCAGAACAACGGGTACAGCCGGAAGAACCGGCCCACCCAGAACGCGCCCAGTGACCGCCCTCGCTCCAGCGACGCGGGAATGATGAAGCCGCTGACGAGGAAGAAGACGAAGACGCCGAACTCTCCGAGCCCGAAGTGCGCTTGCGAGAACCGAAAATACGCCGGAAAGAGGCGCTCCGACGAGTGCTGAATCACGACCGCCAAGGCCGCCAAGCCTCGAATCGCATCGAGAAACTCGAACCGGCCGCCCCGGCCACGCACTACTCGTTCAACCGGCGCAACCGGAGCCGCCACAACACCATCGACAGTCACGACAAGTCCCCACCCCAGTACTCGAACACATTCATCGAACAGCCGCTCGGGCGGCGCACAGCTGAGATTTGTAGCAGATTCCATCCATCCCCAGCAACACGTTGTGTGACGACCTCAATACCCCTCCTGTGCAGGTTGATGGCTCGTTATCGGTCCGGTTGGCAGATGGTGTCGAGCTCCGGGAGTTGTCCGTGCACAAGGTATTCGATGACTGCGGAGGTGGCGCAGGCGCTGGTAGCGGGGATCGTGCCGGGGTAGGCCGCTGGGCATGGATTCCGGCAGAACCAGATGGCGTTGCGTGCCGGAGACTGTGACGAGCCGGGAGTCCGGGATAGCGGTGCGTACCGCTCGGGCTCCGGAGATCGGTGTTACCGGATCCTTCTCGTTGCTGATCAGCAGGGCGGACGCGATGCGATCGAGTGGAGCCGGGTTCGGGTCGTGGTGTGGTTCGGGCCAGAAGGCCCATGCTGCGGTGAAACCCATTCCGAGGTAGGTCACGGTGCCCGAGCCGCGAGTTGTTGTGCGGTGGTTACGATCTCGTCGAGGTCGTGGCTCCCGCCCGCGTTCGTTGCAGTTGCGGGCCGTCCACCAGCCGACACGGGAACCGGCCTCGATGAGGTCCTCACCAAGCTCTCGGGCCTCGTCCCACCAGCCGCGAAATCTCGAAACTCTCCGTTGGCCCTGCTGCAAGATCCGACCAATCCAGCGGCGTCTGCACGCTCGCGCACTCCAGCCCATCGAGCAACGCCGTGCGCGCTGCGGCTGCTACCCGGCCGGCCAGGAGATCCTGAACGCCGGTTGCAGCACACGGCTGCCAAGTCAGACTCTGATCCGCGATGACCGCGGGGACCGGTGGGGAGTCATTCGGATCTGCGCGACGGGTACCTGCGAGGCGGTGACGAGTCTTCACCCGAAGAGCTGAACTAATTCAGCAGTGCCAGCTACCATGGATGCATGAGGTCACTACCCTTCAGCGAGCTGATCAGGAAACAGACATCGGTGTTCCCGCTCCTGGAGGATGCCGACGTACTGCTCGAGCGGCGGGACGCGGAGAACGTCGTGCTGATGCGCGACGAACGGTATCGGGCGATGGATGGCGCGCTGCGCATCGCGGCCAGGTCGCTCGCTTTGGTAGCGAAGGCGAACCGGGTAATGGCGGAAGAGGTGCTGGCTGTCGAACTGCCCTGGCTGGTTTGGCTACCGCCGGAGCACCGCAGCGAAGCTGTGACTGAATTGCTCGACGATCTGCTCGCCGGTGTGGACACCGGCTATTACCTGCCGTTCATGCGGAACCTGATCGCGTGGAAGCACACTGCCGAGATCCACACCGATCCATCGCTGGTCGCGCAGCTCACCGGACCGTTCCAGCGTGCCGACTTCAGTGAGGTACAGCGACCTGGAAATACCGGATGAGCAAACGACAACCGTCGATCTCGTCGCGGGTTCGCCGACAGAGGACCACGTCGACGTCCTAATTTCCGACCATCCGGCACCTAGGGTTGTCGAACGACTCCGCGGCCGCGAAATGGTTCGCATCGAAGGTGGTACCCAAGCTCTGCGTCGAACCATCAACGCACGCATCGAGATAAGCGCAGGGCTGGTCGCCGATATCTCCGCGCCGCGCCCATTCGGGGCCGTGATTCTCGAGGCAGCGGCTTACCCGACGGATTCCCGAGATCGGGACCGGCACCTTCACGACGCCGCCGCGCTGCTGGCATGCGTCGAGGATCCGTTCGCGGAACGTGCCGACTTCGCCGGCTCTGACCGACGCCGGATCTCTAACCTGGCCACTCATCTCGTACCCGAACACTCCGCGTGGCGCGCGCTGCCACGCCAGCATCGAACTCAGGGCGAGACCGCCTCAGCCATCTTGGCCAACCAGGATCCGGCACTGGGGCTTTGACCGGAAGCAGAAAGAAGAACATCCGCAGGTCCTCTGACCTGCGGATCCTTGCGAGTGGACCTGACGGACCAGCATACGAACCGGGCGGTGCTGGTCGACGGGCCGGACATCATGATTCGGGCGATCGGTACCCGGCCACGGTTGTCTGCGGTTCAGTCGCCCTGGAGCAAAAGCCGGAATGACGGATGAGCGGGTGTCAGGGGTCGCACGGCGCGAAAGTCCTTCTCATCCAACGTCAGTATGTCGTTGGTGAGGTAGCGCTCGGCAAGCACGACAGTGACCGCATCAGCCAGGTCGAGCCGGAGGCCGCGATACTGCTCGATGATCTTCTGGGCAACTCGGAAATCGTCGCGGTCGACCTGCGGCACGAGCACCGCGCCCTCCTCGGCCGAGGTGAGCAGATCATCGAGGACGAGATCGGCTATGCGGCGGTCTTTTCCGAACCGTGCGATGAGCAGATGATCGATCTCGTCCAGCACCAGCGGCGAGACAACCGCGACCGAGGTGGCGAGGAATTCCCGGGCTTGTTCGTGCAGTTCCGCGGCGCGGTCGTAAGCGGCGATGATGGCCGAGGTGTCGGCAATGAAGAAGCTCACTCGCCGTATGCCTCGCCGAGCAATTCCTCACTATTGGCGGCGAACCCAGGATCGCCGGAATCGAACGACGGCCACGGACGGGTCCGGACGACCCGGTGCGACCGCAACAGCACCAGCTCGATCCCCTCGCGGATCAAATCAGCTTCCGATCGCCCCGAAGCTTCGGCCGCCTCCTTGAGACGGGCAGCCTGCTCGGGATCCAGGTACACGCTCGTTTTGGCCTTCATAAACGTAGGGTACTACGTAGGGCACTTCTCGGGTTCGTGCATTGACGGAAAAACAAAAGAGCCACAGGTCAACGACCTGCGGCTCTTTTACTCTGCGGACCTGACAGACCAGCATACGAACCGGGCGGTACTGGTCGACGGGCCGGACATCATGATCCGGGCGGTAGGTGCCCGGCAACCGGTCGGCGGCGATGCCCAATGAATGGCCAGGAGACAACCCGGTCGGGGGTGGGGCGGCGTTTGGTGGCGTGGATGGGTCGGCGGATGCTCGGCGTCCTATCGCCGCCACCCCAAACGCCGAACACGCCAACGACAAACGGGCCGGTCGGGCGCACATTCGAGGTGCGGGGGCGAAATCCAGAATGAATGTCAATAGTCATACATATTCCCCCGTAGGGCCGCGTAGCGGACGTTGCGTGCACCGTGGCAGGCACCCCGATGCAGGTCCCCTCCGTGAGATGGGCATGCTCTTCGCCTTCCGCGAATCCCTTTACGGCGGAGGCACCAGCCAAACCCGCCACGCCCTCGGCTATCCCGGCGCACGCCTCATCGCCGCCCAGCGCGCCCAGAAACCACCCACTCCAGCCGCCTACGCCCTCAGCCTGGAACGACTGGCCTGCTCCCCAACCCTCGACCACCGGCTTGGTGTCAACGGCTTCTTCTGCGATCTCGCCGCTCACCGCAATCCGGCCCGCCACCCGGACCTCGCGCCGAGGAACCCAGTACTGGGACTGACACAGTGGTGGTCGGAGAAACAATGCACCGACATATTCTGGACAGGGATCCCGCGTGACGATCAACTCCATCCCGACGGCTACGGCTGCTGGGAAGAACACGGTCACGCTGTGCGGTTCTTCCTCGAATACGACACCGGCACCGAGTCCTTGAGAACGGTCACCGCCAAACTTGCCGACTACCAGAGCTTCCCAACCGACAACTTCGGAATCCTGCTGTTTTCAGTTCACTCCGCCCGCCGCGAAACCGGATTGCGGACCGAACTACACCGCGCGCTCGGCAGCTTTGACCCCGGCCTGGTGATCGCCACGACCAACCGGGGCCTGCGCCACCCAGACGGCCCGGCAGGGCCGGTCTGGGCCCTTTGGATGGCCAACGGCAGCGACGCCATCACCGAACGGGTCCGACTCGCCGATCTGCCAGAGCGCGGTCCGCGAATCGACCACCGTCCCAGTGTGATCCAGCCCTACAACGAAGCCGCCTTCGAGATCGGCGACTCGCAGATCAATGCCCTCTTCACTCCCCGAACTCGGCCGCCCACGCCTCCCCCGACGAGGTGCTCGAACGGGAGATCCGATCCGGCACTTGAGGATGAAACCATGATCGAAATCCCACTACCCGATAACGACTGACATCAATCGGGTCGCCCGGCGGTTAAGCGGGCGATAGCCAGCCCGTTGTCCTACCCTCGGGCATGCCCAAGGTCATGTTTCACAAACCCATACTCCGACAAGAGTTTCACTGTATGGGTCGAGCCTTGGGCCAGGGACTACTGGCTCCTCCCGGGAGATGTGATCGCCCTCGAGTTCCACGAGGCAGACCACGCGAACCAGGTACCAGGGAATGTGGACTTCGATGTGGCATGGCACGAAGACGGCGTCGTGGTCTGGACAGGCTCTCGTACTGAGATCGTCGTTCAGGATCGTGACTGGAGCCCTTTGAGCAGGTCCAGCGGTTGTGAGAGTTCTGATGCACCAGAATGGGTGCAGGAGGACGGGATCACGACATGGCGCGACGACGACACACCCCCGAGCAGATCATCCGCAAGCTCCGTGAGGGCGAGAAGCTGCTCGGTGAAAAGTTCTCGATCGAGGAGGTGTGCAAACACCTCAAGATCTCCGAGGCATCCTGGCATCGCTGGCAGTCCCAGTACGGCGGCATGAAGTCCGACGACGCCAAACGGCTCAAGGAGCTCGAGCGCGAGAATGCCCGGCTGAAGAAGATGGTCGCCCAGCAGGCCCTCGACATCGACATGCTCAAGGAGCTGAACTGGGGAAACTACTGAACCCGGATCGTCGCCGCAGGGCCGTAGTGGTTCTGCAGCAACGGTTTCGGGTGTCACAACGCCGCGCATGCCGGGTGGCTGGACAGTCGCGGTCGGTGCAACGCCGCCCGCCGGCGGTCGCTGAGATCGAACGAACGCTGCGTGCTCGCCTGCGCGTGATCTCGCGCAAGCAGCCGCGGTGAGGTTGGCGCAAAGCACACGCGCTGTGTCGCGGCGAAGGGCTGGTCACCAACCATAAACGGACGCGACGACTCTGGCGCGAGGAGGGTTTGAAGAGGCCGAGCCGGGCGCGCAAGAAGCGGCGCGTCGGGACCGGCCGCAACCAGCGCATGAGGGCGTCGTTTCCGGATCAGATGTGGGCGTTGGACTTCCAAGTCGACGTCACCGTCGATGGCCGGCAGTTGCGGTTTCTCAACATCGTCGACGAGTTCACCCGAGAAGCCCTGGCTACCAGAGCATTTCGTTCGTGCACCGCCGACCGTCTGGTGGAGGTGCTCGACGAGATCATCGCGGCTACCGGCCGGAGACCGGTGCACATTCGGATGGACAACGGCACCGAGATGACGGCGCACGCGATGACCGACTGGTGCCGGTTCACCGGTGTCGACGCGTCGTTCATCGATCCGGGATCGCCCTGGCAGAACGGGGTCTGCGAGTCGTTCAACGGCCGATTCCGCGACGAGTTCCTCACCTGCGAGGTGTTCCACTCCCTGACCGAGGTGCATGTCCTTGCCGAGGACTGGCGCATCGAGTACAACAGTTACCGACCACACGGATCACTGGGTTTCCTTACCCCACAAGCATTCCGCGAGCAATGGTCACCGACCGAGTTCGAGCAACAACAACTCGCATAGCCGGTGGACCTGCCATCGGGGCCCAGTCAATCGGTCGGGCACCGAACTCGAATGCGGTCACCTACGGCCGCAGGAAAGCTGACGCCATGACATGTTCTTCTCACCCCAAACCGCATGGTCCGGGCGCGGTTCAGCCGAGGCTGCTGTGTTGAGTGATAGCGGATTGCGAGTTCTGGTCTTCGGGAGCGCGACGTTCATGGAGGTCTTGGAGCGCTTGGCCCAGCAAGAGCACCCCGAGCCGCTGAGACCCATGCGAGTCCTGTGGATCCTCCAGCAGGAGTGCGGAATATCGTTCGTCGAAACCAGGAAGCTCTTCGGCTGTTTCAAGCCCAACATGACACCCACGGTCGACACTAACCTGATCAACGAGCGCTGGCAGACGATCTTAAGCGGGCTACCCCGGACCTAGGTCTCCGCTGAGCGATTCAGAGTTCGGTAGGCCACCGGTCACAGCCTTGGCGCCGCCTCAGTGCCTCCACAGGTAGGCGTCTGGAACGGGTCCGACGTACTCCGATACCAATCGAAATGGGCCTCGATAGACACAGTCATGCCCGGAGGTCGGTCGCGCCGGAGACCGCGATGCCACTAGGCCCTGGCGAAAGGGCTCATTGCACGAACTGAGCCTGATGGGGTCGGCCTGTACCGCTTCGGCGGCACCGGCCCATCGCCGCGTCCGGCTTGCAAATACGGCCTCGGTCAGTTCGGCGGCGTTCCGGTCATCGTGAGTGCGTGGCCGTTCCAATGGATCTCAACGGGAAAGTAAGTCGCATCCGGACAGGCGTTGCAGCTGCCGGGGAGCTTGTAGGTGAGGGCGACAGTGTCGTCCGTCGTATTGCGGGTGTCCAGTGACGTGAATCCGTGTGCCTGGGAGGTCGCGGTGCCGATAAATACGCCCTTGTGGAAAATGAGGACCTGGTCGGGGGAACTGCCTGTGGCGCCATCGATCGTGATTACGACCGCAGAGAGCGTCTTACAGGGGTCATAGTTTCCCTCGAACGTGCGAGGATCTCTGGACCAGGGTACGTGGGTGATGGATTCAGTTGGGAGCGTTGTGATTGCGGCGTCGATGAGGGATGACCAGAGGTCGGTGCCGCAGGAGACGTCGACTACCTCAAAGAGCCAGTCGTAGGTATTAGCCGGTGGGCCTGTGCACGTGACAACGACCCCAGTGGACGTATGTTGACCCGCGGTGGGCGAGGAGCAGTGCCACTCAGCGGTGCCGGCGTGCTGGGCGTTGCCAGATTTGGGGAGACCGCCGTGTTCGTACTCGTCGTAGATATGTTTGGCCCGCTCGCATGTGATGTCACCTTGGCGGACAACGATATCGGCAATCCCCACCCCGGGGATCTCGACTAGGCACGAGTTGGATGTCGGAGCCAGGGCCGATGGCTGCGCCGAGATCGTCATGACGTCGGTGGCTACCAGTTGATCTCCAGTGCCGTCGTGGTGATACAGGTTGCCGTGCTGGCAGGCGTGAGCATCGGTCAGGCAGCTGGGGGAACGTAGCTGAATAGCCTGGCCTCGGCCGATATAGCGGGACATACGGGCGGAAGGCGCCCCCGGCTCCGGCAGCCAGCGAAGGGTCTTGCTGTCGAGCGTCCATAGAGTGGGTTCGCGGTAAGGTGCCCGCTCAAGGACTGGCATACGCGAAATCTGACCGTTCGCAAGTCTTTCGGTGACTTCACGGGTGCCTTCTGTACACCTCCAAGTGGTGAACGTGGCGTGGAGGCGTCCGTCGGATCCCCACCAAGCATCGTCCATCCAGATCTCGCCATGACCGTCGGTGCGGAAACCGGGAGGCTCGGCCGCGGAGGCGTCGGTCATGCGCACCGACCCATCGCCGGAGATTAGTGACAGCCACAAGTGGGTGTCGCACCCCCGGTTGGAAGTCGTAGCACCGCCGGATCGGACGGATAGGAAATACTCTGCCATCCGGTCGGAGGAAGGCGCTGCCGTGGTAGGGAGCGCGTGGCCGTTCGATTCCTTTTTGATCCAGCTTCTCGCATAGGTCGGTGGCGAAACGAAGACGAGACCGGACTCCTCTGTCTGTGGCTCGCGCTCTCGGACGAGTAGCCGGAAATTGCTGCCGGTTTCCAGCGTCACGTCGGCTCGATCGCCGAGATCGATCTCCAATCCCGGCGCGGGAGCCTTCAAGTCGAACCGCAGGAAGGCCTGCGTCCATCCCGGACTGGCGCGAGTTGCCACGATCGAATTGCGCTGGAAAGCAGTAATGTCTGAACACCCCGGGCAAGGAATCCGTTGTTCCGCACCAGAGTTCGCGTCGATGAAAACGAGTTCCCGGTATTCGTACTGTCCGCGAGGCGGGTTCGACAGGAACGCGACGAACTCGCCGCTGTTGGTCCAGGTGATCGGGTCGTCCTGACGGAAGACACCACGGGAGATGGCGAGTGGCGCGCCGTCTCGGATCACGACGAACTGGGTAGGCGTGGTATAGACAAACTCGCGGGAATCACCTTTCGGCAGGATCCATCCGGGAATCGGTTCGTCGGATGTCAGGCCAACCAGGGTGGCGAGCACGATCACGACGGACATCGCCATGCCGACCAGTCGAGGGATCATTTCACTGCGGTCCGAGGGTCTTCGCGCATCCACGTCCGTGACTGGTTGGGCACGTACATGGCCCCATACCCGGAGTAAGGGTTCTCTATGGCCACAGGACCTGCTAACCCTGTCACTTGAAAAGGCTTGCCGTGGAAGTCGATGTCCTGGAATACCGTCGAGTTCTTGTCAGCCACGAATGTTCGGATCTTGAATGTACAGCTGAAGTTCGTCACGAACGCCCCGATCGTGAAGGCCTGACTTTCCCCTGGCGCCAATGTGATCGTGTTCTTCTCGAAGTAGTCAGGTCCCGCGGGGTGGAATCCGTCAGCGGTGTAGTACATCTCCTGGAAGACACCGTCGGCGGCATCGAGATCGACGCCCAGCGAAATATTGCTTTCCACGCCACCCTCGGCGGGCGGTTGAAAGTACGTCCCGTGCAACGGTTTATCGCATTGCTTCACTGCCGACATTCGGATTATTCGGACCGGCTCGCTCCATGCGTTTGTGACCGTAAGATCGGTCGTCCCGCGTGAGACAGGCGTCGCGGCGTTGTCCTCCTGCCAGCGCTGGAAGATGTCGGAGTTGGTGATGACTTCGGCGTTGAACTTCGTGATAGCGGCGCCGTCCAGATCCAATACACCCGGCAGCGCGAACTTGCCCATACTTGCGCCGCTGTGCAGCGGCGTCGTCACGGCAACCGTTAAGGGCGGTGACCCAGCCTGCGCTGGATCTCCCGAGATCGTCCGGAACCCCGGTCCCGGGGGCGTTGAGTACAGGGCTGTGGACGCGGTTGACCTATTCGAGGTCATCTCGTGCACCCCCATGATGATCGCTGAGCACAGTACAGCCGCGGTGGCTCCTAACACGGCGTACGCAGCTCTCGGCCGCCTTGTCGCGCCGATGCCGATCGCTCCATCCGCCCGCGCGTCCGAAACACCGTGAGGTGTGCCCCCGGGGCCAGCGGGTTCGGTAACGCCAAACACCCGTCGGAACACATGCTGCCATTCGGTCAGCTCCTCCGCTGTTACACCGCATAGCGAGAGGTATAGGTCGAGCCGATCATCATCATCGACGGAATTAATCCTGTGGCCCTTCTCCATGTCTTCGATGAGGTTCTTACGGAATGGTGTTCTGCCGGAAGGGCGTTGCTCGGCGGCCCGCTGTACGAGGCCTCGGATCGAGAGCCCCGCTCCTTCACGCACCGAGCGCAGCGCGGCACCGAGTTGCTCCGGTCCGGTGATGCTGGACAGCTGTTCTCGTGTTGCCGCCGACCTGTCGTTGTCCATCGCCCCCGCACCCCGTCGGCCAATCAGATCTTGATACCGCAGTCACTATAGCGACCGGACAGCCTGTCCGACGTCTGTCCGGGGCCGGACAGCCACGCTCCGACCTGCGAGGAAGAAGCCATGTGTGTCCGTGTCTGTCGGACAATCGCCACCGCTTGCAAGCCTCGTTCCATCAGGCCTGTGTCACCTTGCACACCACGAACATTGGATGGAAATGAACGACTGGTTCGAATTCGCCTCGGACGGATCGGTGCGTCTTCTCGCAGCGGTCATCAACCTGATCGCAGCCGTCGTCCGCGCCACATCAGAGAGGCGGAAGTTGGCACCGGCACGCCAGGCTGACGTTCGATCACCTCGGCCATTGAACCGCCGAAAGTACGGTGGTCGGCGTTGATATCGTTGATACCTGCGGGCCTAGTGATTGGGTTTTGTCGCAGGGATCGTGGCCGGACGAAGCCGCGAATGTGGCAACGCGGCTGAATTTAATGCGCTCGATCCAAACGACGTAGGATCATCCAGCCAGCAATCCGGCACTGGCTGGTAGCGCAGCACTGTGACTAGTCGGGCTAAGACCATGTCTCACGTCGCTGATTTCGCCTTCGCCAGCTTCTTGTAGCAAGTGAGTGCAGCGGCCAGGGTGAGGAAGGCGCAGAAGTGGATGCCCTTGCGCTCGAACCGCAGGTTGAGCCGGTGGTAGCCGGTCAGCCACGAGATCGTGCGCTCGATGACCCAGCGGTGTTTTCCGAGATGCTGCTACGATTCGATGCCTTTGCGAGCGATCCGGACGGCGGTGCCCCGGCCGCGGACCCAGCGGCGCAGATCAGCGATGTCATAAGCCTTGTCCGCGTGCAGTTTCGCGGGTCTGCACCGCCGCGGTCCGCGCCGCGAACGCATCGCGGGTATCGCCTTGACGAGCGGTTTGAGCGCTTCGGCGTCGTTGGTGTTGGCTGCCGAAACGCCCACGGCCAGAGGGATTCCCGCACGGTCCGACAGGACGTGGATCTTCGAGCCGGATTTGCCGCGATCGACCGGATTCGGTCCGGTCAGATCGCCCCCTTTTTCGCTCGCACCGACGCCGCGTCGATCACCGCCCGTGACCAGTCGATCAAGCCCTGGCTGCCCAGCTCGTCGAGCACCGCCCGGTGCAAGCGCCGCCACAGACCCGCCCTGGTCCACACGGTGAACCGGCGATGCGCCGTCGGCACGGTGACCCCGAACGACGGTGGCAGCAGCCGCCATGCACAACCGCTGGTCAGCACGTAAACCACCGCGGTGAACACCGTCCGGTCGGTCGGCGCGGTACCGCCGCCCTGCTTGCGCGGGCCGAACCTCGGCAGCAGCGGCTCGGCCAGCTCCCACAACTCGTCCGGCACCAGCCGGCGCGACAACTCGTCAATCACGGCCGGACATCATGCCGCGCAACAGAATCCGACACGCCACAAACGAATCACGACGACGTGAGACACGGTCTAAGGGGACCGACACGTCACCGGCCTCGGATCGACAGGAAGAAAGTCCAGCCCAGAAAACTGAGCGCGGATTCGATCGACCGCTAAACCTCGATCCACCGACGGGCTTGTGTCCGTCGGTGTGCAATGAATGAGAAAAGTGCCCTTCGAGCTGGGATGATCGCTGTTGTCTAGGCAGTGATCGGTCCGGTTTCAGAAGGGCACGTCGGGTGCAAGTTTCGCATAGGTTCGCCGCGGAGTCAGCGGTGTTCGATGATCGGAATCTCGTGTCGCTGGCCGGTCTGGTGCCGGTGATGCGGCTGGCCGAGCAGACCGGGCTGGACGGGCTGCTGGCAGAGAGGGTGTCGATCGCCGCGCCGCGGATCAGGTCCGGGTCGGCGAACGCGGGCCCGAAGCTGGTGACACTGATCGCCGGGATGTGTGCCGGTGCGGACAGCATCGACGATATCGATGTGCTGCGCAGCGGCGGCATGAAGGCCGTTCGACCGGGTGTATGCGCCGTCGACGGTCGGAACCCTGTTGCGGGAGTTCAGCTTCGGGCATGCCCGTCAGCTCGAATCGGTGCTGGGCGCGCACCTGTCGCGGTTGTGTGCGCGGGCCGATCTGCTCCCCCGGCGCCGGCCAGCGGGCGTTCGTCGATATCGATTCGCTGTTGAGGCCGGTGTATGGGTATGCCAAGCAGGGCGCGTCCTACGGGTTCACCAAGATTTCGGGCAAACAGGTTCTGCGCAAAGGGCTTTCACCACTGGCGACCACGATCAGCACCGACCTGGCTGCGCCGGTGATCGCGGGAATGCGGTTGCGCGCCGGGAGAGCGGGATCGGCCAAAGGGGCCGGGCGGATGGTCGCCCAAGCCGTCACCACCGCCCGCGCGGCCGGGGTGACCGGTGAGATCCTGGTGCGCGGGGATTCCGCCTTCGGCGGCCGGGCCGTGATCAGCGCGTGTCACCGCCACGGAGCCCGGTTCTCGTTAGTGTTGACGAAAAACCGCGCCGTGGCGCGGGCGATCGCGTCGATCCCCGCTGATGCGTGGACACCGGTGAAATACCCCGGCGCGGTCCGCGATCCCGACAGCGGTGAATGGATCTCCGACGCCGAGGTCGCCGAAATCCCGTATACCGCTTTCGCTTCCAAACCCGACCGGGTCACCGCCCGGCTGATCGTGCGCCGCGTCAAAGACGCCGCCCGCCAGGACGAACTGTTCCCGGTCTGGCGGTTTCACCCCTTCTTCACCGATTCGACCGAACCCACCGTCGATGCCGACCTCACCCACCGCCGCCACGCCGTCATCGAGACCGTGTTCGCCGACCTGATCGACGGCCCACTGGCACACATGCCGTCCGGGCGCTTCGGCGCGAACTCCGCCTGGGTGTTGTGCGCGGCGATCGCGCACAACCTGCTGCGCGCCGCTGGCGCACTCGCTGACCCGCGACTGGGCAGAGCACGCGGAACCACGTTGCGCCGCAAGATCATCGCCGTCCCTGCTCGTCTCTCACGCCCACAGCGAAAACCTGTCCTGCACCTGCCCGCTCACTGGCCTTGGGCCACTACCTGGCGGCAGTTGTGGCACGCCACCACCATGCTATCGACCGCCTGAACACTCACAAACCACCCCACGACCAGGAACGACAGTGGAAGGCTGGAACTGGGCACCGTTGCGGACGAGCACGACGAGTTCGGGGGTGTTGACCTTGCGCCAGCGGGTCTGGGCAGCCTCGATCAGCTTGTAGGCCATGGCGATTCCTGCCGCGCGGGAGCCAGGTCCCTTGGTGACCTTGGTCCGCAACCGGACCGAGGCGAAGGTCGACTCGATCGGGTTCGTAGTGCGCAGATGGATCCAGTGTTCGGCTGGATATCTGTAGAATTCCAGCAGCACGTCGGCGTCGTCGACGATCTTCGGGCTGTTGCAAATTAGGCGCGGATTTCAGCCGTGACCTGAGTCACATGTCTACGTGGACCGCTGTCGACCGATCATGCAGGGCCGCAGGTCATTTGGCCCCCCAACATGACGTCACAATCGCCGACTCGGCGCATTTTGCAACAGCCCGATCTTCGCCACGGCTTTGGGATATTTTGCGCCATAATCGATTTCGAATGCCCTGATCGCGATCTGAGCGTGATCGATGTCCTCGGCGTTGTAGATCTCCTTCAACCCCGCGAGCGCCCCAGGATGCGCCGATTTTGACAGCGCGGCAAGAACATTCGCCGATTTGTGGAACCAGCAGCGCTGTTCGCCGGTTTGCGGGAACACATCGCGCCGCGCGTGCCAGAACCCGAGCGCGCCGTCCCCGATGGCCAGCACGGGCGCGGTCATGCCGCGGCGGCGGCAGTTCCACAGCTGATCGGCCCATTACTCGGTCGATTCCCGATAGCCGTCGCTGATCGCCACCAGCTCCTCGCGGCCGTCGGTACGGACCCCGAGCATCACCAGCAGGCACAATTTCTCCTGCTCCAGGCGCACTTTCGTGTGGATGCCATCGACCCACAGATACACATAGTCAGTGCCGGACAGATCGCGAGAGGCGAAGGCTTTCGCCTCGTCCTGCCACGACGCGGTCAGCCGGGTGATCGACGCCGCCGACAGTCCGGCTCCGGACCCGAGGAACTGCTTGAGCGCGGGACCGAAGTCGCCGGAGGACAGCCCGTGCAGATACAGCAGCGGCAACACTTCGCTCACCTGCGGGGAGCGGCGATACCAGGCTGGAAGGATCGCCGAGGAAAACCGTTGACGCTCACCGGTTTCTGGGTCCACACGCTTGTCGTTGACACGCGGTGCGGCCACGGTGACCGCGCCGGCGGCCGTCATAACCTGCCGTTCGGTGTGGTAGCCGTTGCGTATCACCGGCCGCGGGCCCGACTCGTCGACCTGGTCGGCGAAGCAGTCGATATAGGTGGCGACCTCTGCCCGCAACGCCGCGGCCAGCATCCGCCGCGCGCCCTCTCGCACGATCTCGTCGATCGCAGAACCCGACACCGGACCCGCCGCACCGTCCGGATTGGACTCGGCGCCGCCGTCGATTACCTTGAGCATGGGACGTACCTTCCCGTCCGGCGTTGGCGCGCCGAGCAGATCGAAACCCGTTGTCTTTCAGATCATCCGGGAAGGTGCTCCCGCCCGGTCATCCACAGGTTTCGATCATTGCTCGGTAATGCCTTCAAATACGTCTGGCGCCATGCGGAGAAGAACGGGAACGAGGACCTGCGCAAGGCCGCCGTCTACTTACGCTGGGCGCTCGAGGATGGTGACGTGGCCGTGTGCCAACACCCCGATGACGTTCGAGCACTGTTCGAGGTCCACGTCCTTCCATTCATTGATCCGTCGTCGGTGTACGGCGCACTTGGTGAGATTTGCACCAGTCAATACGGCAACGCGCTCGCACGCGTCGAAAACTGTCTATCGGTACCGGCTCTAGCCCTCCACGGTGCCCCGATCGCCGCCGTTCGAGGGCTGTCGTAAACCATATTCGGCATGAGCGCGCACTGTCGACGGTCCTACGGCGCTCTGCCCGTTGATCTTCCGATGCCCGCGTGACCGCGGTCACCGGCATTACTGCTGACACTCGTCTTCTACCGCCAGTCTGTGGAATGGCCTACCCGGATAACCACTGCCGCCAGGGCGGGAGGGGTCTCATCCCTTGATGGCCTCTGCGATCTGCAGTGCGGCCTGGGCGGGTGTGAGGTGCGTGGTGTCGACGACCTCGGCCTCACTGTGTAGCCACGTGCGGGCCGCCTCGGCGTAGGGCTCCAGATATTTGAGCCGGAACGCGGAGGGGACGGGGGTGGCTGCCTCGATACTGCTGCGGAGGGTGTCTTGGTCGGCGTGGAGGACGAAATTTCTGACCGGGATGGCGTGGTGGGCGAGGCCCGCGCTGATTTCGCGCCAGTACTGCTCGACCAGGACAGTCATGGGCATCACCACGGCGCCGCCGGTGTAGTCGAGTATCCGGCGGGCTGTCTCGACCACGAGCGGCCGCCACGGCGGCCAGTGCTGGAAGTTGTCGGTCTCGGGCAGCCCCGGCGTGATGTCCATGAGCGTTTCGCCGACTTTCTCGGCGTCGAACACCCGTGAGTCCGGGATGAGTTGCTGCACAAGTGCACTGATCGTTGTCTTGCCTGCGCCGTGGGTGCCATTAAGCCAAACGATCATCGGCCCAACGTAATGCTATGACGGCGGGATCCGACGTGCCGAGATGCCGGTTCGCCACCTCACGGCCAAGCACAGGGTTCAGCGGTGGTCGGTGCGGGCGGTGATCGATGGTGTGACCGGGCGACATGCTCTGATGGATCGACGTCGAGCAAGGGGATTGGCCTCATGAACCAGTTGTCGATGCTGTCCGCCGTCCGGATCGCAACGGACCGGGTCCTGCTGCGCAAGGCGCTCGACACCGATCGGGAAAGGCTCATCGAGCTACGAACAGACCCGCAGGTCGGGGCCTACATCGGCGGCCTGCTTCCGCGGAAGAGTGTTGAGCAGTACTTGGACAGGATCGGCGGCGCAGCCAACGCCACCGCCACTCCCGGCAGCTTCATCATCGCCGACAAAGCCACCGGCGACCTTCTGGAAACATTCGAGCTCAAGCGTCGCCCCGCCGACTGGCCCGGCCACGTCCTCGACGACGGGGAGGAACTGGAACTGGATTTCCTGATGCGGCCCGACGCCTGGGGCGCAGGACTGGCGAGCGAGGCCGCCACCGCCGTATTGCGCACGGCCGCAGACGAACTCCCTGACCAACCGGTCCTGATCTCGACACAGACGGCCAACGAACGCTCTCTCGGACTCGCGGCCCGCCTAGGATTCCAGCCGGTCAGCACCTTCGAATGGTTCGACGCCGAGCAGACACTCTGCCTGGCCAGCCTGTACTCGTTCAAAGCCTGATCGGCAGATCGAGGTCACGTCCGCCGCCATGCTGCTGGGTCGGTGCGGGCCTGCCAGGCCATCAATGTCTCCGCGGAGGGGCGGGCGTATTTGGCCAGTGACCGTACCGAGGTGTACCCGCTGATGCGCATCAGCATCGGCGTGGACGCTCCGTCCTCGGCGGCATGGGTCAGTTTCGAATGCCGCAGCTGATGCAATGTGACCGGACCCCGCGAACGTGGCGGTGTGGTCCTCGAAGACCTCGAGCGCCCGTCGGTACGACAACCGTGCGCGCCCGCTGTCGGAGTCGGTATCGGCTTTGGCGACACCGGATTTCGCCTTGCGGTCGGTCAGGTACAGCGGGCCAGTGTGGCGGCCGGCCAGCAGGCGCGGCAACAGCCGGGCGGTGCCAGTTTGCCAGGCCACGATGTCGGTCGCGCCGTCCTTGCGGATCACGGTGGCGCACCTGTTCGGCATGTCCAGGTCCGGGATGTCGAGCAACAGCAACTCCTCGGCGCGGGCCGCTGTCTCGTAGAGCATGTGCCAGAGCACCCGCTCGCGCAGCGGCGCATCCAAACCCAGCACCGCAGTCACTTCGTCGCGGGTCAAAGCGCGGGAGTGGTCCGGCGGCACCGCTCGCGATACCAACCGCGACAACGGATCTCCGCCCAACTCAACGAACGCGGTATCGATCTTCGTTGGTTTTCGTCCCCTTGGACGGTGTCTCACGTCGCTGATTTCGCCTTCGCCAGTTTCTTGTAGCAGGTGAGCGCGGCGGCGAGGGGTCGGGAACACCGGCCAGCATCCGGTCGCAGGCGTTGGCGATGCGTTCGCGCTGTTCCAGCCACAGCAGCCATGCGCGGAGATCGGCGGGTTCGAGACCCCGCAGCAGCTTGCGCCGTGCCGCCCGCCGAGCGTCTTGCTCGGAGTGGATGCCCTTGCGCTCGAACCGCAAGTTGAGTCGGTGATTAGCCGCTCAGCCACGAGATACCGCCGATATGACTGCCTGGCAACGACTATCGGGTGCGCCGCGCTCAGATCAGGAATCGAAACCGAGCCCGCTGCTGCGGTAGCCGACGTGGCGGTTGTCCAGTTGGGCTGCGCGTTGTTCAGGGGTAACCATCGTGATGCCCGCCGGGAGAACTGCGGGGAGCTGGGCGAGGTCGACGACCTGAGTGGTCAGTGGCGGAATGATCGGCAGAGGTCCGACCGGCAGGCCCTGCCATCGCATGAACATGGTTCCCTGCGACAGTCCGGTCGTGTCGATCCAGTTGTGCACGCCCGGATCTCGGCTGCTGATCACGAAAGTGTAAGACCCGTCAGGGTTTGCGGTGGCCTGCTTGCTGTTCATCGCCGTTTGGCGCTGCCAGTACGGCAGAGACACCGTCCAGGTGTCGCCCAGAGCGAGATTGATGGAGCTGCCACCGCCGGTCTGTGTCGTCACGATCAATGCTTGGTTGTCTGCGAGTTCGAAGTTCCCGAACGAGCGGTCTGTCGAGTATTGCGGCAGCGGCGGCAGAAGTGCGTTGGGCGGCAACGGGTACTGCAACGCCATGACGTACGTATAGATCCAATTCTGATTGCGCAGCATGCCGTGAGCGTCGCTGATGAGCTGGTCGAACGACTTCTCTGGTGCCGCCTCAGGGCCCGCCGTGCGGGTGATGGTCAGCTCGGCCGGGCTCTGAGTGCCCCAGTCGTCGATGACTTCGCGGATGATCATGTGGTTGGTGTCGGGAGTCGTCTGGATGTGGTTCGGTGCACCGGAAGCGAACGGATCGATCATGAGGGTGAAGCGGCCGTCGGGATCGACCGCCAGATCGCGACCATTGAATTCGGTGATGGTGCGGATGTCGTCGACGTCGCCAGAAAGCTGAAATCGGATGGTGGACGGCCGATCTGAGGCGAAGCTGCCGGTCAGGATGTAGGTGGAGGTGTTGTCGAGCGGGATGAAGCGGAGGGGCTGGTCGGGGACGTCGCCGGCGTAGCGGGCACCCGGCACACTGGTGCCGTGGACGGTGTGTGGCGGCCCGCTCCAGCTGATCTTGGGACGCTGTGGATCGGCGTTGGCGGCTTTCTGGGCGTAGGCGAACAGCAGTTCCTGAATGTCGGGGTCGAGCTGCGCTTGTGCTTGCGGGGTGAGCGACCCGAGCCGCGCCGTCATGACCTGTGACCACTGCTGTTTCAGCCGGTCACCTTCGGCTTGCACCTGGGGCGTTTGGGCCAAACGCACGGCCAGATCGTTGACCTGGTCCTGGTCTCTGGTCAGCAGCGCGTCCGCGATCCGCTGATCGGCGACCGCGGGTACGCCGATCACGGCCACCGACAACCCCATCACTGCGACCGCCAGAACGGCACGTCGATTCATTACAACCACCGAACCTCCTGGGAAGACTCGCATTTAGACGATCGTCTACAGTGCGTGACCATACACGGGGTTCCGATAGTAGGACCGTGTCTCATGTCGTCGTGGTTCGTTGGCCGCGTGTCGTATTCGGTTGTGCGGCATGATTTCCGGCCGTGGTCGATGAGTTGTCGCGCCGGCTGGTGCGGGACGAGTTGTGGGCGCTGGCCGAGCCGCTGTTGCCGAGGTTCACCGCGCGCAAGCCGGGTGGCGGCACCGCGCCGACCGACCAGCGGCGGGTGTTCACGGCCGTGGTGTATGTGCTGAGCAGCGGTTGTGCGTGGCGTCTGCTGCCACCGTTGTTCGGTGTGACCGTTCCGACGGTGCATCGGCGGTTCACCGTGTGGACCAAGGCCGGGCTGTGGCGGCGCCTACATCGTGCGGTGCTCGACGAGCTGGGCAGCCAAAGCTTGATCGACTGGTCGCGGGCGGTGATCGACGCGGCGAGCGCGCGAGCGAAAAAAAAGGGGGGCGATCCGACCGGCCCGAATCCGGTCGATCGCGGCAAATCCGGCTCCAAGATCCACGTCCTGTCCGACCGAGCGGGAATCCCTGTGGCAGTGGGTGTTTCGGCCGCCAACACCAACGACGCCGAAGCGTTGAAGCCGCTGGTGAAGGCGATACCCGCGGTGCGTTCGCCGTGCGGACTGCGGCGGCGCAGACCCGCGAAACGGCACGCGGACAAGGCTTACGACATCGCTGATCTGCGCCGCTGGGTCCGCGACCGGGGCATCGCCGTCCGCATCGCCCGCAAGGGGATCGAATCGTTCCAGCATCTCGGGCGCCACCGCTGGGTCATCGAGCGCGCGATCTCGTGGCTGAGCGGCTATCACCGACTCAACTTGCGGTTCGAACGCAAGGGCATCCACTTCTGTGCCTTCCTCACCCTTGCCGCCGCGCTCACCTGCTACCGGATCGGGTTGCTCATACGCGTGATCGCGTGCGGACTGGCCAACTGTCAGCGGATATCAGCAGATCCCGGCTGGTCGGTTCGATGCCGAGCCGGAGGACATCAGTCTTCCGTGCCGGCGGATGCGGCGTATTCGGGCAGCTGGGCGTTGCTGGGTTCGGTGTGTCGAACGTGGGGTGGGATGGCGAGCATTGTGGGCATCGTGTCCGAGATTCCGAGTGTAGATAGCGTGGTTGCGGCCACGGAGGCGACGGTGCCGAGTTCGATTGCGCTGGAATGACTTCGGCCACTTTTCGGGCCATTCCGGTGAATGCCCGCCGACGGGTTGTGGTCCCGCGCCGCGGTTGTGGGGAAATGAGGAAACCCCCTCCGACCCGGGTCGGAGGGGGTTTCGTACCTGTCGGGCTGACAGCAGGATTTGAACCTGCGACCACTTGACCCCCAGATTCGCATCCGGATCATTTGTGCATGTCACACACGTCAGGCATGTTCACCCAGCGTCCTTGCGACCAGGCATTGTTCGGTGGCGCGCACGCCGTGCGGCCACCAGATGGCCACCGCCGCGATTGTGATCGGCGCCGTTGGTCGTCAGCCTGTCGGGGTGGATCGGCTGGAGGTGGTGTCAAGTGAACGGTGGGACGTCCTGCTGGCAGACAGTGCCGGGTGGGGGCAGCGCGCCACGGATGACGTAGTCGCTCTCGTAGGCTTTCGCGCAGCTGCTCGGGTTGAACAGCGTGGTGTGCCCGTATCCAGCGACGGTAAGCAGCCTGGCGTTGTGCAGTTGGGCGGTCATGGCCAGGGCGTTGTGGTACGGGGTGGCGGGATCGAAGATGGCGTTGACGGTGAGGATCGGTGTCGCGGAGCGGCCCCACGGGCCGGTGTAGCGATGGGCGGCCTTGGCGGGCCAGGTGGAGCACGCCTCTGTCACCCACGGCCAGAAGGGCCCGACCGTACCGGCTCGAACGGTACTGAACTTCGCCAGGGCGCCGTAGATGTGCGGATCGCGCGGGTTGGGACTCTCGCCGCAAATGATCGCCAAGGGCTGCTCGACGCCCGTGTACTTCTGCTGTTGGGCCGAACCTTCCCGGGAGGAGTCGCTCAGCGCTGTCGAGGACCGGTCCACCAGGCGATTCTCGCCCGGGTCGGGCATCTGCGGCGTTGCGCCCAGCCACAGCTGCTGCAGCAGCTCGGCCAGCGCCGTCCAGTTCGCTGGGGAACCGGCGGTGGCATGGACGGTATACAGATTGGCGCGCACGGCGTTGGCGGTGGCGGCGTAGGTGAACCCGTCCTGCGGGTGGATGAGCAGGCGGTGCAGCAGTGCCTCGTACTTCGCTCGGGTCGCCACCGCACTGCCGGCCGAGAACGGGCAGCGGATCGGGCCTGCTTGGCTGCACAGGTTCAAGAACTGTTCCAGCGTCTTGGCCGTTCCCAGGTCGGATGCCTGCCGTAGGAAGGTCGACAACACCGGATTCCAGTCGTACCACGCAGACGGATCGATATTGCCGTCCAGCACCATCGCCCGGACCCGGTCGGGGAAAAGGTTGGCGTAGGTGGCGCCCAGCAGCGTCCCGTAGGAGACCCCGAAGTAGGTCACCAGCTGTTCGCCGAGGACTCTGCGCAGCAGATCGATGTCGTACGCCGAGTCGGTGGTGGAGACGAACCGCAACAAGGCCGGGTCACGCCGCTCGCAACCCCGGCCGAGTTCGGCGTACAGGTCGATCCACCGCTGCTCCTGCTCGTGGCCGACCGGAAACCCCACAGGCAACTGCGCGAACCAGGCATCGAACTCCGCCTTATCGTCGAAGCATTGGACCGAGGTCGATTCACCGACCCCGCGCGGATCCCAGCTGACGATGTCGAACCGTTCCTGGATCTGGAGTGGGAAGAGCGGATATGCGATCGGGAGGACTGTGGTGCCTGCTCCTGCCGGCCCGCCTGGGTTGAACAGCAGGCTGCCGATCCGATGCGCGGGGTCGGTTGCCCGGTGTCGGATGACCGCCAGCTCGATCGTGCGCCTGTCGGGATGCTGGTAGTCCAATGGTGACGGCACGGTGGTGCATTCGAAATCCGGGTGGTCGGGGCACGGGGTCCAGACCGCGGCAGGCGTTCCCCCAGGCGCCTCATCCGACGGCTGAGCCGCGGCGGGCGCGGCGCCGCAGGCCACAGCCGCGGCCACCATTATGGATGCCACTATGCATCGGGTGAAACGAGCGCGGTTCGTCACAGATCCTCGCTATCGTCACGGTGAAAATGCGTGGCTGTCTCACAAGGAACCCTCGACGCCGAACCGTAGCCGATCACGCGGCAAATGCCCGGTTAGGTCGATTCACCGGCGTGGTCCGATCGATAGCGCACACAAGCCGGTGACTAACCAAATGAGCCATCTCAGGTCCGAGGGTTGCGGCGTGTGCCCCGACATCGGGCTCGCCCGTCTGTCCTACGGCCGGACTCGGCAACTCCTGGACGCCACGACCTGCGGCGAGAACCCCGACGCGCACCGTTGACCCAGCTCGCGAGTGTCTTCTTCGGGATCTTGAGGCGCTCGGCGACTTCATCAGTGCTCAGCCACACCTCGTCAGGATCCATGTTGGGCCGTTCCGCAGTCTCGTAGACTGGAAAGCTTTGCAGCAGTGACGGTTCGGTCGTGCTGAGCCAGTAGCTGATGACTCATCGTGAGAAACCTCGATCAGATCGACGATCGGCAGCTGTCGGTCCATCGAAGCTGAGAGGTCGGGACTGCTCCAGACAGTTACCGAACTGTGGCCGTCGATAGGGCATTTCGGGTCACCGCCGCTGTTCGACGGTTGGTGAGCCGTGGTCCAGATTGGGGATGTCTGCAGATGGGCCACAGTCATCCCCGTCAAAGGACCACGCGACTCGTTTGACGATTACCCCGAGAATGCTCCGGGTTCCAACGCACTGGAACCCGGAGCAGAGGGAAGCCCATTCAGCCGGGTTCTCGTGCCCGCCCGTGCTCATCCTCCAGACCGCCACCCAGATCCCGCTTGCGCTGGCCGAACTGCTGCGCGCCTGCAAACTCGTCAACAGCGCCCTGCACGACCTGCGCACTGAACCGTCACGACGAGCCATGACCGGCGAGCTGATGACAACGAGTTCGGGTAGTGGCACCTCACAGGAAGGTGGCGACGCTGAGTGTTGTCGTGATATATCAGATTTCGACGGTATTTCAACTCCGGCGGCCCGGTACCTCGGCCCGATTCTGGAGACTCGCCACCGCACCCTGAAACGGCTTCTCACCGAACCAGAGCTTGAGAAAGCGGCGTTGAAGGAGATCGCCAAGGACGCTCGTATGGATGTCATGCCGGCGCTGGTGCGCGGAAATCGGCTCCTAGGGCTTGGGACGCCTCTGGCGCGAGATTTCGCTCGAGTCCCCTGAGTCAAGTCCACATGCTGTAAGTCGTTGTGCGGCGTGATGGTTGCTTGGGTCGTAGGGGGTGCCGTGGTGCCAGCAGGCCCAGATGACGCGGAGCCAGACGCGGGCAACGATGCGGGTGGCGGAGGATTGCGTTTGCCTCGTGCACGGGCGTTCGCGTAAAGCTGTGCGGCCCAAGGTGATTGCACTCGGCCGTGGTGGGCGAAAGCGGTGATGGCTTTGTGGGCCCGGGTGTTGGCTGCCCAGCGGAAAATAGACGCCACTGGTCTTGCCGGCGGCCTTGGTGACCGGGGTGACGCCGCATTCGGCGCCGGCTTGGTCGATGGGTGTCAACGCGGTCGAGGATCGGACCGACCTCGGCGAGCAACTGGGCCAGGTTGATCGTGCCCACGCCGGGCAGCTCGGCCAGCAGTCTGGCTCGGGGGTGCTGATCGACGCGATGTTTGATCAGGGCATCCTGATCAGCGATGGCGGCTTGGATGCCGCGCAAGAGCCGCACTTGGGTTCCGATCATCATCGCCAGAGTGTCGATGGGCATGGGTAGCCGGAACGGCGGCGGCGCGTAACCGGGCCAGCAGCTGTGAGGCGGGTTTGCCGCCGCGGTAGGAGTGCCGGCGTGAGAATGCGGCCATGCGGGCCTCGCCGAGCCGGGCAGCCGAATGGGGCGTGGGTAATCGGTGAGGAAGGCCGAAGCGATGGGTGAGGCCAGCGAGCGGAACAGGTCTTTGGGGCCTGGCCAGTAGGTGTCGAGCAGGGCTGCGAGCTGGGTGATCGCGGTGGTGCGGGCCTGGACTTGATCGTCGCGGAGTCGAATCAGTGCCTGCAGCTCGCGCAAGCCGGCATCGACCGGGTCGAGTTGGCGCAGCCGGTATCAGGCGATGGCCGCCATCGGTCTGATCGTGCAGAACTTCCGCATGCCCGGCGCCGGGATGCCGAATTTTCGCCGGCACGGCGTGACCTGTCAGCACTTCGAGGAAGTACTCCAGCCGGTGATGCGGCAATGGAACATCTTCGATCGCACCGACTTCGGACCCCGCGGGGAACAGGCTCGCGAACGCCTGGCGGGTTTCGCCGAGAACCTCGAGAAGATCCAGATCCCCCGCTTCGAAGAACAACGCGACCGCGCTCTCGCCTGCGAAGCTGCCCGGGTTTGACGTAGTCCCCGCGGTGGTGAGGCAGCGTTGATATCGAGGAATCGCACTGCCACACAAAGAAATGGCGTACACACGGATGATTCGCAACCTACCATCGAGTAGTCGGCCCGGTTCGCCACGCGTCGACGCGAGCGGCCGCATGAGGGACGTGGTATTCCTGGGTCTCGGGAGGAGATCGATGACAGGAGAGTTGGAACACCGTGTCCGCCAAGCATTCCTGGATGCCCGGCAAACGCTCGCGCTGGGCGAGGTCGGCACTCTCGGGGACCGCCTCGCGCGATTGCGATCTGACGTGGAGGACGCCCCCTACGTCGACGATGAGCGGCGACGACTGCTCGAACTGTGTGACGCGGCACTGAAAAGGGTGGCATGGGCGGAGAAGCAGCGTCGGGCGACGCGTGAGTGACGATATGGAACGAAAGCCCGGGTCCGAGAGCCGGACCCGGGCTTCGTGTACGTCGGCCGTGGGGTCGGAGACTGTCTCCGATTCGGTAACGGCGTGGTTTTACCCCAGCCGACGTAGCTTTCACGGGTGCGCCGATGGGACCGCGCGGGCAGGGTTTATGCGTGGTCCCACCGGCCCGGTGCGGACGCTGCCTGCCGCACCGGTGTACGGATGGCTGCGGGGGACAGCTCATCCGCGCGATCAGAGGAGATCCGGGCTAGCGCGGGCGGGCAGGTGGTGGCCCACTCGAGGGAGTTGCCGTAGCCCCACGGGTCGTCGACGGTCACGGTCTCGCCGTAGCGGTTGGAGTTGAAGACGTTCCACAGGAACGGCAGCATCGACGCGCCTGGTGTTCAGGTTTCGGGGAAACCGCCGTCACCAGCATCCCTCCTCACAACTTCGTACGGAACCTGCGTTCGTATCAGGAACGCTTAACTCGCACATGCCTTCTGGCTACCGCAAAGTAATCAACTACAGCGCGTCGGTGATAGGGCAGACGCGCAGCTCCTGACCTTCGGCTCGAGGATTGAGACCTTTGCCCCAGGGTGGCAATGACTTTCGACCAGGGCCCTCGAGTGTGAGATCGGTACTGGATAGCCAGTAAGGGACATTGGTCCCTTCGGTCGGGGCCTCGAGCCTCTGCTGGATGTTCGTGTTCGGTCCGCAGGCTGGCGCGCATGGGTTCGAGGGTGCGGCGTATTGCCGTGGTGTACGCGACGGGGCAAGGGACGACCAAGGAAATCGCCGAAGTGATCGGCAGGGAGTTGGAATCCTCCGGTGTGGTGGTGGAGGTGGTGCGGATCGGTCACCAGGTGCCCGACCTGGCCGAATTCGACATGGTGGTGCTGGGCAGTCCCGTGTATCACGAGGCCCTGATGAAATCATTCGTCGTCTTCGCCTACCAGCGGCTCGACCAACTCGCGACGCCGGATGTCTGGCTGTTCAGCGTCGGCATGGCACCGGCGCTGACGGGTCGTATCGGCCGGCGGCTGGCACGCGCGGTGCCGAAAGAGATTGCGACCGTGCGGGATGCGCTGGCGGTACGCGGTTACCGCGCCTTCGCCGGGCGCTACGAACGGGCCAAGCTACCGTTGCGCGCCCGGTTGCGGTACCGCCTGCTTGGCGGACGCCGCTACGGTGACCTGCGGGATTGGGACGCGATCACCTCGTGGGCCACCGGTATCGCCGCGGATTCCACGCGCCGCGCCGCGGGCGCGAGTATCTGACCGGGATGACGATCACCGACGACATCATCATCGGTTCCCCAGAGCTGCCAGCTCCCGCCGGCACTGTGCCCCTTGGGGCCGACCGAGCTGTTCTTCTCCACTACCGACCGCCACGGCGTAATCCGCCTCGGCAACTCGGTTTTCGCCCGTGTCTCGGGGTACGCGCCGGATGAGCTTGCGGGAGCACCGCACAATATCGTCCGCCACCCGGACATGCCCGCCGGTGTGTTCGAGCTGGCCTGGGAGCGACTGCTGTCCGGTCGGCCGGTGGGGGCGTTCGTGCAGAACCAGGATCGAGACGGCTCGCGCTACTGGGTGTTCGCCACCATGAGCTCGCTGTGTGACGGCTACCTCTCGGTCCGAATCGCGTCGCGCAGTGGCTTTTCCGAGCTGATCGAGCCCGTCTATGCGCACGCGCGGGCGATCGAGGACCGGGCTCGGCAGACCGGTGCCGGACGTCTCGGGCGGGCTGTCTCGGGCGCGCAGTGGTCGAAGAAGCCTTGCGTGATAGGGGTTTCGCGTCCTATGACGAGTTCATGGCAGGGGTTTGACAGGTATTTTCGCGCCGGTCTGTTCGACGAGCAGTGTGTCCCTGGGATTCGGTCCGAGTCGACCGACTGGATGTGCACGAGGTTAATGGGGATTTCCATGTTCTCTGCGGTTCACCGGTGTGTGGTGAGCATTCGGCGCGGTACTGCTGTGGAATGGGTGCGGTAGAACTCGAGGTGGGCTCGGGCCGTTCGGTCCCAGCTGAACCACGCGGCGAGGGCTTTGCCCTGCTCGGTGCGGCGCGGGTCGGGAACCAACGCTCGCGCTAGTTCCGTGGCCAGCTCGGCGGGAGTGGCCGCGTAGCTGATGGTGTCGCCGAATACCTCGCGCAGCACTGGGAGATCGCGTGCTACGACGGGGATTCCGGTGGATAGGGCTTCCATGGCGGCCAGTCCGAATCCCTCTTTGGTGGAGAAGAAGGGGAGGAGGGCCGACGCCGCCACGAGTGCGGGGAGTTCGGTGTGGGGGACGGTGCCGAGGATGGTGGGGCGGATGTCGAGTTCGGTTGCGCGAGTATCGAACTGGGTGCGGTAGTCGCGGTAGTCGAAGAGTGTTTCGCCGCCGGCGAAGACGAGGTGCAGGTCCGGATGATCGCGCCGTAGCAGGGCGAACGCCTCGAGCAGGTCGATACTGCCTTTGCGGGGTTCGATGCCGCCGACGGCGAGGATGTACCGTCCGAGCCGGCGTCGCCAGGCTGCGCGAGCATCCGTGGCGTCGGGAGAGTCGTCTGCGGCGGCGGCGAAGCGGTCGTATTCGACACCATTGGGAATCACGGTGGGGCGCAGGCCCCATCCGGCCTGGACCTCGGCCGCGACGGCGTCCGACACGCAGATGTGTGCGTAGGGCTCGACGATGGCGCGTTCATGGCAGCGGGCGAGTTCGGGGGTGGTGAAGTTGTCGAGGTGGTGGATGGTGCGGATGCGGCGGTCGACGGCGTTGGCGCTGATGCAGTCCTGTGCGTGCACGATGTCGTAGTCCTCGGGAGTGAACGCCTGCCGCAATGCGACTATGGAGCGCATGATCCGCGTCCCGACCTGTTCGCCGTCGGCACTGGTGAAGGGAACGACGCGCACGGTCACGGCGGGGTCCACGGGGCGGAAGAAGGCGGCGTCACCGCCACGTCCGAGCGTCCATACGGTGACATCCGCGCCGCGCCGGGCGAGCGCCTCGGCGAGATTGAGCGTATGCACCACCCCGCCACGGGGTTTGGTGGAGTAGGTGAGGAGTGCGATCCGCATCAGTAGCCGCTCTTTTCGGTCATCAGGTTGTGGTAGGCGTCGACGCGGCGTTCCTCCAGGTGCCGCAGGACGCGCCGGGCTCGCTCGACCTCGGCGTCGATGTCGAGCTCCGCCACCGCGAGGCCGCCCTTGGACCAGGTTTTGGCGAGGATGTCACCGCCGGGTCCGACCACTTTGGCCTGGCCGAGGAAGCGCAGGTTGCCGGTGATTCCGGTTTGATTGGATGATGCGAGCACCACCTGGTTCTCGGCGGCGCGGGCCTGGTCGTACAGGTCGAAGAGGCGGGATTGCCGGTCGTTGGGCATCCGGGAGGCGCGATCGGTGACGCTGGCGGGCCAGGCCGACAGCGCGGCGATGGTGCGGGCACCGTCGAGAGCGAGAGCGCGCGCGGATTCCGGGAACGTCTTGTCGTAGTCGATGAGCATGCCGATCCGGCCGACCGGGGTATCGAAGGCCGCGAAGCGATCTCCGGCCGCGTACGCCAGGTGTTCCCCGGCCGGCTGGTGTACTTTGCGGTGGCGGCCGAGCACCCCGTCGCCGGTGAGGCACACCGCGGCGTTGTAGCGCGCACCGTCCGCGTGTTCGGCATAGCCGACGCAGATCGTCATATCCCCGGCCAACCGGCACAACAGCCGGAACTCGGGTCCATCGGGGTCGATGGCCTCCGGCCCGGCGGCTGGATCCGGGTTGCGGAGGTCTCCGATGTAGCCGCCGAGGCTCGCATCGGGCAGCACGAGCAGGTCGACGCCGTCCTGGGTGAGCCGGTCGATGATACCGGCGATCTTCTCCAGGGCGCGGGCGATGTCTGCGCCGAAATGTGCTGCGACGGCGGCTATTCGGGTGACGGCCATGGGTTGCGCCTCATGCCGCCGCGGTGGTGCGGGCGATAGCGGTGATCTGCCCGGCGAGGTGCTCGGCGTCGCGGGCGATGGCGGCGAAGCGGCCCGAGCCCCAGGTGTGCAGCCAGGGCAGCCCGAGGAAGTACAGCCCGGGCGTGGTCGTGACGCCGCGGTTGTGGCACGGGTGGCCCTCACCGTCGAAGACGCCGACGCGCAGCCACCGGTAGTCGGTGCGGAACCCGACCGACCACACTATCGACGTGATATCGCTTGCCGACAAATCGATTTCGGTGATCTCGCGCTCGGGACGCCACACCGGGCGGTAGCGCGGTTCGGTGGGCGCGTCGATCCCCGCACGGGCGATATAGGCGTCGATGGAGTCCTTGATGCTCTCGGCGACAGCGTCGGCGGCATCGAGGTCCCGCTCCAGCGACGGCTCGAAATGCACTGTGCCGTCGGCAACGTCGACCATCCGGCCGTAGAGCGCCATACCCTCGACCGCGAATTGGCGCAGGTCGATATCGCGGCCGCCGTCTCGACCGGTGACGTAGTGGTTGGTGTTCTCCCGCTTGCCCAGCCCACCGGGCTGATCTTCGATCGGGATGTCGTAGTGGCCCATGTCCTCGAGCCACGCGACGCAATCGCGGCCCCGATAGAAGCGGGCGACGCGGGGCGCGGTCCCGACCGCGAGATGCACCTGCCGACCCTCCAAATGGAGGTCCTCGGCGATCTGTGCTCCCGATTGGCCGGTACCGACGATGAGGACGGCGCCGTCGGGCAGGTCCGCGGAGCTACGGTATTGGGCGGAGTGGAGTTGCCGGATCGAGCTCGGCAACCGCTCGGCGAAGCGGGGCACGGTCGGCGTGTGATAACCGCCTACTGCGACCACCACCTGATCGGAATGCAAGGGGCCCGATGTTGTCTGGATGTCGAAGCCGCCGTCGACCGCTACCGTGACCGCGGTGACGGCGACGTGTTCGCGAACCGGCGGATCGAAGGTGTCGGCATAGGCGCGCACCCATGTGTAGACCTCGTCGCGTTTCATGAAGCCGTGCGGGTCCGGTCCGTTGTAACTGTATCCGGGCAGCACGCACTGCCAGTTGGGGGTGACGAGAGTGAAGTTGTCCCAGCGGGTGTCGCGCCACTCGTGGGCGATGGTGTCGCGCTCGAGGACGACGTGGTCGATGCCGCGTGCGGTCAGATGCCAGCTGATCGAGAGCCCGGCCTGTCCGGCACCGATCACGACGACGTCGCGGTGTTCCAGGGCGGTACCCGAGTCTGCCTGGGGGGTCATGGTTTTCCTCCGGTGGTTGCCGCCTCGACCGACGGCGGAGTCATCGACAGGACGCGTACCGTGCCCGGTGATGTCCGGGCCTGCGCTGCGCTTGCTTCGATGGCGTCCAGGGTCTGCATGGCGGAGGTGCAGTAGAAGCCGAACTTCTCGCGCACCCGCTCGGCCGCGGTGTTCAAAGCGCTCGAGACACGGGTCAGGAAGTCGTCGATCGGATAGTCAACGCCGGTGGCCAGATGATCGTGGATCACCAGCGAGGGCGAATAGCAGGACTGGACATTGCCGTCCGGCCAGCGGATGTCGAATGTCATCTCAGGCATGGATCGCCTCCAGCTCTTCGGGCACCGCGGGCTGCCCGACCACGCCGTGGCGGGCGACGACGCTGTGGTAGAGCTCGGGGCGGCGGTCGCGCAGGTTGTACATGCCGCCGCCGCGCGCCAATTCGAGTGCGTGATCGACGTCGACGGTCGCGGTGGCGAGACCGGGTTCGGTACCGGTGGTGGCGAGCACGTCGCCGCCGGGGCCGACGATCTTGGCGCTGCACACGAAGCGCAACGAGCCGAAGGTCCCGGCCTGGTTCGACGCGACCCACACCACCTGGTTCTCGACTGCGCGAGCGCGGTCGAAGATATCGAAGCGCTGGGTCCAGCGGTCGTCCTCGAGTCGTTCGGTGGTGGCGGTGCGGGCGGTGGGCCAGGCCGAGAGCGAGGTGATGATCTCCGCGCCGTCCAGCGCCAGCGCTCGTGCGGCTTCGGGGAATGCCTTGTCGTAGCAGATCTGCATGCCCATGCGGCCGACCGGGGTGTCGAAGGCGCGGTATTCGGATCCGGCAGCGTAGCAAAGGTTTTCGCCGAGGGGCTGATGCACCTTGCGGTAGGAGCCGAGAACCCCGTCGCCGGTGACGGTCGCGGCGGCGTTGTAGCGGAGATCGCCATCGGCTTCGCAAAATCCGAGAGTGACGACGAGTTCACCTGCCATCGCCGCGATGCGGCGCAGTTCCGGGCCGTCGAGGGTGAGAGCCGGCGGCAGACTGCGCAGACGGCGCTGCTTGGCCTCCTCGCTCTCCCCGCCGCCGCCCAGGCTGGGCAGATAGCCGCCCAGGCAGGCCTCGGGCAGCACCAGCAGTCGGCTACCGCGTTCGCGCGCCTGTTCGATCAGTGAGCCGATGGTGGCGTAGCACGCCTCCATGTCGCGGCCGAATGCGGCGGCGGCCACGGCGATCGAAAGTTCGGTCATGAGTGTCCCAATCCGGTTACCGCGCTTTCGAGCGCGTGAGTGACTTCTCCGTCAGGCCAGCGCAGCCGCACGCCGGGAGTCGCGCTGAGCACGCCGCACACGGCGGTCGTCGCCGGGCCTACGGGATTGACGGGGGTGCCGGGGCGATCGGCGGTGAGCATCGCGAAGCCGGGAAAGCAGGTGATCCAGTCGGCCAACTCGGCGCCCGGCGGGCGCGGGATGCGCGCCACGTCCAGTTCGACCCCGACACCGCTGGCCTCGGCGAGCATGCCCGCGGTCCCGGCGATGCCGGCCATGCTGACATCCTTCGCGGCCTTCGGACCCGTGTCCGAGACGAACCGGCCCAGTGCCCGCAATTCCGCGCCGCTCCGGTGTGACGACGAATCCCATTGTCGCCCGGCATATCCGGACCTCCAGCCGCCGCCCAGATCAGCGGTGAGCCGGAGCTCGTCGCCGACTTCGCCGCCTCCTCCGGGCACCGGCCGGGCCGTACGGCCGAGCGCGGTGACCGACAGCGCCGCCGGGACACCCAACTGGGTGTGGCCACCCAGCACCGGCACCTCCCAGATGCGGCTGGCCGCACCCAGGCCCCGGAGCACCCGGGTCAGCAGCGACCGGGTGGGCGCGGCGACCGCGTCGAGAAGGCCGATCGGTTCTGCACCCATCGCGGCGAGATCGTTGAGGTTGACCAGGGCCGCACACCATCCGGCCCATTCCGGGTCCCGTTCGACCATGGACGGCAGGATCGCGTCGCACGCGGCGACCAGGTCGCAGCCCGGGACCGGTGCGCCGTCATCACCTCGGAATCCGGTGCCGCCCAGTGTCATCGGTGTATCGCCCAACTCGGACAGCGCTTGCCCGAGCATGGCCTTGGTGGAGCGCGCCAGCCGCTCGATGCGGTCGATCGGCCAGCGCATCCGCACATGTGGCGCACCGGCCACGGTGGTCTCGGCGAGCGCGACCCACCCGAGATGGGCGAAAAGCGACCGGTAGCGGGTCTGCACCGTGGCCTCGAACCGCAGCACGTTATGGGTTTCGGCGTACGCGCACGCCGCTCGCACGAGTGCGCCGCCCACACCGCGGGTGCGCCGCTCGCAGTCCACTACCAGGCGACTGCCGGTCCACCACCCGAGATCCTCGGCGGTGGCCGGTGCCAGGCGGACTCCGCCCAGCACGGCACCGTCCGGTGCGATCGCGACCAGGATCCGGGTCCGAGGGTCATCGTCGATGTCGTCGGTGTCGCTGCCGGCGAACAAGCCCTGCTCGACGACGAAATTCTTCCTACGCAAGGCGTGATACGCGGCGACCTGCCGGGGCTCGGCGAGCCGGATGAGTAATCCGTCCTCGGGCTCGGCCGGGGCCGTATGTCCGGACAGGACACAGTAATCCGGCGATGTGGCACGCGCCCCGGACAGTTCGTCGAGCCAGGATCGGGGTGTGGCAGTGGATTCGGTGGTCGTCATCTCAGCCTCCCGCGGTTTGCAGTACGCTGCACGCCCCGCAGGCCGCGCAGCCGGCCTTCTGGTCCGTGCCGAGCATGCCGGCCCGGCGCAGTTCCGCCGCCACTCGCCGGGTCACGTTCTCGAGGACCGCCGCGGTCGGCGGGCTCGCAGCGTCGACGTCGACGGCCAGGGTTCCCGCGAGCGGCCGGAACGGCACCACGAACGGGTACACGCCCATGGCGATGAGTTCCGCCGCACCCGAAACCAATTCGTCCGGGTCTTCGCCCAGACCGACGAGCAGATAGGTGGAGACCTGGTTACGGCCGAACACTCGCACCGCTTCGGCCCAGGCCGCCCGGTACTCGGACAGCGGCACGGTGGACTTTCCCGGCATCCATCGAGCACGCACTCGGTCGTCGAGCGACTCGACGTGGATGCCGATCGCATCGGCTCCCGCGTCACGGAGCTCGCTCAGAGTCGCCAGGTCGCCAGGAGGCTCGCACTGCACCTGGATCGGAAAGGTCGGCACCGCTTGCTTGACGGCTCGCACACAGCGGGCCAGATGCCTTGCGCCACGGTCTTTTCCCGCCGAGGTGCCGGTGGTCATCACCATCTGCCGCACCCCGTCCAGCCGCACTGCCGCCGCAGCGACCTCGGCGAGCTGATCCGGACGCTTGACCGCGATCGTGGTGCCGGCCGCGAGAGATGCCTCGATGGAACAGAATCGGCACCGTTGGTCTTCGCCGTAGCGGATGCAGGTCTGCACCACCGTGGTCGCCAGCACGTCCTTTCCGTGCAGCCTTGCGATCTGCTCGTACGCCACGCCGTCGGCCGTGCGCAGGTCGTAGAAACGGGGTCGGCGCACCGGTTCGACGGTCACGCCGAGATCGGTGCCCTCGTAGAGCAGCCGATCGGCACGAATCGTGTACGGGCTCTCGGCGCGGAGGGGGATGGCAGCGCCGGCACCCCCGAACAGCACATGACCGTCGTCGCTGGGGCCGGCACCGGAACGGCGCTGCACCGGCACATCGACGCGGATGCCCAAGAGTGCGAGATCTACTCGCGTGGATACCTCGGTCATGACGGTCGGCTTACAGCTGGTAGGTGGAGTTGATGATGGCGCCCTTGCGGGCGTAGTGGATCAGCGCGTCCTGCACGTCCAGGGGATGCGCCGGGATCACACCTTCGATGAGGTCCTCCTCGCGGGCACCGTGCAAGGCGAGGCCGAACCGGCAGGCGAACACCCTCCCGCCCTCCTTGATGAAGGTGGCGAGGGCCTCGTTGATGTTCTGCTCGCCGGGGAACCCGCTGTCGCCGGTGGTCGGAAAGCCGCGGGTGGCAAGGCAGTTGATCGCGCCGGGACCGTAGAAGTAGATGGCGGACTCGAAACCTTTACGGAGTGCGCGCGTCGCCTGCAGGATGGCCACGAAACTCACCGACGATTCATGGGCGATACCGTGAACCAGCGTGAAATAGGTTTCACCCGCCTCCGCCTGATAATCGGGAAAGATCTTGGTGCCGCCGTAGATACTGGTGCCCTTCGGCAGGGCCGGGTGCGGGATTTCGGCGAGCGATTTCACGATGTTCTCCTCGATCGCCTTGTCGATCTCGGAGGTCGATGTGGTGGGTGCCGACATGGTTCGTCTCCTGGGCGTGGTCGGTGTGAATTCGGTGATCGGCAGTGCGCCCGTTGGTGTCCGGGTGGTCACCGATGGACCAAGTTCACGCCCGGTGTGTTTCCGGTTGGTCGCCTGCGGAACAATTGAAGGTTTCCGGATGTTCACCACGCACGTATGTGGATCGGATCACGAATCATACTGTGGCACAACGTAATTAGTTGCGCCGCCAGCGCAGCGCGGGCTGCGTGGGTTAGTGCGAAGTCGATGCGGTGTAATCGTCGTCCTGGGCTTTTCGGTGTTCTGTTAATCGCCTCGACCCAGTACCTCCCTCGATCGGAAACATGGACGAAACCGCTACTGGGCGACACGGTGAGCGCGGCGGCGGGACTTGGCAGACCACCGCCTACGGCGACCAGTTCACCTTCTGAAACCGACCGGATCTGGTCGGGTGGGCGGGATCCGGCACCGTATGTGACCGAGTGGCCAGATGCGTTTGCAGGTATATCGGTGCAGGTAGCATGGGCTGCGCCCTCGCGCGTTGCGCACGATGTCGCGCTGCGGGGTGTCTGCTGCACGTCCGGCCCTTCTCCAGATCTTCCCGACCACGTGAGGAGTTCGACGATGACGACTGTGGCACCATCCAGTAACTGGCCTCTCATGCTCGGCAGCGCAGCGGTGTTTCCCGCCCAGGGCGGCGCCGTGCTGAGAGCACCGTTCATCCTGGTGGGCGACTCGGAAATGACGGCTGTCGATCTCGGCGCCTTCGCTCGGCAACTCGACGGCCCGAGGTACTCGTTCCGGGAAGCGCTGCGCGCCGCCGGCGCCGATTTGATCCTGGTGTCGCTGGGCATCAGTGACACCCTCGACGGCGGCGCCCATGCCAGTGTTCAGGAGGTCCTCTTCCGCGCGATCGCTGAGCGCCTGGGCTCGACTCCGCTCACGGTCTGCGGCATCGGGCGCGGAGCCCTGCAACTGCGCTACACCCTGGCAAGGTTCGAACTCGACCGCATCGACCACCAGGTCAGGGCCTTCGTGTCCTACGCCTGCACCACCCCGACGGCCGCGGAGGCCGGCGCGCTCGACAGGGTCGGCTCCTGGCCGGTCATGCCTCGCAAACTCGAGGTCGCAGGCCCCGGCATCAGCGCGGACTCGTTCGACTACGAGAACAGCGATTTCGACGACCTCGTTATCGGCGCGGTGGCCGACCGGGACCCGCTGTTCACCGAAGAACTGGGCGCCGACATCATCGAGCAGACCCTCGGCCTATATGACGTGAGCGGACGGGATGGGGAGAGCCGGTAACGACCTCATCAGAGGCGGACACGATCGGGGCACCGACCGGTAATGCCGCATACCGCGGGGTGCCGGAAGATCAACGAGCAGAGCGTCTCACGGCCGTCGGCAGTGCGCATGCCGAGTTGAGGGCGTTCAATCCGGCAACCGACGAGGCGTATCGAGCCGACGCGTTGTTCGACGCGCACCGCGATGACCCCGAGTTCGGCTATCGGTTTCTCGCCGACGAGGCCCGCGAAGTCGGCGAAACGATGAGCGAGCGGACCGCGTGGCGGATCTGCTCGGCCAATCGGTGGTGGAGCGCGTTCGGCAAGCCCCGCCGCGGCAAGAACAGCAAACCCGGGCCACCCGTTCATGACGATCTGGTGCGACGGAACTTCACCGCCGATGGACCGAATCATTTGTGGCTCAGTGACATTACCGAACATCGCACCAGCGAAGACAAGCTGTATCTGTGTGCGGTCAAGAACGTGTTCTCCAACAGGATCATCGGTTACTCGATCGATTCGCGCATGAAGTCCCGGCTGGCGGTGACCGCGGTGGACAATGCCGTCGCCCGGCGTGGTGAGGTGGCCGGTTGCGTTCTGCACACCGACCACGGAAGTCAGTTTCGCTCGAGGCGCTTCGTCCACGCGCTCAACCGTCATGGCGTGGCCGGATCCATGGGCCGCGTCGGCGCGGCCGGCGACAACGCCGCCATGGAGAGCTTCTTCAGCCTGCTCCAGCGCAACGTCCTGGACCGGCAGCGATGCGATACCCGCGGGCAATTGCGGATCGCGATCGTCACCTGGATCGAACGCACCTACCATCGCCGACGCCGACAGGCCCGGCTCGGCCGGTTGACCCCGATCGAATTCGAAACCATCATGTCCCCAGCAGCCCGACAGACTGCCTAACCACTGTCACCCAATTCTGCAGCAGCCCCGGTTCAATAAGTCCCGGCTGATGCACCGGCTCGGTCGCCGACCACCGGTCGAGTACGAAGCCGACTACTATTCGACCTCCTTCGAAAAAACCGGCCGGAGACAGATAACCCGGTGTGCACGGAACCCTGGGAGATTCACGGCAGCCGGTCCAGCCCGCGTGCGTGCTCCGCAGGCGTAGCTGGGTCCAAGGCATGTGGTCGGAAGTGTGCTCCGCTAGTGTCAGCGCACCCGTGGGTTCGAATGTGAGAGGAAATGCGTTACTCGGATGGATAAGGTTCGTCGTACTGTTCGAGGTCGCGTTCGTCGCCGGTCGGGTAGCCCGCTGTTCGTGCAGTTGCTGACCCGGGCGGTCGAATGCGCGGCCGAATCGATCGCCGTCAGCTATAACTCGACCGGCGAACCTGGAGATCAGCGCGAACTCACCTATCGGGAGTTGGACGAATCCTCGTCGCGGCTGGCGCGGGAATTGATTCATCGGGGAGTCGGGCCCGGCGATGTTGTCGCTGTCGGGTTCACGCGGTCCGTCGAGTCGATTGTGGCTGTGTGGGCCATTGCCAAGGCCGGCGCGGCCTATGTGCCTACCGATCCCACTCTTCCACCGGAACGCAGCGCGTACATCGTCACCGACTCGGGGGCGGTGCTGGGTCTTACCGAGTCGACGCATCGGGAGCGGCTCCGCAAGGGGATCGAATGGCTCGAACTCGATGATCCAGTCGTGGCGGCGCGGCTCTTGGCGTGGCCCGCGCATCCGGTCTCCTATGTCGACCGGCTGCGCGCGCTGACCGATGAGCATCCGGCGTACGTCATCTACACCTCGGGGTCGACCGGCCGGCCCAAGGGCGTCGTGGTGACCCATGCGGGTCTGGCGCCGCTGGTCGACGCCGCGCGGGAGCGCTATGCGGTGGATGGCGGTTCGCGGGTGCTACATGTCTGTTCACCGAACTTCGATGTGTCGGTGCTCGAATTGCTGCTGGCGTTCAGCTGTGGCGCGACGCTGGTGGTATCGCCGGCGACGGTATTCGGTGGAGTGGAGCTGGCCGAGCTGGTGCGGCGAGAGCGCGTGACACACATGCTCATTACGCCGGCGGCGTTGGAGACCGTGGACCCGGACGGGCTCGAGTCGCTGCGGGTTGTGGTCGTCGCAGGTGACTCGTTCGGGCCCGGGCTGGTCGAGCGGTGGGCGGCCGGGCGTTCGTTCTTCAATGGCTATGGGCCGACCGAGGCCACTATTCTCGCGACGAGTAGCGCGGAGATGACGCCTGGCGAGCCGATCACCATCGGCACCGCGGTTCCGGGCATCGGTGCGGTGGTACTGGATTCGCGATTGCGGCCGGTGCCCGCCGATGTGGTTGGTGAGCTTTATCTGTCCGGGCCCGCATTGGCGCAGGGCTATTTGGGTCGGCCCGGGCTCACCGCGGAACGGTTCGTGGCCAACCCCTTTGGTGGGACAGCGCGGATGTATCGGACGGGCGATTTGGTTCGCCGTCGGCCGGACGCTGCTCTCGAGTATGTGGGGCGCTCGGATTTTCAGGTGAAGATTCGTGGCTTCCGGATCGAGCTCGGAGAAATCGATGCCGCGCTGACTCGTCATTCCGATATCGAATTCGCGGCGACGATCGGTGCGGTCGCGCCTTCGGGTGCGACCGTGTTGGTCTCGTATGTCTTGCCGCGTAACGGGATAACTGTCGATTCGGGAAGCCTCGCACGGTTCGTCGGCGACTCGTTGCCGGCGCACATGGTGCCGTCCGCGATTGTCGCGATCGACTCGATTCCCTTGACCCCCAACGGAAAACTGGATCGGCGGTCCTTGCCCGATCCGCTGTTCGAGGCTGTGGTGACGAGGGATCCGGTGGGCCCCGTGGAGACCCAGCTCGCCGAGATCTTCACCCAGATTCTCGGAGTGCAGGTCGGCGCGGAGGACTCGTTCTTCGCCGCCGGTGGGGACAGCATTCTGTCGATTCAGCTGGTATCGCGGGCCAGAACCGCCGGTATCCTGTTCACCCCGAAGGATGTGTTCGAGCATCGCACGGTGGCTGCGTTGGCACGGGTCGCAGTGGTCGGGGCTGAGCCGGTGGCAAGGCTTGCGGAACTGCCGGGCGGTGGTGTCGGGGAGATTCCGTTGACGCCGGTGCTCGCGGCGCATCTGGCGGAGGGGCGGTCGTTCGGCCGGTTCACCCAGCAGATGGTGCTCGCGTTGCCCGAACACATCGACCGGGCGAGTCTGGTGGCCACGCTCGCCGCGGTAGTGGCCCAGCACGACATGCTGCGTGCACAGCTGCGGTTCATCGCCGGGAAATGGCAGCTTCTGGCGTTGCCGCCGGAGGCCGTGGATGTGGAGGCGTTGCTTACCCGCATCGAGGTGCCGGCAGGTCTCGGCATCGACCTCCTGTACGACAATGCCAGTGCCGCAATGAATTCCGCCCTCGACTCCCTGGCACCGGCCGAGGCGCGAATGGTCGCCTTCACCTGGCTGTCCCGCCCCGACGGCCGGGACGCGCTGATTATCGCCGCGAATCACTATGTGATCGACGGTGTTTCGTGGCGCATTCTGATCTCCGATCTGGTGAACGCCTGGGCGCAACACCGGAACGGGCAACGGATCGCCCTGCCCGGCGTCGGCACATCGTTCCGGCGTTGGGCACATGGTCTGGTCGAGGCTGCAGCGGACCGAGCCGACGAGCTGCCGTACTGGCGTCAGGTGCTGGCGGTTGCCGATCCTCCCTTGGGGGCCAGGGCTTTCGACCCGACCGCCGACACCGCGGAAACGGTGCGGCATTTCAGTATCCAGGTGCCGACCGATGTCACCTACGCGGTGCTCACCGAGTTGCAGACGCTATACCGGGGTGGAGTCAACGACGGCATGCTCGCCGCGTTGACGTTGGCGGTGCGGTCATGGCGTGCGAACCGAGGTATCGATATCCAGGCAACGCGGATCCGGCTCGAGGGGCACGGTCGCGAGGAGCCCGTCGTCCCCGGTGCCGATCTGAACCGCACTGTCGGTTGGTTCACCAGCATGTATCCGGTGGTGCTCGATCTGTCCGGTATCGATGCCGCCGCCGCATGGCAAGGCGGCGCGGTGACCACGGCAATGCTCAAGGCGGTCAAGGAACAGCTGATCGCGGTGCCGGACAACGGCATTGGTTTCGGCATGCTGCGGCATCTCGACGCGAACACGGCGGGCGAGCTCGATGGTGCGCTCGGCCAGATCGGATTCAACTACCTCGGCCGGATTTCCACGGGCGAGGTGCCGCAGGCGCTGACCGATGGGAGTTGGCTGCCGACCTCCGAGTGGGGTGAGCCGAGCGCCGGCCAGGATCCGGCGATGCCCGCACTCGCCGTGGTGGACATCAACGCCATTGTTACCGATACTGACTGCGGCGCACAGCTTTCCGCGTCGTTCGCCTACGCTTCCGAAATTCTCGATGAGGCGGCTGTCCGCGAACTGGCCGAATACTGGGTGGCCGCGCTGACCATGCTCGCCGAGCATGTGCACGATCCGGCGGCGGGTGGCCTGACGCCGGTGGATGTTCCGCTCGTGCGCATCACGCAGGAGGAACTCGATTTCTGCCACCGGGAGCACCCCGGTCTCGTCGATATTCTGCCGCTGTCGCCCTTGCAGCTCGGGCTGCTGTTCCTGACGCAGGTTTCGGAACACTCCGACCCTTACCTGTTGCAGTGGGCAATGGAATTGTCCGGCGCGATCGATCTCGATCGTCTGCGGCGAGCGGCTCAGGTGATGCTGAACCGCCACGCCGTCTTGCGAACCGCATTCGGATCCACGGCCGATGGTACTCCGATCCAGATCGTGTTCGAGCACGTGGACGTACCGTGGCGGGTCATCGATACAGAGGAATCCGATCCGTCCGCACTGCTGGCGGTCGAACAACGTCTCGGATTCGATCTCGCGGTCGCGCCCCTGCTGCGATTCGCGGTGTACCGCACCGAATCCGGCCGTGTCCATCTGTTGTTGACTGCGCATCACCTGCTGCTGGACGGCTGGTCTATGCCTTTGCTGATGAAGGAACTCCTGGTTTCCTATGCGGCAGGTGGCGATTCGGCGATCCTGCCCGGTGTCCGGCCGTATCGGGACTATATCGCTTGGTTGGCCCGGCGCGATCGGGACGCCGCGCTGAACACATGGCGCGAGGCTCTGGCTCGGGTCACGCCGACTTGTCTGGCGGCCAGTGTGGCGTCGCCCACCCAGTCGGGCTCCGGTCACGGGGTGTACGTGGCCGATCTGTCGACCAACGAGACAGCGCAGCTGCTGGCGTTCGCCGCGTCGAACGAGGTCACAGTCAATACTGTCGTCCAGGCAGCCTGGGGTCTGGTGCTCGCGGCCTGCCTCGAGCGCGCGGATGTCGTCTTCGGCACGGTGGTTTCCGGGCGTCCGCCGCAACTCGATGGTGTCGACGGTATGGTCGGCCTGTTCGCGAACACTATTCCGGTTCGAGTTCGGTTCGATGTCGATGAGCCGGTGTGGAAATTGCTGAGTCGGCTCCAGTCCGAGCAGGTTTCCCTGCTCGACTGCCATCACCTCGGACTCGCCGAGATCCAGCGTACGGCTGGTGCCGGTGAATTGTTCGACTCCCTGCTGGCGTTCGAGTCCTATCCCGTCGACGCCGACGGGCTGCGCCATGCCTACGGCACGATCGACGGCTTGGAGATCACCGATCTGCGAGCGGTCAACTTCACCCATTATCCGGTGGCTGTCGAGGTCCAGCTGGGCTCGCAACTGCGAATCGCGGTGCAGCACAGGCGCGATCTGGTGACCACCGCCATGGCGCGGGCGCTGGGGGACCGGCTGCGCCTACTGATCGGCGAATTCATCGCGGCCCCGGAGCGTACGCCAGCGGAATTGGACACTCTGTTCGACGCGCGTAACGACCTGATCGCGCAGACACGGTACTGGCGGACCGCGCTTGCGGGGCTGCCTGACGAATCAAACCTGCCCGCGGATCACCCGAGGCATAGGGAAGCCTCAACCGTGCCGACCGGTCGCGTCTCGTTCGAGATCGGCGCAGCATTGAACCGGCATGTGCGGGAACTCGTGCAGACTTGGGACACAACCGTTTTCGCTGTTGCACATGCGGCCTTCGCGCTGTTCCTCGCACGGCTGTCCGGTACGGATGATATCGCGATCGGCACCCCGGTCGCCGCCGATGGATCCGCGAATACGCTGGTATTGAGGACGAAGGTGCAGTGCGGGGCCTCCTTCGAGGACTTGCACGCGAACGCGAAAGAGATCGCCCTGCAGGCATTCGCGCGAGCAGACCTGCCTTTCGACGGACCGGCCCAGTCGATGCTTTCCGTCGGAAACCAGTTCCCTGTCGAGGTCCAGCCCTCCGACCTGCACCTCCATATCCAGGAGGACCTCGGTGCAGCGGAATTCGCGTTCGCTACCGATCTCTTCGATCGGCGCAGCATCGAGGTCTTCGCCGACCGATTCCGCCGACTACTGGCGGCCGCCGTCCAGCGACCCGAGCATCCCATCGGAGATCTGCCACTGCTCGCCGACGATGAGCTGGCATTGCTGACCAGCGTGCACCGCGACGACGTAATGGCCACGGGGCTGCTCCCCGACCTCCTGACCCGAGGCGTCGATCTGGGCCGTGATCGCGTGGCCGTCCGATACCGCGGCCGCTCGATCAGCTACGGCGAACTCGATACGCGCAGTTCGCAATTGGCCCGTGCGCTGATCGAACGGGGCATCGGCCCGGAGGACCTGGTGGCCGTCGCGCTGCCGCGCTCCTACGAGATGGTGCTCGCAGTGCTGGCCATCGCGAAAGCCGGTGGCGCTCATGTTCCGATCGATCCCGGATACCCCGCCGAACGAATGCGGCACATGGTGGCCGACTCGGGCGCCATGCTGGGCATCACCAACTCGGCATACACCGACCAACTGCCGGACGGGCCCGACTGGCTGCTGCTCGACGATTCCACGACCGAGAAGTGCTGCGATGCCCAACCCACCACGCCGCTTACCGACACGGATCGCCGTGCGCCGCTGCGGTTCCAGCACCCTGCGTACGTCATCTACACATCTGGTTCGACAGGCGTCCCGAAGGGCGTCACCGTAACCCACAGCGGCCTGGGCGGCCTCCTGGACGAAGCCGTCCGCCGCTACCGACTCGAACCGCACCACCGCTTCCTGCACATCTGTTCTCCCAGCTTCGATCCCTCGGTACTCGAATGGCTGTGCGCGTTCTCCGTCGGAGCGGCGCTGGTGATCACGCCGCCGTCGACCGTGGGCGGCGCGGAACTCGCCGACCTGCTGCGCACCGAAGCCGTCACGCACGCCATCATCACCCCGGCGGTGCTCGGCACCGTCGACCCGGCCGGGCTCGATGCGATCGAGGTCGTCTCCGTCGGCGGCGATGTGACGACCCCGGAACTGCTGGCCCGCTGGCAGCCGGGGCGCAGCTACTTCAATGCCTACGGGCCAACCGAGACGACCATCATCTCGTCGTATGCGGAATTGACTGCCGGGCAGCGTATTACGGTCGGGACGCCGGTGCATGGCATGTCCGCGCTCGTCTTGGACACACGGCTGAACCCGGTGCCGCCCGGTGTCGCGGGGGAGCTGTATCTGGCCGGTGGCGGGTTGGCCCGCGGCTACTGGAAGCGGTCCGGATTGACCGCCGGACGTTTTGTAGCCGATCCGTGGGGCGCACCGGGTTCGCGTATGTACCGCACCGGTGATGTCGTGCGCTGGTATGCCGCACCCGGTGAGCGGGACAGCAATGCGACTGTGCCGTCGACAGATTGGCAACTCGACTACGTGGGGCGCACCGACGCACAGGTGAAGGTGCGCGGCTTCCGCGTCGAGCTCGGGGAAATCGACGCGGTCCTGGGCGGACATGACGATGTCGACTTCGCGGTCACGCTCGGGCGAACGCTCTCGTCCGGATCGACGACCCTGGTTTCGTATGTGCTCGCGACACCGGGCAGTACCGTTGACACGGGCCGGCTCGCCGAGTACGCATCCGACATCCTGCCTGCGCATATGATGCCGTCGGCGATAGTCGTAGTCGATGAGCTGCCGCTCACCCCCAATGGCAAACTCGATCGAAAAGCCTTGCCGGCGCCGACTTTCGCGACCACGGTGACACGTGCCCCGCAGGGACCGGTCGAAGCGCGACTGGCCGAATTGTTCGCCCAGGTACTCGGGGTGGCAGCGGTCGGGGTCAGCGATTCGTTCTTCGCCATCGGCGGCGACAGCATTATGTCGATCCAGCTGGTGTCGCGAGCCAAGGCCGACGGGATTGTCTTCACCGCGCGCGATGTATTCGAGCAGCGGACGGTGGCCGCGCTGGCACGGGTAGCCGTCGTGGGCGGCGATGTGACGCCAATGATGCTGGCGGAGTTGCCTGGAGGTGGTGTCGGTGAGATTCCGCTGACGCCGGTGCTCGCCGAATTCCTCGCCGGGGGTTCCTCGGACAGGTTCGCCCAGGCCATGGTGTTGGCGTTGCCCGAGGGTCTCGATCGTCCGGGGTTGGTCGCGACGATCGCGGCTGTACTCGATCGGCACGAGGTGCTGCTTTCCCGAGTGTGGCAGGACACGGGTCGGTGGCGGTTCGAGGGGTTGTCGCGCGACGCGGTCGATGCCGGGGCGCTGGTGGCCGAGGTCGAGGTGCCTGCCGGAACAGGAGGCCTCGAGCTCGCTCTGATCGGTAGTGCCGCAGTCGATTCCACACTGGGTATGTTGGATCCTGCGGGTGGCAGGATGATCGCCTTCACGTGGTTGCGTCGGCCCGACGCGCGCGATGTGCTCGTTGCGACCGCACATCACTATGTGATCGATGGTGTGTCGTGGCGGATCCTGATTCCTGATCTGGCCGTGGCGTGGGCGCAACACTCTGCCGGGCAGCAGATCGTGCTGCCACCGGTCGGTACTTCCTTCCGGCGCTGGGCACACGGCCTCGCAGAAGCGGCCGCTGAGCGTTCCGATGAGGTCGGCTACTGGAAGCGCGTGCTGGCCACTCCTGATCCGCTGCTGGGTGCGCGTGCCCTGGACCGCGCCGTCGACACCCATTCGACCATGCGGTCGATCGCGGTTCCGGTGCCCGTCGAGGTCACCGAGGCAATGCTCACGACGCTGCCCGCGCTGTATCGCGGTGGTGTCAATGACGGACTGCTCGCGGCCCTAGCGCTGGCGGTGCGTGGCTGGCGGGCCCGGCGCGGTATCGATGCGGCGGTCACCCGGATACGGCTGGAGAGCCACGGACGCGAGGAAACCGTTGTGCCAGGGGCGGATCTGACGCGCACCCTGGGCTGGTTCACCAGCGTCCATCCTGTCGCGATCGATCTCTCCGGGACCTCGACCGATCTCTCCGATTCCGAAGCGTTGGCGACCGTGCTGAAGTCGGTCAAGGAGCAGCTACTCGCGGTGCCGGACAAGGGCATTGGGTTCGGCATGCTGCGCCACAACCCGGGAACGGCCGACCTGCTCACGGGCGATATCGGGCAGATCGGCTTCAACTATCTCGGTCGTGCGTCCGCGGGTGTGCCTGCCGACCTCGCCGACGAGAGCTGGTTGCCGACCGCCGATCTGGGCGAGCTCGATTTCGAATACGACCCGACCATGCCCGTCGGCACGGTCATCGACATCAACGCGATCGCCGCCGACACCGCTGAGGGTCCCCGGTTGGAGCTGAGCTTCGGCTACGCGAGCGAGATCCTCGACGAGGCGGCCGTCCAGGAACTGGCCGCCGACTTCTCGGCCGCGCTCACCGCGCTCGCCGATCACGCGGGCCATCCCGCGGCGGGCGGGTTGACCCCGTCGGATGTGCCGTTGGTCCGGGTCACCCAGACCGAGTTGGATCGCTGGCGGCGAGGCTATCCCGCGCTGTCCGACGTGCTGCCCCTCTCGCCGCTACAGGACTCGCTGCGCGTGCTCATGGAGCTGCTGGACGGGTCCGTCGACGCGTACATCATCCAGTTGGCCGCGCAACTGACGGGCGATCTGGACACCGAACGACTGCGCCGGGCCGCGCGGAGCATGCTGAACCGGCACGCGAATCTGCGCTCCGCCTTCGTCCCTGCGGCCGACGGAACCCCGGTGCAGCTGGTGATCGACGACGCCGAGATGCCGGTGCGAATCGTCGAGGGCGTATCCGAAGCGGAACTGCCGCGACTGCTGACCGCCGAGCAACATCTCGGATTCGATCCCACGGTGGCGCCGCTGCTGCGACTTACGGTGTACCACACCGATTCCGGACGTATCCATCTCGTCCTGACCGGCCACCACATTCTGCTCGATGGCTGGTCGATGCCGTTGCTGCTGAAGGAGCTGCTGGTCCTGTACACGACCGGTGGCGATGCTTCGGTACTGCCTCCCGTCCGACCGTATCGCGACTACCTGCGGTGGCTTTCGCGTCAGGACGAGGACGCCGCGACCCGGGCGTGGTCGACTGTCTTGGCGGACGCCGCACCGACCATGCTCGCGCCCGAACTCACCTGGCCCGCCGCATCCGGTCATGGATTCGGCCGCTGCGAGTTCGAGTTGTCCACGGCCGAGACCACAGCACTCACGGAGTACGCGGCCGCGGCCGAGGTGACCGCCAATACGGTGATCCAGGCGGCGTGGGGTCTGGCCATCGCGGGGAGTACCGGACGAGACGATGTCGTCTTCGGAGCGACGATTTCCGGCAGGCCCGCGCAACTCGACGGAATCGGCGAGATGATCGGTCTTTTCGTGGATGCCATCCCCGTGCGGATCCGATTCGGCCGGGATACAACGGTGCGAACACTCGTGGACCGACTGCAAGCCGAGCAGGCGTCGCTGCTGGATCATCACCACCTCGGACTCGGTGCCATCCAGCGCGTCGTGGGGCAGGGCGAGCTGTTCGACACCATGCTGGTGTTCGAGTCGTACCCGGTCGATGCCGAGGGACTACAGCGGGCCAGCGGTGCGCTCGACGGATTGCGGATCGACGGGGTGCGTGCCGACGACTTCACGCACTATCCGATCACGGTCATGGTTTTCCCGAACTCTCGCACACTGGTGCAGGTGAAGTACCGGCGGGACATGGTCGCCGAGCAGACGGCGCAGGCGGTCACCGATCGGCTGCGTAGGGTGCTCGGCGAAATCGTCACGGCACCGGACCATCTCGCGGCCGCGCTCGCGGTGCGGCTCGACGAAGAGTCCGATGACTCGATCGCCCGGTCCCGGTACTGGCGCACCGCATTGGCGGGGCTGCCCGACAGGCTGGAACTGCCGATGGATCGGACACGACCCGGTCCCGGGCTGCGGCCGGATTCGCGTGGACTAGTGGTGTTCTCGGTGCCCGACGATGTGCATCGGGGTCTGCGCGGAGTAGCGGACACAGCGGGCGTGACCTGGACCGCGTTGGTGCGTACGGCATTGGCGGTGCTGCTCGCTCGCCTGTCCGGCACCGGCGATATCGCGATCGGCACACCGGTGCCGGGGCGCCATCGGGCCGAGCTTGTGCTGCGGACCCGTACGGACCTCCGTGCGCGGTTCATCTCCCTTCTGCCCGAGGCCCATCAGATCGAACTACAGGGACTCGCGCACGCGGGTATTCCGTTCGAGGAACTGGTCGAGCTATTGGGAGCGCGGCCGTCGCCGGATCGGCACCCGCTGTTCCAAGTGGCGCTCTCGTTCGACAGCCCAGCGGATGCCGTCGGAGATGTGGCACTGGCCCTTTGGGCCACCGGTGGGAACTCTGCCGAACTACGTGGCGAGATGTCCTTCTCGAGTCGCCTTTTCGACGAGCGCGGCGCGACTCTCTTCGTCCAGCGGTTCGTTCGGGTGCTGGCGGCGGTGGCGGACCGTCCCGAAACGCGGGCCGGCGAGCTTCCGCTGCTGGCCGACGGCGAATACCAGCGCCTGACTCGAATGGGCGGCGGCGTCCCGGCTACCGTCGGTATGCTGCCGGATCTGCTCACCCGAGGAGTCGCCTTCGGACGGGACCGAGTTGCCATCCGTGACGCCGGGCGGAGTTACACCTACGGCGAACTCGACGAGCACTCCTCCAGACTGGCGCGGGTATTGATCGACCGCGGCGTCGCGCCCGAAACCGTGGTGGCACTGGCGATGCGACGTTCCTACTCGATGGTGGCGGCGATATGGGCGGTCGCCAAGGCAGGCGGCGCGTATCTACCGGTCGATCCGACCTATCCGGTGGATCGGGTGCGGTACATGCTGGACGATTCGGCTGCGGCGATTGGCATCACGGTTGCCGAGCAGATGGATAGCCTGCCCAACACGGTCGATTGGCTGGCATTGGACGATCCTGCGGTGTCGGCGCACTGCGCCGCTCAGCCGGTGGACCCCGTGACGGACCGGGATCGTCGTGGGCCACTGCATTTCTCGCATCAGGCTTATGTCATCTACACGTCCGGGTCGACAGGAATGCCCAAGGGCGTCACACTCACCCACGCCGGGCTCGGGGGGCTCGTGGGCCACTCGGTCGAAATCCTGCGGCTGGAACCAGAATCGCGCATGCTGCACGTGTGCTCGCCGAGTTTCGACCAATCGGTCGAGGAAATCACCACCGCTTGCTACAGCGGCGCCACCCTGGTCATCGTCGACCCGGAGATCGTCGGTGGCGACGAACTGCATGAACTGCTGCGGACAGAACGGGTCACACACACGATCATCACTCCCGCGCTGCTCGGCACCGTAGATCCATCCGGCCTGGACGACCTCGAGGTGGTCTCCGCGGGCGGCGAAGCCACAACGCCCGAACTCCTCGCCAGATGGCAGCCGGGGCGTCGGTTCATCAACGGCTATGGTCCGACCGAGGCGACTGTTGGCGCCACCTACACGACTCTGCTTGCGGGACAACGGGTATCGATCGGTTGCCCGGTGCCGGGCACATGGGCGGTGGTGCTCGACAGCATGTTGAATCCGGTTCCCTCGGGTGTCGTGGGTGAGCTGTATCTGTCGGGGCCGGCACTCGCGCGCGGCTATCACCGGCGTGTCGGCGCGACAGCGGAACGGTTCGTCGCGAATCCCTGGGGGCCGCCCGGGGATCGCATGTACCGCACCGGCGATCTGGTTCGGTGGGTCGGCGTGCCGGCCTCCGGGCCGCTCGGCGGCGAACTGGAGTATGTGGGCCGCATGGACTTCCAGGTGAAGATCCGCGGGTTCCGCATCGAACTCGGTGAGATCGACGCTGTGCTCTCCGCGTATCCCGGGGTCGACCATGCGGTCACAATCGGCCGCGAAAACCACAGCGGGGCAGCCATATTGGTGTCGTATGTGGTGGGTCGCGCGCTCGATTCCAATGAGTTGATCCAGTGGGCCGAACGGTCTCTGCCGTCGCATATGGTCCCCGTGTCGGTCGTGGTGCTCGACGAGGTTCCGCTGACTGCCGTCGGCAAGCTCGACCGGAACGCGCTCCCCGCACCCGAACTCGTGGCTCGCACGTATCGGGAACCGTCGACAGCGGCTGAACGGATCGTGGCAGCGGTCTACGCTGAGGTACTGGGTCTGGAACGGGTCGGCGCGGACGACAACTTCTTCGAGCTCGGCGGCAATTCTCTGCTCGCCACGCGGGTGACCGCTCGCCTCGGGATGGCGCTGGATACCCAGGTGCCCGTGCGTGCGTTGTTCACCGCCCCCGCCGTTGCGGGATTGGCCACGGCGCTAGCGAAACTCACCGGTGTGCCGACCCGTCCGGCTCTGATGGCGGGCGAACGACCTGAACGGATTCCGCTGTCGCCCGCCCAACAGCGGATGTGGTTCCTCAACCGGTTCGACACCGAGTCGGCCGCCTACAACATTCCCATCGCAATCCGACTGATTGGTGCGCCGGATGCCGAGGCGATGCAGCAGGCTTTCACCGATCTCGTTGTGCGACACGAGATCCTGCGTACGGTCTACCCGCAGCACGAAGCAGGTCCGGTGCAGGTGATCCTGCCACCCACGGACCCCGAAGTACCACGACTCCAGCTGGGAGTCGCCCACGCGGACGAGGTGGAATCGGCCGTCGCGGCACTGGCATCGACCAGGTTCGACGTCACCGCCGAGGTACCACTGCGGGCCGTGCTGTGGCAGGTCGCCGACGGCGAATTCGTCCTGGCCATGGTCGTCCATCACATCTGCGGTGACGGTTTCTCGGGTGGTCCGCTCACCCGAGATCTGGTGTCGGCATACGTCGCTCGCGTCGAGGGACTGGCTCCCGCCTGGTCGCCACTGCCCGTGCAATACGCGGACTACGCGCTGTGGCAGCGCGCCATGCTCGGCAGTGCGGACCAGCCGGGGTCGCTGGCGGCCGAGCAGATCGCCTACTGGCGTCATGCGCTCGCCGACCTGCCAGATCAGCTGGAACTGCCGCGCGACCGGCCGCGTCCAGCGGTCCAGTCGTTCACGGGCGGCCAAGTCGACCTGCACATCGATGCGCGTACCCATGCGGCGTTGGTGGAGTTGGCTCGGGCGCAGGGCGCGACCCTGTTCATGGTGGTGCACACCGCATTCGCGATCCTGTTGGCACGGTTGTCGGGAACCGGTGATATCGCTATCGGCACGCCGATAGCTGGTCGCGGTGCGGCCGAGCTGGACGATCTCATCGGCATGTTCGTCAATACGCTGGTGTTCCGCACCAGGGTCGATGCGGGTGCGGATTTCACCGATTTGCTCGCGCGGCAGCGTGATGCCGACATCCAGGCCTTCGCTCACGCCGACGTACCGTTCGAGCAGTTGGTCGAAGCGCTGAATCCGGCGCGTTCGACGGCGCGGCATCCGCTGTTCCAGGTGGGTCTGTCGTTCCAGAATCTGGCCCCGGTGAGCATGGAATTGCCTGGCCTCACCATGACGGGATTGTCGACAGATCGGCAGTTGTCGCAGTTTGATCTACATCTGATCGTGGCAGACGGCTATGACAGAGAGGGAATGCCGACGGGTATCGGCGGTGTCCTCACCTACGCCACGGATCTCTTCGACGAGTCGACGGTGCGGGGATTCGCGGACCGTTTCGTGCGCGTGCTGAATGCCGTGATCGCCGATCCCGAGGTACCGGTTGGAGCGATCGACCTGCTCGCGCCGGAGGAGAGTGCGCGAATTCTCCTGGAGTGGAACGACACCGGACACCCGCTCGCTGCTGCCACCTTAGTGTCGTTGCTCGACACGACGGTCGCCGCGACGCCCAACGCCGACGCCCTCGTCGCGGCCGATGGCACCCGCTGCACGTACGCGGATGTGGACGCACAGGTGAATCGCCTCGCACGACAGCTCATCGCCCTCGGCGTGGGTCCCGAATCCCGCGTGGCGGTTGCCCTTCGGCGTTCGGTGAACCTGGTTGTCGCCATGTACGCGGTGAGCAAGGCCGGTGGCGCGTACGTGCCGGTGGACCCCGATCAGCCCGCGCAGCGATCCGACCACATTCTGGAAACAGCGGCACCGATCTGCGTACTGACCGATACCGCTACGGATTTCGTCACCTCCGCCGTGTCGATCGTGCATGTGGACCGACTGCATCTGTCGGGTCTGAGCTCCGCCCCGATCACCGACGACGACCGCATCGTGCCATTGCATGCGGAGCATGCGGCGTACGTGATCTTCACGTCGGGGTCCACCGGCCGCCCGAAGGGTGTCACAATCTCGCACGGCGCGATCGTGAATCAGTTGCTTTGGAAGACAGCAGAATTCGGACTGTCCCGTGACGACTCGATATTGCTCAAAACAGCGGCGACCTTCGACCTGTCGGTGTGGGAATTCTGGTCCGCGGTGGCTTGCGGCGGCCGCCTGGTGATCGCCGCGCCGGACGGGCACCGCGACCCCGCGTATTTGAACGCGCTGATGTCCCGTGAGGGTGTGACCACCCTGCACGCGGTGCCGTCGATGCTCGACGCATTGCTGACCGACCGGCTACCGGACTCGCTGCGCCGCATTCTCGCCATCGGTGAAACACTGCCCGTGGCGCTGGCGCGCCGACTTGCCGAGGTGGCGCCGCAGACGGCACTGTTCAACCTGTACGGCCCGACCGAAGCCGCGGTATCGATTACCAGCCACCGGGTGGCCGACATCGATGCGACCTCTGTGCCGATCGGCGAACCGGTCTGGAACAGTCAGGTATTCGTCCTGGATTCGCGCCTGCGGCCGGTGCCGCTCGGCGTCCCGGGGGAGCTCTACCTGGCCGGTACCCAATTGGCACGCGGCTACTTCGGCCGTGCCGGCCTGACGGCCGAGCGTTTCGTCGCCAACCCATTCCACGCCGGCACCCGCATGTACCGCACCGGCGACGTCGTCGCATGGAATGCCAATGGCGAGCTCGACTATCGGGGCCGCACCGATTTCCAGGTGAAGATCCGCGGCTTCCGCATCGAACCCGGCGAGATCGACGCGGTCCTGGCCACCCACGCCGACGTGGAATTCGCTGTCACGGTCGGCCGGGAAAATCACACCGGTGCAACGGTTCTCGTGTCATATGTCGTGCCTGTCCACAACAGCGGGGTCGAACCTGACCGCCTGATCAAATGGGCCGCACGAGCTTTGCCTTCACACATGGTGCCCACCGACATCGTGATCCTCGACAACGTCCCCCTGACCCCGGTCGGCAAAGTGGACCGCGCAGCTCTCCCCGCACCAGAACTCGCACCCCGCACCTATCGCGCCCCCACCACTGCTCTCGAAACCGCAATCTGCGAGATCTTCGCCGCAGTCCTCGGCCTGGACCGAATCGGTCTGGACGACAACTTCTTCGAACTAGGCGGGAACTCCCTTCTGGCGACCAAACTGGTCGCCCAACTGACCGAAGCGGTAGCCGAACAAGTCCCCGTTATGTGGGCCTTCACCGCGCCCACCCCGGCAGCCATCCTTGCCGAGCTACGCACTCGCGGCTCCGAAACCGAAGGTCCCGACGCGGCGTTCGACATCCTCCTACCCCTGCGTCCCCACGACCCCAATGTCCCTGCCAACCCGCTCTTCTGCATCCACCCCATCGGTGGTATCGCCTGGTCCTTCGCTGGTCTGGCCGCTCACCTGCCCCCCAACCGCCCGATCTACGGCCTCCAATCCCCGGTTCTGAGTTCTTGTGCCCCACTGCCGGGTTCGATCGAGGACTGGGCCCGCCTCTACATCGAACAGATCCGCACGGTCCAACCGGAGGGCCCCTACCATCTCCTCGGTTGGTCCCTGGGTGGCGTGCTAGCCCACGCTATGGCCGTACAACTCCAAGACACAGGCGAGAAGGTCGCGCTACTTGCCATGCTCGACAGCCGCCTACGCAACTCCGCTGCCGGGCCCGTCGCCATCCCGGAGGTGACAGTGACAGACCTCATCGGCGGACTGCTGGGCGACCAGTCCGCCGAACTCGGCCCCGAAATATCCATCGACCTCACACGGCTCCCGCAGCAACTAGCCGCTCTTCCCGAGCCGTTCGCCTCCATCGGAACGGCTCGCATCGAACGAATCGTGAACGCCGCCGCCACCTCGGCATCCCTCGACGCGGTGTATCGCCCACGTTCGTTCGACGGCGACATTGTCTACTTCACTGCGGCCCAGGACGACCCGACGGGAAGCGCGAATGCAGACACCTGGCTACCCGCAGTGACAGGCTCCGTTCTCAACCACCTGGTGCCCGTCACCCACTGGCGGATGACCTCGGATATTGCCCTCGGATACATCGCGGAGGTGGTGGGCGAGTGGCTGTGATGGACGATCACCTCCATGTACGGATGTCGTGTCAGCCGGCTGAATCGTCGAGAAAGCCGCCGATCAGGTCGGCGACGGCCTCGGCGCCCGGCTCGCCCAGTTGGACATGGTCGGTCCAGTATGGCCAGGCCGTTGCGATACACGCTCTTGCTCTACCTCCGCCGCCGGATCCCATGGGCGAGAACGGCTTTGACCGTTGTCAGGGTTTTGAAGAGTACGCCCGAGGTCGCCGACGGAGGTGATCTTCATGTGGTAGGTGAAGGCTCCGTTCTCGTCCGGGACGATCGTCTCCTCTCCGTATCGCGGTGACCACGATCCCGGCGGTGGGGTCCATACCGGTCAGTGGGGCGGACACTTCTGGATTATTGCCGGATCCGATTGTCCGACACCCCGCATCTATGGGCCTCGACGTTGTTGAGCAAGCAGGGCGCGCTCGACTGGTACGAGCGCAGGATCGCCGATCAGGAGAAGTACGTCGGCAAGTTCCACGACACCGACCGGGCCCGGGCCGCCACCACTGACGACGCTCCGGGCGACCACTGATCGTTTTTCGAACGCGCCCGTCAGGTTCGGGCTTGGGGTGCAGGCCTGAGCTAACAGGGCGTGGCTGATGACCGCGGCGCCCCCGGGTTCGGTGCCGGGCTGGGCGTGGTTGTCCGCGGTGCCGGTTAGAAGTCGTCGTCGTGCCCGGCGAGCTGCCGCCCCAGCAGCCTGGCCGCATCGATGATGCAGCCCAATGGTTCTTCATACTTCCAAGAGTCGCCGTAGCGGTCGTCGCGCTCGACGGCCTCGGTCAGCCGGAGCGCGTGTCGCAGCATGATCTGCTCATCCATTACGACGAGCCCGCCTATAGTGCCCGTGCTGCCGACCTTGTTGAGTATGGCCAGGAGATCTACCTTGTCGGCCTCGGCGAAGGGCCTGTCGATCTGGATCCAGTCCTCGCCTGCCCGCCTGATCACGACGTCCGGGGCGGCCCAGTCCTCTTCGGCGTCGATGACCTTGACGCTGATCTTGTCGGGCTCGACATGCACGCCGTAACTGTTCTCAGAAATGCGGTCGACCAGAGTGTCCCACTCGTAGCTGTTTTCCACGTGTTTCCCTCCGTGATCGTCAGTGTCAGGCTGATGCGGAGCGTAACAGAATCCACTGTGGCCGAATGGAACTCGTGCGATCACTACGACACTGTGCGACTGGCCGGCACGCCAGCAGCGAGGTGTTCAGATCCCTGCTCAGGATCGATTGCGGCCGAGCGGAATTCGCTTGCCACGGTGTGGGCTCTGCCTCGGCCACCGCGGCAAACCGCGAGGTCTGCGCACGATCGCCGCCCTGGCCGCGAAGACTCCTGACCAGGTTTCGGCCTCGGCGGGATCGCCCCGCTCCTCGAGACACCGAGGTTGTTCATGGGTTGGCGGGCCTCCGGAAAGTAGGGACAATGTTGGGCGCTGTCCCTGGGCCGGGCGGTGGCGGTCGACATGGGCTAGCTGGAGACCCGAAGAGCCCACAGCTGCGCATACCCGAACTCCCGCTCGATGAAGGCATCTGCTGTAATCGCCCTGGACTGGTGTTTTGCACGGCCCTGAACAGCGGCTACCCGAACTTCGTTGTTCTGCGGGGTTACTACCGGAACCCCGATTCCGGCGTCAGCCGGTCGCGACGGCGACGGGAGTGCCGCTGTCGGTACGGATTTCGATGCGGTGCACGGTGTCGGCGCGGAACGAGACCGCGCCGGTCACCTTGATGGGGTTCACCGCGGGCGTGATCCAGGTGGCGGCGGGTTCGCTCTGGCCGTTCGCGCCGACCGCCACGGCCGTCAGGCGCAGCCCGGCGGGAAGGTCGCGCAGGGTGAGGTGCAGTTCGGTGCCCCACGGTTTGGGCGTGAGATCGATTGTGCTGCTGGATGTTCCGGAGCCGGTGGTGAACGCGATGACACGGTCGGTGGCCGATGTGCCCGGCGACTCGGCGGGGTGCAGGACGAATCCGAGTGCGACACCGGCGGCCAGCGCGGCGGCGGTGAGGCCCGCGGTCGCGAACACGCGGCGCCTGCGCTGCGCGGCCCGGGCGGTGGATACCGCGCGCAGCGTCTCCCGCAACGCCACAAAGGACTGCTCCTGGATGGGTGAATCATCCTGCGGTGCTTCGGCTTTAGCCAGTAGTCCCGGTACGACGGCGAATTCGGCCAGTTCCCGGCGGCAGGCCGGGCAGTCGGCCGAATGAGCGTCCACAGCGGCCTTGTCGGCCGGGCCCAGCCCGCCCAGCACGTACGCGCCCAGCAGGTGCCGGTAGTGCTCGTGTCCGGCGTTGGTCACCGGGTCACCCCCAGTTCGTCGAAGATGGAACGTAGTGCGCGCACCGCGTAGTAGCTGCGGGATTTGACTGTGCCCTCGGCGATGCCAAGCCGCCGCGCGGTCTCGGCCACGCTGCGATCGCGGAAGTAGAGCTCGACTACGACGGCCCGATGCTCGGGCGAGAGGCGAGCCAGGGCGTCGGAGACCAGCCAGCCGTCGATAGCCCGATCCAGCGGCTGATCGACGGCGGCCAGATCGGCCAGATCGGCATGCTCGACCGATGCGACAGGTCGGCGCTGTTCGGCGCGCCACCGGTCCACCAGAACCCGGTGTGCGGTGGTGAGCAGCCAGCCGCGAATCTCCGGCTCGGTGATGTCCTTGCGGCGCAAGGTTTCCACCGAGCGCCAGGCCCGCAGCAACACTTCCTGGGTGAGATCCTCGACCTGGTGCGGATCGCGCCATCGCCCGTGCAGGTAGTTGCGTACGGCCCGGCCGTGGGCGGCGTCGATCGCGGTCAGGAACTCCTCGTCCGAGACCGTTCGGTTTGCCGCCCACGGCAGCCGCATCAGCGAATCGCCTCGCCCTGGGCGTCGAGCAGGAACCAGACATCCATGACGCCCTGACCGGCGGTATCGCCCGGATTCTTGTCGCCCGCAAAGTAATACAGCGGTTTGCCCGCATAGCTGGCCTGCGCCGACCCGTCGGCACGCGTGACCGTGCCGAGTTTAGCGGCGTCGATACCCGTGCCCGCGGTGACGGCCGCGGTCACGGCGGGCCACTTCACCAGACACTCACCCGCGCACGCGGAGTGGCCGGGCGTGTCCTTGGTGAACAGGTACAGCGCGCGCCCGGAACCGTCCGCCAGCGCCTGCCGTCCGCCGAGGGTCTGCACCCCGACGGTCGCGGCGGCCTGGGCGTTGGTGACCGATGCCGTGGTGGTGCCGGAGGCGGTGCTGCCCGCCTCGTCCTTCGCGCCCGATCCACACGCGGTCAGCGCAACCGTTCCGGCCACCACCGCGGTGGCCACCATCCAGCGTCGCAATGTCATCGGTGAGCTCCCATCCTCGGTTTTCCAGTGCGTACGGGGGACGCCGCTCATTCCGGGCAGGTTCGATTCCACGCTGAACTGTGACGCAGCCCACTTGCGAAGGGCCTTCCCGATCGGGTGCACACCGTGGGCGTCGAACATCGGGCGTCGCGGGCCACCCAGATCGGCCGGAACACCGTCAATCTCGACTTCGATCGGCCCGAGACCCGGCAGAACGGTACGGGCTCTGTCGGCTCCGCGTGACGGAGCCGGGAAACTACAACAAGATCGGGCGTCCCGCCACCGCGTCGACCGGCTGTGTCGCGTGGCCTGTCCTCCATGGGAAACACGTTGGGTACAGGGTCGGCTGGTGGTGACGGGGCGTCCGGGTGAGATCGCGAATTCGTACCTCACCGAAGTGGCGCTCCGGGCCCAGCTCACGAGTGGTTGCTGCGGTCAACAGTGGCTCTCAGGGGATGAGATCGGGCGGGAGTGAGTTCCGGGACGTAGAGTCCGCCGCTTGACGGCCTCTGCCCGGACTCCTTCTACCGCTGGGGCAGATCGAGCGCCTGACCGTGCAGTTGCGGGTCGGCGTGCACCAACCCCAGCACGAAATCGCCGTCCGCACCCTCGATGTCGACGACCCTCGTCACCCCGGCGGTGTCGACCGCAGCCAGAGCGCCCGGAGTAACCAGACCGGAAAGCTCACCCATCGCGCTCGCGAACTGGGTCACCTCCTCGACGTCGGTCATGGCATCGAAATCCTTTACTCCTCGATTCGAGCTTCCACCGCCGCAGCCGACGTCCGGCGATCAGCGCTCTCGGTCCCAAGTCGAAGTCCGCTTCGGGGCCCGCTGTTCGAGCACGTCCTGGGCCCGAACTCCTCAGCGCTGGAGCAGGCCAGGTTCGTCGTCCCGCCCCGAGGTCGTCCCCGGCGCCTCCCTGCGAACAGGCGGCACCGACCGAGAGGTCAGGGCTCGGCCGACTCGCCATGTAGGGGCGGTCAGGACTGGGGTTTTGGGCGCCCGCGCGGTCCAGGCTTCGCAGTGCCAGCATGCCGCCGACGCCGGGTATGGCCGACAGCAGGATGCGCTGCCCGGTGGAGTGGGCGTCGCGCCAGGTGGCGATGACGCCGTAGAGCCAGGCGAAACCGTGGATCGGGCCGGTCAGTGCGGCGACGGTGTGCGCATCGAAGGTGGTCATGTTCGTCAAGAGCGTGGCGAGTGTGATCAGCTCGATCGTTGCGCAGATGCGCAGCGGTTTACGGGTGGTCATGGCGTTCAAGCTCCGGTGGTCGAGCCGGGACGGACGATCATCAGTACCGTGACCGTGGCCCACAGCAGGTTGAAGACTCCGGTGAGAATCGCCAGCCGAGCTGTGACTGCTCGATCGAGACGGGGCTCGGCCGTCGTTTCGGCAAGGGCGGTGAGGATGGAGTGTTGGCGGGGCAGCACCAACAGGCCCAGCACCAAGGCGGCGACGCCTGTCAGGGCGATGGAGATGATCAGCCAGGGGCTGCCCAAGACATGCATCAGGCTTGCGGTGGCGAATCCGAACACCGGAACAGCGATTGCGATCTGCGCGTAGACGCGGCAGATCCGGTTCAGGACTCGCACACCCGCGAGGGTCTCATCGCCTGGGGCTGAGGCAGCTCGCCGGACTGCCGCGGGGAACATGCTGGCAGCGACCGTCACGGGGCCGATGGTGATGATGGCCGCCAAGACGTGGACAGCGAGCACGAGCTTGGTCATCGAGCCGCGCCCTCACCGCGGTGCGGGTGGACATCGGGCAAGGAACAAAGGGGCAGGGTGGGCATGTTGGTACGCCTTCTCACGTGCTTGGGCCGGAAGCGGTGAAGTCCTGATAGAGGGACTACCGACATCGGAGCCTAGGAACGAAGAACCACCGACTCCCAGTAGCTGGAATGACAGAATCCAACGGATTCTCGCCAATCCTTTGACCTGCGCCATCGTGAACCGTAGGACGGAGACGGTGATCGCGGTTTTGTCCGGAAATTGAGGAGTCGTAAGTGCACACCGTTGCGGTTCTGGCACTCGATCAGGTCATCCCCTTCGACCTGTCCACGCCCTTGGAGGTGTTCGCACGAGTCCGGCTGCCGGACGGGCGCCGCCCTTACCAGGTGCGTGTTTGCGGGCCGGGTGCACAGATCCCGGCAGCCGGATTCATGATCATCGCCCCCTGGGGCCTGGACGGGCTTGCCGATGCCGACACCGTGATCGTTCCCGGTCGTGCGGAGGGTGCGCCTCCGCCAGGCGAGGAGGTGCTGGAGGCGTTGCGCGCGGCGGCGGCCCGAGGCACCAGGATTGCCTCGATCTGCGTCGGCGCCTTCGACCTCGCCCTGACCGGACTGCTCGACGGACTGGCAGCAACCACGCACTGGGTTGCCGCCCCCGATCTAGCCCGATGCTTCCCCTCGGTCGAGGTGCGCCCCGACGTCCTCTATGTCGACAACGGGCAGCTGCTCACCTCCGCAGGCGCCTCGGCGGGGCTCGACCTGTGCCTGCACATGATCCGCCGCGACTTCGGCTCCGCGGTGGCCGCCGATGCGGCCCGACTGGCGGTCACCCCGCTGGAACGCGAAGGGGGCCAGGCCCAGTTCATCGTCCTTCCCCAGCCACCGGTTCCGCAGGGTTCCACGCTCGAACCGGTGCTCGCCTGGATGGAGGAGCACCTCGGTGAGGAGCTGACGCTCGACCTCATGGCTCAACGCAGCAGCATGAGCGCGCGCACCTTCAGCCGTCGGTTCCGCGAGCAGACCGGCACCACACCGCTGCAGTGGCTGCTGCGGGCCCGGGTGCGGCGGGCGCAGTTCCTCCTGGAGAACACCGACCACACCATCGAGCGCATCGCTGACCAAGCCGGCTTCGGTTCCCCGACTGCCTTCCGCGAGCGGTTCAAGCGGGTCGCCGGCACCACGCCGCAAAGCTACCGCGCCACCTTCCGCAGCAGCGAGCACGCCTGAGGAGCTCCGCCTCGAAGGGAGATGGATCGCGACCAACGCCTCCGTCCGATGCTCTCCGGAGATCGAACCGGGCCCCGACATGCTCCGCGTCGACAGCGGGCAGCTGCTACTTCCGCCGGTGCGTCGACCCCGCAGTGCGGGAAGTGCGAGCGCAGGTTGGGCTGTTGCCTCGGCAGCAGACCGGCACCACACTGCACCGGCTCTGCAGTGGGCCCTGTATCCAGCGACCGTAGCGCCTGCTGGAGCCCCGCAACCGTGTCGCGGAGCGTATTTCCAGGTCGGGCACCGGCTCCGGTTCGCCCATCGTCTTCTGCGAGCTGTCCACGTGCGTCAGCGGGACAACCCCGTATGGCTGCGAGGTCAAAGGGACAGAGCGAGTGAGCTCGGACGCCACCGGCGCACAGCTCCGAGCGACGGCAAACGACGTGTGGCGAGATCCCGTTGGAACGTGTCATTCGAGCCCACCCTTGCTGTGCACACCGGCTCCTAGCATCGATGCGAAGTCGGTGACCGCCGACTCCCGGACTAACGAAAGGCACCCATATGCACGCCCAGATCGTGTTGTTCGACGGGTTCGACCCGCTTGACGCCATCGCGCCGTTCGAGGTCCTCCATGCCGGCGGCACTGCCTCCGGGGGCACCGTCAGCGTGGAGCTGGTCAGCGCCGAAGGTCCGCGGGAGGTCGTCAGCGGGACCGGCGGCCTGTCGCTGCGCGCCACTGGCACTCTCGACCCGCATCGGCCCGGCGTCGTCGTTGTTCCTGGTGTCTCCGGGCGCGTCGGCGAACCCGGCGACGCCGCAGAGTTCGAAGACACCGGTGCTCAGGAGGACGCCATCCCAGTGCGGCTGGGCCGCACGCTGGACACCGAGCTGCCGGTGCTGCTCGAGGCCGCCATGGAGGACGCGCGGATCACCGTGGCGACGGTCTGCGGCGGCTCGCTCGTCCTGGCCATGGCCGGCCTCCTCCAAGGTCGCCACGCCACCACCCATCACCTGGGCCTGGACCTGCTCGACGCGACCGGCGTCCACGCCGTGCGCGCACGCGTCGTCGACGACGGCGACCTGGTCACCGCCGCCGGGGTCACCTCTGGCCTCGACCTCGGCCTGTACCTGCTGGAGCGCGAAGTGGGTCCGCGGATCGCCCATGCCGTGGAGGAGTTGTTCGCCCACGAGCGCCGCGGCACCACCTGGCGCCCCGACGGACCCGAGCCCGCCACTTTCTGAGCGCCCCGCACGTGACGAGCTAGGAAACGCTACTTCATGTCCACTGAAATCGAAGGTGTTTGGGACCTGACCATCATCACGCCCATCGGGCGGATGCGACCCGTCGTCGAACTTCGCACGGAAGGCGGGCTGCTGGTCGGCACCGTCCACGGCGCGGGCGAGAACCTGCCCCTGCAAGACATCGCCCTCAACGGTGACCGGTTGACCTGGAAACAGTCCATCACCCGCCCGATGCGCCTCGACCTGACCTTCGCCGTCACCGTCGACGGCGACACGCTCACCGGTACCTCCAAGGCCGGTCGTCTCCCCTCCTCGAAAGTCACCGGCCGACGCCGCCCCGACGACGCCGCAGAGCCGACGCGATGACGACACTCCGCGCCACGTCCACGTCCACAGTCACTGCTGCGGCTGCGGCAGGCGCACCCACCCTGGCGTTCCTGGCCGCCAACGGGATCGGCGGGCTACGACCCGCCTCAGCCGCCGCCACGGTGACCGCCGTGCTCGTTCTCGCGTGGCGGTTGCGCGCCCGGCAGCAGGTCGGGCACGCAGTCGTCGGATCCCTACTGGCGACGGCGTGCGCCGCCGTCGCAGCCTGGACAGGACAGGCGCGGGGGTTCTTCCTGCTCCCGATGGCGATCCCGGCTGCGGCAACGGCAACATGCCTGCTGTCTCTCTCGGCCGACCGCCCCTTGGCCGGTCTGGTCGCGAACAGGATCGTGGGCGGCCCACCCGGGTGGCGCTCGAACCGGGTGCTGCACCGCTTCTACGCGGTATCAACGGTAGTGATCGCGCTCGTGAGTTTCGTGAGCTTGGCCGCGCAGGTGGCACTCTATTGCTGGAGCAACGTCGCCTGGCTGGGGCTCCTACACATCCTCATGGGCCCGTTATGGGCTGCCGTCACAGCGCTCTCCATACTGTTGGCCCGCAGAACGGTCACCCGCGAGCGGAACGCCGTTGAGGCCGACTACTGGCCTGATGAACTGGCCCGGGCACCCCGGACTGCGACCACCGTCGGTACATGCCAGTCCCTTGGCTTTCCCCTTCCCGCCGCACCGCCCCTTCCTTCCGACATCCAGAAACGGTTCCGGCACTGGCTTCTGACTCACGGCCCCGCCGAACCGAATATCGCAGTCGATGACATAGACAGCTTGTGAAACCTGAGCAGAAGGCAATAGTGCGATAGTTGCGGCCCTGCCCACTCCCGTCCGGCGTGAGACGGTTCAGCCAGAATCGCGGTTGCGGAGCAGACACAGGGAGTCGGCGAAGCGGGGGGTGCGGTCGCCGAGGGGGGCGAAGAAGTCGCGGTCGCAGGTTTCGACGGCGCCGATGGCCCGATTGACCAGGGCCGCACCGGATTCGGTGGGAACGAGGGATTTGGCGCGGCGGTCGGTGGGGTGATCGCGCCGTTCCAGCAGGCCCTTCTGTTCCAGGGTGCGTAGTACCTGGGAGGTCATCATGGGGTCGGTGGCGGCGTGGTCGGCGAGGTCGCGCTGGGTGACGGGGTCGCCGCCCGACCGGCTGGTGAGCCAGGTCAG